>NZ_JBITXI010000003.1:0-397557 GCF_044544605.1 Streptomyces sp. NPDC053560 | reverse complement strand
TTTTGGGGGTGGCCGTTTGTATGGTGGCCGACACCTAAACCGCTTTCTCCGCGTGAATCGGGGGCGGGGGGGGGGGGGGCGGGGGGGGGGGGGGGGGGCCCGGGGGGGGCCCCCCCCGCCCGCCCCACACCCCCCACCCCTCAGGAGTCGACACCGTGCACCGTCGCATACTCGGACTGCTGACCGCCACCGGTGCGGCCGCCGCTCTCTGCACCCTGACGCTGGCCCCCACGGCCTCCGCCCAGAAGGCCGACAAGAACCTCGCTGCCGCCGAATTCGTGGTCAGTGAGGCCCAGTTCAACCAGATGTTCCCGAACCGGAACTCCTTCTACACGTACAACGGCCTCACCGCCGCGCTCAGTGCCTACCCCGGCTTCTCCAACACCGGCAGCGAAACGGTGAAGAAGCAGGAGGCCGCCGCCTTCCTCGCCAACGTGAGCCACGAGACCGGCGGGCTGGTCCACGTCGTCGAGCAGAACGAGGCCAACTACCCGCACTACTGCGACACCACCCAGCCCTACGGCTGCCCGGCCGGTAACGACAAGTACTACGGCCGCGGGCCCATCCAGCTCAGCTGGAACTTCAACTACAAGGCCGCGGGTGACGCACTCGGTATCGACCTGCTCAACAACCCGGACCTGGTGCAGAACGACGCGGCCGTCGCCTGGAAGACCGGCCTGTGGTACTGGAACACCCAGAAGGGCCCCGGCACCATGACGCCGCACGACGCCATGGTCAACGGCGCCGGCTTCGGCGAGACGATCCGCGCCATCAACGGCAGCCTGGAATGCAACGGCGGCAACCCGGGTCAGGTGCAGAGCCGTATCGACAACTACCAGCGCTTCACCCAGGTCCTCGGCGTCGAAGCGGGCGGCAACCTCAGCTGCTGAACAGCGGCGGCCGTACGGCGCTCAGTACGCGGGGGTGAGGTCGGCCTCCACCGGAACATCGGGGCAGCGGGAGTTGGCCACCACGGCGAGTTCATGGCCGTGGTGGCCTTCCGCCTTCCACTGCCCGCCGGCCAGCGGTACCAGCGCGACGTTGGGAGTGGGCCCGCTCGTCCAGTCCAGCAGCCCGGCGGTGGTGGACAGCCGGGTACGCCCCACCGCGTCGGCGACCGAGCGGCGGTCGTGGGGATCGTCGGCGGTCGCCAGGGCGTGGGCAGCCACCTCCAGCAGGGCGTGGGCCAGGCCCAGCGGCTGGAGCCACCGGTTGCCGGTGCGCTGTTCGTAGTCGTCGGCCAGCCGGGCCGCCGTGGTGCCGTCCAGGGAGGACCGGTAGGGGTGCCGGGGTGACCAGTACACGAGGGTGGCCACGCCCGCCCGGTCGAGTTCGGCGAGCGTCGATTTGCGCGGGTAGGCCAGCCAGCGCGAGCATGTGATCAGGCGCGGCCGCGTCCCGCGCTCGCGCGCCTGACGATGGAACAGCGCGAGGTCCTCGGCGGTGGCCGCACTGGTCACGATGTCGGCGCCCTGTTCGTGGAAGGAGTCGAGGGACGGTGTGAAGTCCCGCGCCGGCTCCTGATAGCCGCCCGGGTCGACCAGGCGGTGGCCCCGGCCGGCCGCCACCGGTACGAATCCGTGCTCCGCGTGGCGCAGCAGCCGCCCCTGAAGGTCGTCGTTCCACAGGCAGCCGACGGTGCGCTGCGTACCCAGCTGTTCCCACATCTCGGCGAAGACGGCCGCGATGTCGTCCAGTCCCCAGGCGAAGTGGTACGTCCAGGTGAACGGCCGCCGCGGCTCGCCGCCACGTCCGTAGACGAACGCCTGCCAGGGGAAAGTGGTGGTCACGCATGCCACGCCCGCTTCTTCGCAGGCGTCGGCCACGGCCGGCAGTACCTTCGTGCCCGCCATGGTCACCACCAGTTGCACCCGCTCCCGGTGCACCAGCTCCGATACCGCCCGCCGCGCCGCCTCGGGATCGGAGAGGCTGTCCCGCCACGCGAGCCGGATCGGCCTCCGGCGCGAGCCACGGGCCGGCTGCGACAGCCGCGGGGCCAGGCGGTCGAGCACAAAGGACAGCGGATCGCCCAGCTCGGCCAGCCGGCCCGTCCGCGGCACGACCGCACCGATGCACAGCCCACCCGCCCCCGCGCCACTGTCCACCTGTCTCACCACTGCCGGACCTTTCGCCGTCGCGCCGCGTGCTTTTCCCCCGGTGACATCCCGTGCCGCACCCCCGCACCGAACGTCCGGACGCGCCCTTTCGCTCGCATGGCGGCCCGGTCGACGGCACACCGCCGCGTACGCTCCGGCGTCGGCGTACGGTCCGGGAGTACGGCTCCGGGAGAAGAAATGCGTTGTCGCGCCGGCACTTCGGTCGGCATGCTCACGGCCGTGAACACCGAAGACCGCTCCCGCCATACCGTCGTCGTGCCGGTCAGCGTGCGCGATCTGCAGCCCCGGGATCTGCCCGCGTCCACCTGATCCGGCTCGGCCACCCACCTGCGGCACGTGGCGGGAGCGTTGGCGCGTGCCGCGGCGGGTGAGGTGGACTACCTGGCCGTGTGTACTCCCGCGGACCTGCCGGTGGCGATCGGCGGCATCGACTACCGGGTTTCCGAGGGAGCCGGGATCCTGTGGCAGCTCGCCGTGCTTCCTTCCGGCGCTCCAGTCCCGAGGCCTGGGAACCCTGCTGGTCCGGGCCGCCGAACAGCGGATCAGGGACCGCGGACTGCACGGAGCCGAGCTGGCCGTGGAGGAGGACAATCCGCGGGCTCGCGCGCTGTACGAGCGGCTGGGCTACGCCGCGTACGGCCGCGAGCCGGATGCCTGGGACCAGGAGGGCCCCGATGGCGTGATCCGTCGGTACGAGACGGTGTGCGTCCTCATGCGACGGGACTTGAGCCGGGACTTTCGAGCCGGGACTTTCGAGCCGGGACTTTCGAGCCGGGACTTTCGAGTCGTGCCGCTCACGACCCAGTGACGGGAGAATGCCCGCTGTTCACCCCGTGGGCGCGAGCCCGTCGAGGAACTGCCCGACCAGCCGCAGGCCGGTACGCAGGGTCTCGGTGTCGTCGGCGAAACCGATGCGTACGGTGTGTTCGATGTCGAACGCCGCGCCGGGGGTGAACATGACGCCGGTCTCCTTCAGCAGGCGGGTGCAGAACTCGTAGGAACCGAGCGGGGCGTCGTAGCGGAGCAGTGCGGTGGTGCCCGAGGCCGGTCGCACGTAGCCGATGTCGTTGCGGCCGTTGGCCCACTCGTCGAGGATCGCCAGGTTGGTGCGGGTGATCCGGTGGGAGCGGGCGAGGATCGCGTCCTTGTTCTCCAGCGCGACGCAGGCCAGCAGGTCGTCGATGCGTCCGACGCTGATGGTCGTGTAGTCCCGGTGCGTGGCGACGTCGGCGAGCAGTCCGGTGGGGCCGACGATCCAGCCCAGGCGCAGGCCGGCCAGGGAGTACGGCTTGGACATGCTGCCGGTGGAGATGCCGCGTTCGTACAGGTCGGCGATCGAGGCGGTGAAGCCGTCACCGTGCTGGTCCACACCCCGGTACACCTCGTCGCACAGCACCCATGCGCCGACGCGGCCGGCGATCTCGGCGATACGGGTCAGCCCGGCTTCGTCGATGAGTGCGCCGGTGGGATTGTTCGGGTTGTTGACCGCGATGAGCCGGGTGTCGGGGGTGACCAGGCGGTCGAGTGCGTCGAGGTCGGGCAGCCATCCGTGGTCCTCGCGCAGCGGCAGGTGGCCGACGCGGGCGCCGTAGCTGTCCGGGATGGAGTAGTGCTGCTGGTAGGTGGGGACCACGGCCACGACGTGATCGCCGGGGCCGACGAGGGTGGCGTGTATGAGCGCGTTGGCGCCGATGGCGCCGTGGGTGATCAGGACGTTGTCCGGGGCCTGGGCCGCGTACAGGTCCGCGACGAGGGCGCGGAGGCGCGGGCTGCCCGGGATCGGTCCGTAGGTGAGCGGGGTGGCTGCCAGTTCGGTCAGCACCTCCTCGCGTCGGCCGGACAGGTCCAGCAGCTCACCGGTGGTGAGGGAGCGGACGCAGGTCTCGGCCAGGTTGTACCGGCAGGTCTCCTCGTACTCGTTCATCCACTGCTCGACCGCGAACTCACGAATCTTCACCGCGACTGCTCCTCCGTCGTGTCGTTGTTGTTCCGGCAGGCGGCCCAGGCGACCGCCGCGTCCTCCATCCCCAGTCCGACGGACCGGAAGTACACCGGGCGGTCGCCACTCGGGCGCGATGCGCGGCCCGCAACGAGGCCGGCGAGGTCACCGCGTACGGAGCCGGAATCCCAGCCGGATGCGGTGGCCCGCACCAGCTCGGTGGCCACCTGCAGGCTCGTGCGGGCGTCCACGGAGATGTCGAGTTCCGGCACCGCGGCGGACGGGATCTCGCGCGCTCCGGGCGCGTTGGTGGAGAGGGAGGTGACGAGACCGTTCCCGGCTCCAGGGTTGGGGGTCCAGAACGTCCTCGGCTGGTGGGGACATCGGTGAGGGGGAGGGCTCCGAAGGCCTCGCGCAGTGCTGTGAGCACGGCCTGCTCGGGGACGTGGGGAGAGGTGATCACACACATGATGGGCAATATATTGCTCACTCGCGGGCCCTGGCAACTTTTTGCGCACTATAATGCTCGCCATGAGGAGTGAGGTCGCCGTCGGCAGCAGTGCCACGCAGGAGTTCGTCACCCGCATCGGCCGGCGTATCCGCGCGCTGCGCAAGCAGCGCGGCTGGAGTGTGCAGCAGCTGGCGGAGGTCAGCGGAGTCAGCCGGCGGATGCTCACCCAGATGGAACTGGGCCAGGCCAACCCGAGCCTCGCCACCGTCGACCGGGTCGCACGGGCTCTGGACGCCGACTTCGCCGCCTTGGCTCTGCCCCTCGACGATGCGGCGAGTGCGGAGGGCGGGGGGACGCTCGTGTGGCAGGCCCCGGGCGGCAGTCAGGCGCTCCTGCTCGGCGCGACCGAGGAACCGCGGGCCGAGCTGTGGCGCTGGACCCTGGCGCCCGGTGGGCGCTATGACGCCGAGCCCGACCGTCGCGGCGCGCAGGAGATCCACCATGTCCTTTCCGGCCGCCTGACCCTCGCCCTCTCGGTCGGCCCCCAGGAGCTGGGTCCCGGGCAGAGTGCCGTCATCCCCACCGATCAGGAGTACGCCTACCGGAACGAGGGTGCCGAACCGGTCGTCTTCGTACGGGTCGTCACGGGCGCCTGACCGCCGACGGTGCGAGCCCCGGCGTGGTGTACGGGACCCTCGCTGCCGCGGAGCGTTCACGCGAATGCCTGGCTGGCCGTGCGCGGAAGCGGGCTGGGCACTGTGCTGGAGGCGCGGGTGCGCGGCCCATATCCCGCCGTTGATGCGTAGCGGCCGGGCACACTCCGCCGGCCCCACCCTTCTGCAGACGCCAGAGGTCGCAGTCGGGTGGGGCCGCAGCCAGTTCCGCGCGAGGATCAACTCATCTGGTAAGGCGCTGTGTTGACGCGTACGCGGAATTTCCGCAGGTGCGGAGCCCGGGCCCGCCGCGTACGGATCCCGGTACCGCCGCAGGGGGGCGGTATGGTGGCTCCGATACCAGCTGGAGGTGAGGGGACCCATGGCACGGCGGCCGACCGTCACGAGCGTGCAGATCGCCCGTGAGGCGGGTGTGGCGCAGTCGACCGTGTCCCGCGTCCTCAACGGCGGAAGTGTGGCCCCCGAGACCCGGCAGCGGGTGCTCGACGTCGTGGCCAAGTACGACTTCCAGCCCAGTCAGGCCGCACGGAGCCTCGTGGGGGCCCGATCGGGTCTCATCGGCGTGGTCATCCGTGACCTGACGAACCCGTTCTATCCCGTGATGGTCAAGGCGATGGAGCGGGTGCTGCACGGGCAGGGGCTGCGCCTGTCGCTGGTGACGGACGTGATGACCGCCGACGAGGGCCTGGCGCTGTTGCGGCGTGAAGGCGTGGACGGTGTTGTCTTCACCTCGGCCGTGCGGGACGAACCGCTGGCGCACCGCATTCGGGGCCACGGCATACCTGTTGTGCTGTGTCACCGCACCCTCGACGGCTTCGAGGCCGACCAGGTGGAGGCCGACAACGTCACCGCCGGCCGGCTGGCCGCCGAGCACCTGCTGGACCTGGGGCATCGCCATATCGGGATGGTGTGCGGCCTGGCCGGGGCGAGCACGGCGGAGCAGCGCGGCCGCGGGTTCCGCGAGAGCGTGCGGGACTGCGGTGAGGTCACCCTGGCCGAACTGGACGGCGCTTACGACTACGGCACCGCCTACGACGCGGTGCGCGCGCTGCTCGCCGGTGCCGAGCCGCCCACCGCGCTGTTCTGCCACAACGACGTCATGGCGTACGCGGCACTGAACGCGGCCGCGGCGGCGGGCGTCGCGGTACCGCGCGAGCTGAGCGTGGTGGGCTGTGACGATGTGCCGCTGTCCTCGTGGGAGCGCATCGATCTGACGACGGTGCGTCAGCCGCTGGAGCGGATCGCGCAGGTCGGCGTGGAGTTGCTGCTGGACCGGCTGGCGAATCCGGACGCGCCGCACCGGCACGAGGTTCTGCCGGTGGAGTTCGTCGGGCGTTCCACCACCGCCCCGGTGTGAGGGCCTGAGGCGCGCCGCACCGTCGTCAGCACGTCCCCTCACCGGGCGCTCTGTGGCTCGGTGCGCAGCCCCGCCTGAGGGGACTCCTTTCCGTTCGCTTCCCGGACACCTCTTGACCGCTCCGCCATCCGTCTCGCATTCTGTGGATACGCATCCATTGGATACGTATCCACACCGCGAGCAAAGGAGCTGGGCGTGTCCCGCACCATCAAGGCCGCCACCACCTCGTCCACTGCGCCGTCGGGCGACGACACCGTCGGGCAGGCCGTACGAGAGCTGATCGCCGACGTCCGGAAGCGCGGTGACGAGGCCGTCCGTGAGCTGTCGGTTCGCTTCGACCGCTGGGAGCCGGAGTCCTTCCGGCTCGGTGAGGAGCAGCTCGCCGAGATCATCGGCACGCTCGACGACCAGGTCATCGAGGACATCAAGACCGTCCAGGCCAACGTCCGCCGGTTCGCCGAGGCACAGCGCGAGTCGATGTCGGAGATCGAGGTCGAGACCTCCCCGGGCGTCTTCCTCGGCCACCGGCACGTGCCGATCCAGTCCGTCGGCGCGTACATCCCCGGCGGCCGGTACCCTCTGACCGCGTCCGCGCACATGACCATCGTGACCGCCAAGGCCGCCGGCGTACCCCGTGTGGTCGCGTGCACCCCGCCGATCCGCGGTGAGATCCCCGCCGCCACCGTCGCCGCGATGTACTTTGCGGGCGCGGACGAGATCTACATCCTGGGTGGCGTTCAGGCGATCGCCGCGATGAGCGTCGGCACCGAGACGATCTCGCCCGTCGACATGCTGGCCGGCCCGGGCAACGCCTACGTGGCCGAGGCCAAGCGCCAGCTGTTCGGCGAGGTCGGCATCGACCTGTTCGCTGGCCCCACCGAGATCCTGATCGTGGCCGACGACACCGCCGATCCGTTCGTCGTCGCCGTCGACCTGCTCTCGCAGGCCGAGCACGGTCCCGACTCGCCCGCCGTGCTGGTGACCACCAGCGAGCGCGTCGCGAGCGAGACCGAGCGGCACATCAACGAGATCCTGCCCGACATGCCGACCGGTGACATCGCAGGCCCGGCCTGGCGGGACCACGGCCAGATCATCCTCGCCGACGACCTCGACGAGGCCTACCGCGTCGCCGACGGCTTCGCCTACGAGCACGTGCAGGTCCTCACCGAGAACCCGCGCGAAGCGCTCGACAAGATGCACGCCTACGGAGCCCTGTTCCTCGGCGAGGGCACCTGCGTCTCCTACGGTGACAAGGTGATCGGCACCAATCACGTGCTGCCGACGCGCGGCGCTGCGCGTTACACCGGCGGTCTGTGGGTGGGTATGTACCTCCGTACCGTCACCTACCAGGAGGTGCGCGACCAGCAGGCGTCGGCCGACCTCGGGGTGTTGTGCGGCCGGGCGGCCCGCGTCGAGCTGTTCGAGGGCCACGCCCGCTCCGGTGACGTCCGGGCCGCCAAGTACGCCGGTGCCCCGCTGTCCTGGACCGGCCACTTCAAAGGCGCCCGCGTCTGACGTCTCCGCCCCGCCGCACTCCCCCTGATCAACGGAGATCCCATGGCCACCGCCGCCCATCTGACGCCGGAGCAGGTCCGCCGTCGCTCACTGCAGTCCGGCACCATCGGCGCGATCGTCGAGTGGTACGAGTACACGGTCTACGGTGTCACCGCCGCGCTGGTGTTCGGGCAGTTGTTCTTCCCGAACCTCTCGCCCGGCATCGGTCAGATCGTCTCGCTCGCCTCGTTCGGCGTGGGTTTCCTGGCCCGTCCGATCGGTGCGTTCGTCGCCGGGCATCTCGGGGACCGGCTGGGACGCAAGTCCACGCTGATCCTCACGTTCTCCATCATGACGGTGGCCACCACGGCGATCGGTGTCATGCCGACCTATGACCAGGTCGGCGTGGCGGCACCGTTGCTGCTGTGTGTACTGCGGCTGGCACAGGGCTTCGCGGTCGGCGGCGAGTGGGGCGGGGCGGCGATCGTCGCCGTGGAGAACGCACCTCGGGCCAGGCGCGGGTACTTCGGTTCCTGGCCGCAGATCGGCGTCTCGGCGGGACTCCTGCTGGGTACGGCGGCGGTGTCGTTCGCGTCGTGGATCTCCGGCGACGCCTTCGGCGAGTGGGGCTGGCGAGTGCCGTTCCTGCTCAGCGCCATCCTCGCGAGCGTCGGATTCTTCATCCGGCTGCGCGCCGCGGAGAGTCCGGCCTTCCTCGCCGAGAAGGCCAAGATGGACGCCGAGCTGGAGCGCCGCAAGGCGCCTGCCGCGGTCGTCTTCCGCGACCACCGCAAGCCGCTGCTGATCACGGTGTTCGGCCGGTTCGCTGAGGCCGGGAACTACTACCTGTTCACCACCTTCATCCTGTCGTACGTCACCACCACACTCGGGGTGCCCAAGGGCTACGGTCTGACGGCCTCGATGATCGGCGCGGCGGTGAACATCGTGATGATCCCGGTCTTCGGGGCGCTGTCCGACCGCTTCGGGCGGGTGCGGACCTTCCTCGTCGGCGGGGCGCTGATCGTGATCACCACCTGGCCGGTCTTCGCGCTGGTCCACACCGGCCAACTGTGGGCGATCGTCGCCGGTGTGGTGCTGTTCCTGGCGCTCGGGCACGCCATGGTCTACGCGCCGCTGCCCGCGCTGTACTGCGAGATGTTCCCCACGGCGGTGCGGTACTCGGGCATCTCGATCGGGTACCAGATGGCCTCGATCCTGCTCGCCAGCTTCACCCCGGCGCTGGCCGGCGCGATGGTTCTGTGGGCCGACGGGAGCCTGTGGATGGTGATCGCTTTCGCCATCGTCACCACGCTCATCGCGATGGTGGCGATCGCCTTCGCCCCCGACCGGCGCGACAGTGAGCTGGACGAGATCGGTGTCGCGCGCGAGAGCGAGGACAACGCGCTGTCCACGGCGTAACAGTGACACCGGGATGAGAGGTACGGGAGTCCGGGCGGGGTGCACGCGCACCCCGCCCGCTCCTGTTTCCCCGCCCGTCTCCCCTCAGTCGCGCAGCCACACCGCGGTGTCCTGCGGCAGCCGGCCCTCGGCGTCCAGCGGGTCGCTGGTGAGGAGGACCTCGCGGTGGTGCGGGAGTGCGGCCGGTTCGGGGGAGAGGTTGACGACGCAGGTCAGGCCGGTGGGGCGGGCGAAGGCGAGGACGCCGTCCGCGGACGGCAGCCAGCGCAGGTCGCCGTCGCCGAAGCCCGTTTCCGTGCGGCGCAGGCGCAGTGCTTGCCGGTAGAGGGAGAGCATCGATCCGGGATCGGCGGCCTGGACGTCGGCGGCGTACGCGGTCCAGCCCGGCGGCTGGGGCAGCCACGGCTCACTCGCAGAGCCGAACCCCGCGTACGGCTCGCCGGCCGCCCACGGTAGTGGCACCCGGCAGCCGTCCCGGCCCGGATCGGTGCCGCCGGAGCGCGCGTGCATGGGGTCCTGGATACGGTCGAGCGGGATGTCCGCCTCGGGAAGGCCCAGCTCCTCGCCCTGGTAGAGGTAGACGGCGCCGGGCAGGGCGAGCGAGAGCAGCGCGGCGGCCCGGGCACGGCGGGTGCCCAGGCGCAGGTCGGTGGGGGTGCCGAAGGCCTTGTCGGCGAAGGCGAAACCGGTGTCGGCGCGGCCGTAGCGGGTGACCGTCCGGGTCACGTCGTGGTTGCACAGCACCCAGGTGGCGGGCGCGCCCACGGGTGCGTGCTCGGCCAGGGTGTTGTCGATGGCGGCGCGCAGGCACGACGCGTCCCAAGGCGCGGCGAGAAAAGTGAAGTTGAAGGCGGTGTGCAGTTCGTCGGGGCGCAGGTAGCGGGCGAAGCGCTCGGAGTCCGGCAGCCAGACCTCGCCGACGAAGATCCCGCCGTAGGCGTCGGCGACCGTGCGCCAGGAGCGGTAGACGTCGTGCAGCTCGTCGCGGTCCAGGTACGGGTGCGGGGTGCGGTCCGGTGCGATGTCGGGCAGCTCGGGGTCCTTGGCGAGCAGCGCCGCCGAGTCGATGCGCACCCCCGCAACGCCCCGCTCGAACCAGAAGCGCAGGACGTCCTCGTGCTCCTGGCGGACGGCGGGGTGCGCCCAGTTGAGGTCGGGCTGCTGGGCGGCGAAGAGGTGCAGGTACCACTCGCCGTCGTCCAGCCGGGTCCACGGCACGCCGCCGAACTCGCTGGTCCAGTTGTTGGGCGGCAGCTCTCCGTGCGTGCCGCGCCCTGGCCGGAAGTGGAAGAGCCGGCGTTCGGGGCTGCCGGGGCCCGCCGCCAGTGCGGCCCGGAACCACGGGTGCTGGTCGGATACGTGGTTGGGCACGATGTCGACGATGGTGCGGATGCCCAGGTCCCGCGCCTCCGCGATCAGCTTCTCGGCCTCGGCGAGGGTGCCGAAGGCCGGGTCGATGGCCCGGTAGTCGGCGACGTCGTACCCGCCGTCGGCCAGTGGTGAGACGTACCACGGCGTGAACCACAGCGCGTCGACGCCCAGTTCGGCGAGGTGGGGCAGCCGGGCCCGTACGCCTGCCAGGTCGCCGGTGCCGTCGCCGTCACCGTCCGCGAAGCTGCGGACGTACACCTGGTAGATGACGGCGGACCGCCACCAGTCGTCGCCGGAACGTCGGCTGCCTTCCATGAGCGGGTTTCCTTTCGGGCAGGGCGCATCCACAAGGATGCGGGGGAGTGGCGGCGAGGGGGTGGATTCCGTACTGCCCGCCGGGCGGAGCCGGGTGCGGGTGTCAGCCCTTGGTGCTGCCGGCGCCGATGCCGGCGATGATGTGCCGCTGGAACACCAGGAACATCACGATCATGGGCAGCGCGGCGATGACCATCGCGCCGATGAGCACGGTCAGCGGTACGTTCTGGGAGAGCTGGACGAGCGCCACGCTGATCGGCTGCTGGCCGGTGTCGGAGAAGACCATCAGAGGCCAGAGGAAGTCCTGCCAGACCGCGACCAGCGCGAAGATGGACACCACGCCGAGCACCGGGCGGGACATGGGCAGCAGGATCGACCACAGCGTGCGCAGCTTCCCCGCGCCGTCGATCTCCGCGGCTTCCAGCACGTCGCGCGGTATCTGGTCGAAGAAGCGCTTGAGCAGGTAGAGATTGAAGGCGTTGGCGACGGCGGGCAGCCAGACCGCCAGCGGGTCGTTCAGCAGGCTGATGTGCAGCAGCGGCAGGTCGGCGACGGTGAGGTACTTCGGTACGACCAGTGCCTGCACCGGCACCATCAAGGTGGCGAGGATGCCGCCCAGGATTACCTTGCCGAACGCGGGGCGGAGCTTGGAGAGGGCGAACGCGGCCGCGGTGCACAGGACGATCTGCAGCAGCCAGGCGCCCGAGGCCTGGACGACGGTGTTCCAGAGGTGCCGGGGGAGCGACATCAGCTCCCAGGCGTCGGTGTAGCCGGTGAGGTGCCAGGACTCGGGGATGAGCGTGGGCGGGGTGCGCACCAGTTGGTCCGGCGACTTCATGGCGCCGGTGACCATCCAGTACACGGGGAAGAGGAAGGCCAGCGCGAAGGCCAGGACCACGCCGGCGAACACGGTCCAGTACAGGATCCTGCCGCGCGGTGCGGCCAGGGTGAGCGGGGAGACGAGGGTGCGCACGGCACGCCGGTCGGCCTGGATCACGGGGTGCCCTCCTTATCGGTCGTCGGTGCGGGTCAACCGCAGGTAGAGGGCGGAGAACGCGCCGAGGAGGAGCAGCAGCATGACGCTGAGCGCGCAGGCGCCGCCGAAGTCGTTGTAGAGGAAGGCGTACTTGTAGATGAGGTAGAGGATGGTGACGGTGGAGTTCTCCGGGCCGCCGCCGGTGATGACGAAGGGCTCCGTGAAGACCTGCATCGTGGCGATGATCTGGAGCAGCATCAGCATGAGGATGACGAAGCGGGTCTGCGGGACGGTGACGTGGCGGACCCGCTGCCACACGCTCGCGCCGTCCAGCTCCGCCGCCTCGTACAGCTCGCCGGGGATGTTCTGCAGAGCGGCCAGGTAGATCAGCACCGTGCCGCCGAGGTTGGCCCAGGTGGCGACGAGCACCAGGGAGACGAGCGCGGTGTCGGCGCCGTTGGACCAGTTCGAGGTGGGCAGGTGCAGAAAGCGCAGCGCCTCGTTGGCCAGGCCGGCGCCGGGGTCGTAGAACCACTTCCACAGCAGGGAGCTGACCACCGGCGGGATCACCACGGGGAGATAGACGACGACTCTGAAGAAGGCGCGGGCGTGCCGGAGTTCGTTGATGACCAGTGCCATGACGAACGGCACGGCGAAGCCGATCAGCAGCGCGAGCACGGTGAACGTGGCGGTGTTGCGCCAGGCCGCGCCGAACTCCGGGTCCTGGAACACCCGGGTGAAGTTGGCGGTGCCCACCCACTCCGGGTCGGCGCCCGGAGTGTACTTCTGGAAGGCGATGACCACCGAGCGGAGCGCCGGGTACCAGGAGAACAGCGCGAAGCAGAGCAGGCCGCCGAGGAGGAAGGCGTACGCGCTGGCCTGGTCGGCGAGCCGGCGGCGGAGCGGGCGCCGGGGGCCGGCGGGGGCTTTCCGCGGTGCGGGCGCGGCGCTCCTTGCGGGTGGCGGGGCGGCAGGAAGCGGGGCTGTGTGGGGAGAGACGGTCGACATGGCGGTGTCAGCCCCGGGCCAGGATGCCGTCGATCTTCGACTGAGCGTCCTTGAGCAGCTGGTCGACGTCGGAGTCCTCCTTGGTGAGGACCGCGGAGACGGCGCCGTCCAGCACGGTGTAGATCTGCTGTGCCTTCGGCGGCTCCAGCTTCATGTCGAGCTTCTGGTTGCCGGCCACGAAGCTCGCGTAGTTCCCGACCGGGACGTTGGCCGACTTCTTCTTCAGCTGCTGGTCCGTGGCGTCGGTGGCGCCGGTGAACAGCCGCGGTTCGGGCAGGCCCACCGGGGAGCCGTCCTTCGCCAGCCGCGCGTAGTTGTTCAGGTATCCGTTGCCGGGGGTGAGGAAGGTCCACTCCAGCCACTTCAGACCGGCCTTGATCTGGGCCGGAGTGGCCTTCTCGTTGAACATGTAGCCGTCGCCGCCGATGAGTGTGCCCTTGCCGCCGGGCATCGGTGCGAAGGCGAGGTCCTTGTAGTCGCCGCCCGCTTCCTTGACGATGCGCGGTACGTTGTCGGGCGCCGCGAGGTACATGCCGAGCTTGCCCGAACCCATCATCTGCAGCGTGTCGTTGATGATGAGCAGCTGCTTGGACCCCATGGAGCGGTCCTTCCAGCGCATCTCCTTGAGGTTCTGCAGCACCGCCCGGCCCTCGGGGCTGTCGACGGCGGCCTTCTTGCCATCGGCGCTGACGACGTTGCCGCCCTGGGAGTAGATCTCGGCGGTGAAGTGCCAGCCGCCCTGGTTCTGCGCGCTGTAGTCGGCGTAGCCGACCGTGCCGCCGCCGAGTCCGGCGATCTTCTTGGCTGCGGTGCGGACCTCCGCCCAGGTGGCCGGCGGCTTGTCCGGGTCCAGGCCGGCCTTCTTGAACAGCGTGCGGTTGTAGAGCAGGCCCATCGAGTAGTTGGTGCGCGGGATGCCGTACACCTTTCCGTCCACGGTGTACGCGTCGCGCAGCGCCTGCTGGATGTCCTGGTAGCCCTTGAGGCCCTTGAGGTAGGGCGTGAGGTCGGCGGCCTGGTTGATGCCGACGACGTGCCGGGTGTCGGTGAAGTAGGTGTAGAAGACGTCTTCCATCTGGCCGCCGGCCAGCTTGGCGTCGAAGGTCTTGGGGTCCTGGCACGGGAACGCGTCGTGGGCGACGACATCGATGTCCGGGTGCTGCTTCTCGAAGGTCTTCACGTCCTCGTCGAAGCGCTTGTGGTCGATCTTCGCGCTCGGCTGCGGCCAGCAGTTCACCGTGATGCGCGTCCGGCCGTCCGTGGCCTCCGCACCACCGGAGCCGCAGGCGGCGACCCCGGTGAGCGCGAGCGCGGTGGCAGTTGCGGCAGTGCAGGCACGACGGAACCCGGAACGTCTCATCGGTGGACCCCTTACGGCAGGAGTGCGGGAAGCGCACAGCAGAGGGCTGTGCGGCGCGCACACTCAACCACCGCCGACGGTCGGCCGCAATATGTCGAGCAGAGTCCGTAAAAAATTGACAGAGGCGGGGTCTGCTTCCGAAGTACCCAGCACGGGCCCGCCGTTGTGGCTATGCGGTGCGCTTCCGCGCGGCCTGACCCGTGGACCCGCGCACGACCAACTCGGGCTCGAACAGCAGCTCCTCCTGCGATACGGCACCGCCCTGGATCTGCGCGCAGAGCAGGTCCACCGCGGCCCGGCCCATCGCCTCGATGGGCTGGCGCACCGTGGTCAGCGGGGGTTCGGTGCAGCTCATGAACGCCGAGTCGTCGTAGCCGACCACGGACACGTCCGCCGGTACGTCGAGCTTGCGGCGCCGGGCAGCGCGCACCGCCCCGAGGGCGAGCGGGTCGCTGGCGCAGACGATGCCGGTGACTCCGCGCTCCAGCAGGCGGTTGGCCGCGGCCTGGCCGCCCTCCAGGGAGAACATCGCCCGTGCCACGTACTCGTCGGGGAGGGACCGCCCGGCCGCGGCGGCCGCCGCCCGCGCCATCGCCAGCTTGCGGCGCGAGGGCATGTGGTCGTCGGGGCCCAGCACAAGCCCGATGCGCTCGTGCCCCAGGGAGTCGAGGTGCCGCCAGGCCTGTTCGACGGCGACCGCGTCGTCGCAGGAGACGCACGGGAAGCCCAGGTCGTCGATGGCCGCGTTGACGAGCACCACCGGGATCTTGCGCTCGGCGAGCTGCTCGTAGTGCTCGTGCGGCGCGTTGGCCTGGGCGTAGAGCCCGCCGGCGAAGACCACGCCGGACACCTGCTGTTGCAGCAGCAGGTCGACGTAGTCCGCCTCGGATACGCCGCCCTTGGTCTGCGTGCACAGCACCGGTGTCAGGCCCTGCTGCGCCAGCGCCCCGCCGATGACCTCGGCGAACGCCGGGAAGATCGGGTTCTGCAGTTCGGGCAGGACCAGCCCGACCAGCCGGGCCCGCTCGCCGCGCAGCTGGGTCGGCCGCTCGTAACCGAGCACATCGAGGGCGGACAGCACCGATTGGCGGGTGGCTTCGGAGACCCCGGGCTTGCCGTTCAGGACCCGGCTGACAGTGGCCTCGCTGACCCCGACCTTCTTGGCAACCTGAGCAAGTCGTCGCGTCATGTCCGCAACGCTATCGCAAGAGATGCAAGCCGTTTGCTCCCCGTACGCAAGGCGATGAAAGCCCGCGCGGCGAGGGGCAGATGAGTTGTGCCGACGTATCGGTCCGTACCAATTCCGCTCTGGCCAGCGGAGTTGGCGTGAACGCTGGTTCAGCACCGCGCCGAACCGCGTGCGCAAGGGAAAGAAAGTCAGTCAGGGACGTAGACCACTCGACAATTGTCTGGGATTCTCCAGCCGCTAAATGCAAGAACTGAGCAGATGATCGCTTGAGGCTTCTGCAAGACCCGGCTCCGTACCTCCGTAGCGGAGCCCCACCAGAGCCGCTCCCTCGCCGCCGGGCGCGTGCGAGGCAGAAGATCGGGGATCCATGTCACGACCACACCTGCCACGACCACACCGGGGCAGACGGCGCGCCGTCGCCCTCCTCGCCACCGGACTGCTGGTGACCGCCCTGCCGTTGCCGGCGGCCACCGCGGCCCCCGCACCGAACGTCGCGAAAGGCACGAAGGCCAAGGCGAGCAGTGCGCAGCAAGGTCACGGCGCCGCGCAGGCCCTCGACGGCGATCCGTCGACGTACTGGCAGAGCGCGAAGAGCAAGCGCCCGCAGTGGGTGCAGGCCGACCTCGGCGCCACCCGACGCCTCGACCAGGTGACCCTGCGGCTGCCCGGCAACGGTTCTGCCCCGGCTCAGGCCTTCACACTGCAGGGCAGCACCAACGGCAAGGACTTCACCGACCTGACCCAAGTACAGCGACACCGGCTCGGCGGCAGTGGCAAGCGCTCCGTCACGTTCACCCTCGGTACCACCGCGACGCGTTACGTCCGCGTCCTGCTGCCCAGCGGGGGCAGACTCGCGGAACTCGAAGTGCGCGGCCCGGCGGGCGGCGACAACCGGCCCCCGTCCGCACCTGGCGGACTCTCCCTGGCCGCTGCCTCGCGCCCCGGCCACACCACCCTCACCTGGCCGCGGGCGACGGACGACAAGAAGGTCACCGCGTACGACGTGTACGCGGACGGCCGGCTGCGCACCAGCCTGCCGGGCACGGTGACCGCGTACACCGACACCGACCCGGCCGGCGCCGCCGTGACGTACACCGTCCGTGCCCGCGACGCCGCCGGCAACCAGTCGCCCGACAGCCGGGCCGTGACCCGCAAGAAGGGCCGCGCCAAGGCCACCGCACCGGCCGCTACCGAGCGCCGGTCGCCGGCACGCAAGGACGGGACCCGCGCCGCCCAGGCCACCAACCTCGCCGTGGGCAAGGAGGTCACCGCCTCCTCCTACACCCAGACCTACGTCGCGAAGAACGCCAACGACGGACAGACGAGCACGTACTGGGAAGGCGCGCCGGGCAGCTACCCGACCACCCTCGGAGTGAAGCTCGGTGCCAACGCCGACGTCAGCTCCGTCGTCGTCAAGCTCAACCCCGACAGCATCTGGTCCACCCGCACCCAGCGCATCGAGGTGCTGGGCCGCGAGCAGAAGGCCAGTGGCTTCACCAGCCTGGTCGCCGCGAAGGACTACACCTTCAACCCGGCCAGCGGCGGCAACAGCATCAACATCCCGGTGACCGCCAGGATCGCCGATGTGCAGCTGAGGTTCACCGCCAACTCCGGTGCCCCGGGCGGCCAGGTGGCGGAGTTCCAGGTCATGGGCGTCCCCGCGCCCAACCCGGACCTGGAGGTCACCCAGCTGACCGCGTCACCGCAGTCCCCGGTCGAGTCGGACGCGATCACCCTCGGCGCCACCGTACGCAACCGCGGGACGCAGGCCTCCACCGCCACCGATGTCGCCTTCCAGCTCGGTGGGGACAAAGCCGGTACCGCCTCCGTCGGCGCGCTGGCCGCGGGCGAGTCGAAGACGGTCACCAAGAACATCGGTACGCGCGCGTCGGGCACCTACCCCCTCAGCGCCTCCGTCGACCCGGCCAACACCGTCATCGAGGAGAACGAGGGGAACAACGACTACACCAGCCCGACCCCGCTCACCGTCAAGCCGGTCGCCAGCTCCGACCTGATCGCCTCCGCGGTGACCTGGTCGCCCAGCGCCCCGTCCGCCGACGACAGCGTGGCCTTCTCCGTCACCCTGAAGAACCAGGGCACCCAGCCCTCGGCGAGTGGCAGCCACGGCATCACCCTGTCGGTCGTCAACGGGGCGGGCACCACGGTCAAGACACTGACCGGCGCCTACAGCGGCACCATCGCGGCGGGCGGCACCACCGAGCCGGTCAAGCTCGGCACCTGGACGGCCGCGAACGGCAAGTACACCGTCAAGGCCACGGTCGCCGACGACGCCAACGAGATCCCGGCCAAGCGGGAGAACAACAGCAGCACCAAGCCACTGTTCGTCGGCCGCGGTGCCTCGATGCCGTACGAGACGTACGAGGCCGAGGACGGTGTGCTCGGCGGCGGAGCCAAGTCCGTCGGCCCCAACCGCAAGGTCGGCGACCTCGCGGGTGAGGCGTCCGGGCGCAAGGCGGTGACCCTGAACAACACCGGTGAGTACGTCGAGTTCACCACCAAGGCCGCCACCAACAGCCTCGTCACCCGCTTCTCCATCCCGGACGCACCGGGCGGCGGCGGGACCGACGCGACGCTGAACGTCTACGTCAACGGCACCTTCCGCAAGGCCATTTCGCTGACCTCCAAGTACGCCTGGTTGTACGGCGCGGAGACCGGGCCCGGCAACGACCCCGGCGCCGGCGGCCCGCGGCACATCTACGACGAGGCGCAGCTCCTGCTGGGCGAGACCGTCCCGGCCGGCGCCAAGATCCGGTTGCAGAAGGACGCGGCCAACACCTCCAAGTACGCGATCGACTTCATCGACCTGGAGCAGGTCACCGCCGCCCCCAACCCCGACCCGGCGGCGTACGTGGCACCGGCCGGCTTCAGCCACCAGGACGTGCAGAACGCCCTGGACAAGGTACGCATGGACACCACCGGCAAGCTGGTCGGCGTCTACCTGCCGCCCGGTGACTATGAGACGTCCAGCAAGTTCCAGGTGTACGGCAAGGCGGTGAAGGTGGTCGGTGCGGGTCCCTGGTTCACCCGCTTCCGTGCCCCCTCCTCGCAATCCAACACCGACATCGGATTCCGTGCCGACGCCACCGCGAAGGGCTCCGTCTTCTCCGGCTTCGCGTACTTCGGCAACTACACTTCGCGCATCGACGGCCCCGGCAAGGTCTTCGACTTCTCCAACGTCTCCGACATCACCATCGACAATATCTGGGCCGAGCACATGGTCTGCCTCTACTGGGGCGCCAACACCGACCGCATGACCATCAAGAACGCCCGCATCCGCAACACCTTCGCGGACGGCGTCAACATGACCAACGGCAGCACCGACAACGTCGTGTCCAACAGCGAGGCCCGGGCCACCGGTGACGACAGCTTCGCGCTCTTCTCGGCCATCGACGCCGGCGGCGCGGACGAGAAGAACAACGTCTACGAGAACCTCACCTCGCTGCTGACCTGGCGGGCCGCGGGCATCGCCGTCTACGGCGGCTACCACAACACCTTCCGCAACATCCGGATCGCCGACACCCTCGTCTACTCGGGCATCACGATCTCCTCGCTGGACTTCGGCTACCCGATGAACGGCTTCGGCACCGACCCCACCAACCTGGAGAACATCACGATCGAACGGTCCGGCGGCCACTTCTGGGGTCAGCAGACCTTCCCCGGCATCTGGCTCTTCTCCGCCTCGAAGGTGTTCCAGGGCATCCGGGTCACCGACGTGGACATCGTCGACCCGACGTACCACGGCATCATGTTCCAGACCAACTACGTGGGAGGCCAGCCGCAGTTCCCGGTCAAGGACACCATCCTGACCGACGTCTCGATCTCCGGGGCTCACAAGAGCGGTGACGAGTTCGACACCAAGTCCGGCGTCGGCATCTGGGCCAACGAAATGCCGGAGCCGGGCCAGGGCCCGGCGGTCGGCGAGGCCGTCTTCCGCAACCTGCGCCTGACGGACAACGTGCAGGACGTGAAGAACACCACCAGCACCTTCAAGATCACCCGAGAGTAGCGCGCCACGGGGCCGCCCCGGCGCGTCACCGCCGGGGCGGCCTGTCCGTCCCATCGTCCTGGTCCAGTCCCATGGCGGCATATCCTGCCGCCATGGGACTGGACCTCACCGTGGTCGTGGCCGACTGGGAAAGGCTGCGCGAGACCCCCGTCGGGAAGCGCATCGAAGCGCTGGAGGACGGAATCTGGCCGCCGGAGCTCGACGACACGTACTACCTGACCTACGGCACCACCAAGGGCTGGGTCCGCCACCCGGGCGAAGACGTGGCCTGGTGCGCCGAGTACCGCTTCTTCTGCACCTCCGGCGCCTACAAGTGGCATTCCCGCGCAGGCGACGCCTGGGCCGACATGCGACCGCTCGCCGACACGTCCCTGCGCGAGCAGATGGACCGCTTCTTGAACGGCCTGATCTGGGACCGGGACCCGGCCGAAGACCCCACGCTGACCGGTGCCGGAGGATTCTTCCCGCCCATCACCGACCACCGGCACCCCCCGACCCTCCTCATCTGCCCGCCGGACGCGGCACCCGCGAAGGCCCGCGCCTGGCAGTGGGCAGCGCCACGCCTGGATGAACTCCGCGGGCCCTTCACGGCGGAATGCGAGGGCTGGGCCGGCCGCCCGGACACCTTCGAGGCCTTCACCGCACTCGTCACCGAATGGGGCGCCGTCATCACCGAGACAGCCCGCCGGGGCTGTGGCCTGGTGGGGCTGCCGTAATGCCCGCGACCGAACCGGTCGCCGAGCCGGCCCGAGCCGTGGTCAGTAGCTGCTCAGTCCCGGGGCGTACCATCGGGCTCCCCGTGCATCGGAAGGTGATGTGTCCATGGCCCTGCCCGAGCCCGTGCCGAGTCTGCTGGCGGTCTTTGGTCATCCGGATGACGAGTCGTTGTCGGCGGGCGGGGTGCTGGCCCGGCATGCTGCTGCGGGGGCGCGTACCGGTGTGGTCACGGCGACCTGGGCCGCGGATACCTGGCGGGCCGCGGAGCTGGCCGAGGCGCTGCGGATTCTCGGTGCGGGTGAGCCGCGGATGCTCGGCTACGCCGACGCGCGTTTTCCGCCGTCGGCCCCGGGATGCCAGCGGTTCTGCGATGCGCCGCTCGACGAGGCCGTGCGGCGGTTGGTGGTGCACATCCGGGAATTCCGCCCGGACATCGTGGTCACGCACGATGCCTACGGCGGGCTGCCCGGCCACCCGGATCATGTGCACACCCATCGAGTGACCGTGCTCGCCACCCAGGCCGCCGGGCTTGAGCAGATGTACCCGGACGCCGGCGCTCCGTGGCAGCCGCGTGCCCTGTACCTGGCCACGCACCCGCACTCGGCCGTGTCCGCGCTGCGCGACGTGATCGGTGGCCGCGAGGTGCTGTACAGCGTCCCGGACGAACAGATCACCGCGACCGTGGACGTCGGCCCCTGGCTGGAACGGAAGGTCGCGGCTGTGCTGGCGCATCGTTCCGAGGTGGAGCGGGGAGCCGCGCCGGGAATGATCGCCGGTCTTCAACCAGAACTGCAGGAGCGGTTGTTGGGGACGGAGTGGTACATCCGCCACACCTCCTTTGCTGGTACCGCGGTGGTGGGCCAGACGGAATTGACCAGCTGAGAGGGTGCGTTGGGGGCTGCCCGGGCGCTTGCCTGCTGGTCGTGTGCTTCCAAGGCTCATACGGTTCTCCCGCAGTGTGAATGATGTTGCGGGAGGAGACCGTCATGGTGGAGCCACGTATTGAGCACGATTTCGTCGTGGTGGGAGCCGGATCGGCCGGCAGTGTGGTCGTCCGGAGGCTGCTGGACGCCGGCCACTCGGTGCACGTACTGGAGGCCGGGCCGGTCGACAGTGACGAGCGGGTGCACAGTCCGCAGGGCTGGCCGCAGCTGCTTCAGTCGCCGCTGGACTGGGCGGTGATGACCGTGCCTCAGAAGCAGGCGAACAACCGGCCGTTGTACTGGCCCCGCGGCAAGGTGCTCGGCGGATCGAGTTCGCTCAACGGCATGATCTACATCCGCGGACACCGCAGCGACTACGACGCCTGGGCCTACGAGGGATGCCCCGGCTGGGACTGGGGCAGCGTGCTGCCCCTGTTCAAGCGGTCCGAGGACCACGTCGACGGCGCGAGCGCGTGGCACGGCAAGGGCGGCCCCCTGCCCGTCAGCAGGATCGCCGAACCGCACCCTGCCGCGGCCGCGTTCGTCGAGGCCGCCGTCGCCCTCGGGCACGAGCGGACGGACGACTTCAACGGCGACACGATGACCGGCGTCGGGTTCAACCACGCGACCATCCGCGACGGCCGCCGCATGAGCGCCTGGCAGAGCTTCGCCGTACCGGTGCGGGACGATCCCCGGCTGACCGTCACCACCGGCGCCCACGTGCATCGCGTGTTGCTGGAGGACGGCCGCGCGATCGGCGTGGAGTACGCCGCCGGGGGAGCCCTGCACCGTGCGTACGCCGCCGCCGAGGTCGTACTCAGCGGCGGAGTCATCGGTTCGGCGCAGACCCTGCTACTGTCCGGCATCGGCCCCGCGGCGCACCTGCGCGAGGTCGGCATCGACGTCGCCGTCGACCTGCCGGGCGTCGGCGAGAACCTGCACGACCACCTTCTCGTCAGCAACGTGTACGAGGCGTCCCGCCCGCTGCCGCCGGGACGGGCGAACCTGCTGGAGAGCCAGCTGTTCACCGCCACCGATCCGCGCCGCCCGGGCCCCGACCTGCAGCCGGTGTTCCTGCACCTGGTCTACCCGGCCGAGTCGTACCCGGTACCGGAACACGGGTACACCATCGCCCCGGGCATCGTCCGGCCGCTGTCCCGCGGTACGCTGCGGCTCGCCTCGGCCGACCCGGAATCCGCCCCGCTGGTCGACCCGAACATCCTCGCCGAGCGGTACGACCTCGAAGCGATGGTCGACGCGGTGGAGCTGTGCCGGGAGATCGGCGGCCAGCGCGCCTTCGACGCCTGGCGCAAGGCGGAGCTGGCCCCGGGGCCGGAGGCCCGCACGCGGGACGACCTGCGGGAGTTCGTGCGGCGGGCGGTCGGCACGTACCACCACCAGGTCGGCACCTGCCGGATGGGCCAGGACTCCCTCGCCGTGGTCGACCCCGAGCTGCGTGTCCGCGGCGTTCAGGGGCTCCGCGTGGCGGACGCCTCGATCATGCCGTCCGTCCCGTCCGGCAACACCAACGCTCCGACCATCATGGTTGGCGAGAAGGCCTCCGACCTGCTCATCGCCGCGACCTGACCGGTGCCCGGTCGACGTGCACCCTGACCCCGTATTCGGGTCCAGTGTCCGCGGGGGCCGGGCGACCGTGCATGACATCTGTCATGCACGGTCGTGACAGACCACACGGGGCGGGGCGCCCGATCGCCGCCAAGGTTGAGGGCATGGACACAGTCATCGAAGCAGCCGGCCTGCGACGGAGCTACCAGGGCTTCGACGCGGTGCGCGGCATCGACGTCTCGGTCGCGCGCGGCGAGCTGTTCGCCCTGCTGGGGACCAATGGCGCCGGGAAGACCTCGACCCTGGAGGTCCTTGAGGGCCAGGCCGCGCCCACCGCGGGAACCGTACGGGTGCTGGGCCGCGACCCGCATGCCGACCGCGCCGCGGTGCGGCCGCGGATCGGGGTGATGCTCCAGGAGGGCGGGTTTCCCACCGAGCTGACCGTCGCGGAGACCCTGCGCATGTGGGCGGGGTGCACCAGTGGCGCCCGTCCGGTGGACGAGGCGCTGGCACTGACCCGCCTGGGCGAGCGGCGCACGGTACGCGTCAAGCAGCTCTCCGGCGGTGAGCGCCGGCGCCTCGACCTCGCGCTGGCGCTGCTGGGCCGGCCCGAGGTGCTCTTCCTCGACGAGCCGACCACCGGCCTGGACGCCCAGTCCCGCCACGACACCTGGAACCTGATCGGCGAACTGAAGCGCCAGGGCACCACCGTGCTGCTGACCACGCACTACCTGGAGGAGGCCGAGCAGCTGGCCGACCGGCTCGCGATCATGCATGCGGGGCGGATCGCCACCACCGGGAGCGTCGCTGACGTAGTGTCACAACGGCCTTCCCGGATCAGCTTCGAGCTGCCGTGGGGCCGCTTCCCGGGCGACCTGCCGCCGCTCGCCACCATCGGCGTCACGGCCCACGACATCTCCGGGCAGCGCATGCGCCTGGAGACCTTCGATCTGCAGCGCACCACCACGGAGCTGTTGTGCTGGGCCCGCGAGCAGGGTGTGGAACTGTACGGCCTCGACGCGCGCTCCGCGTCGCTGGAGGAAGCCTTCATGGAGATCGCCAAGGGCCTGAACGACGAGGAGACGAGCCGATGACCCACACCTCCGGCACCCTGACGCCGCCGACCCCCGCCACGAGCCCGCCCCCGGCCACCACCACACGAGGCCCGCACCGCGGCACCGCGGCCCGGATGGCCGCCCTGGGCCGCGGCGAACTGACACTGCTGCTGCGCAGCAGGGCCTCCCTGGTCACCGCGCTGATCCTGCCCGGCACCCTCGCCTTCTCGATGCGCGGCATGGTCAAGAGCCTCAACCTGGACAACACCGGCCTGTCGATCGCGACCGTGCTGCTGCCCGGCACGCTCGGCATGGCCCTGTTCTTCGCCCTCTACACCAACCTCGTCGGTGTATACGTCACCCGCCGCGAGGGCCTGGTCCTCAAGCGGTTGCGTACCGGCGAGGTCCGTGACGCGGAGATCCTGACCGGTGGCGCGCTGCCCGCCGTTCTGCTGGCCCTGGTGCAGTGTGTTCTGCTCGGCGTCGGACTCACCGTGCTGCTGGACGCGCCCGCACCGGCCGCCTGGCACCTGGCGGCCCTCGGCCTGATCCTCGGTATCGTCCTGCTCGTGGTCGGCGCCGCACTCACCGCCGCCTTCACCCGTACGGCCGAGAGCGCCCAGCTGACGTTCCTGCCGTTCATGCTGGTCAGCATGGCCGGCTCGGGGTTGTTCCTGCCGCGCGACGTGCTGCCCGACATCGCCGCGCAGGTCAGCGCGTGGCTGCCGTTCACTCCGGTGATGGACTTGCTGCGCGGCGGCTGGACAGGAGATCTTGGCGGCATGGACCAGCTCCGACTCATCCTGACCGCCCTGGCCTGGATCGGCGTGGCGGCTCTGGGCGTACGCCGCTTCTTCCGCTGGGAGCCGCGGCGTTGAGTTCCCGGCGCCCCGCGACGACGGGCCCGGCCGTGACCAGCGTGCAGCACTGGGTGGAGCGTTTCGGCGGAGCGAACGGCCCCGCCCGCTACCGCCGCTACGCGCTGGGCTCCATCACCTCCTTCGCCGTCTTCGAGGCCGCGCTGTGGGTGTTCTGGCTCGTCGGGTCGAGGGCCGACGGACCGTCGCTGGCCGTGGTGGCGGTCCTGGCCGCGGCGCACGTGTGGCTCCAGGCCGTGTTGTGCAGGGTGGGCATGCGCCACTACCTCGGACTCGTCCGGCGCCCGTATCCGCTGGTCGGCCTGTACACGGGCGTGACAGTCGTGACGGTCGCCGTGGGGTGCTGGCTGGAGGTGAGCGGCCGGATCGACGGCGGCGACCTGGCGCCGTACGTGCTGTGGCTGCTGATGTTCTACTCCGGGCCGCCCCTGTTGGCGCTCGGCCTGCGCGGCGGGGTGCTCCTGGTGGCGACAGTGGCCGCAGCGACGCTGATCGCGGTGGCCGCGATCGGGGTGCGGGGCGAATCGCTGGCCCTCGCGGTGGGCGCCTCCGCGTTCACGGTGCCCTTCACGGCACTGGCGTACCGGGTCACCGGCTGGAGCGTACATCTGGTGGACGAGCTGGCCGCCGCCCGCGTGACGCAGGCGCGTCTGGCGGTGGCCGAGGAGCGGCTGCGTTTTGGACGCGATCTGCACGACGTACTCGGCCGCAACCTCGCCGTGGTCGCGCTCAAGAGCGAACTGGCGGTGCAGCTCGCCCGGCGCGGCAAGCCCGAGGCCGTCGACCAGATGGTCGAGGTGCAGCGCATCGCCCAGGACTCCCAGCGCGAGATCCGCTCGGTCGTACGCGGCTATCGCATGGTCGACCTGCACACCGAACTCGTCGGCGCGCGCTCCGTCCTCGATGCGGCGGGCATTCCCTGCCGCATCGAGGACGGGCCCGCCGCGCGCCTGCCGGCCGAGATCCAGTCGGCGCTGGGGTGGGTGGTGCGCGAGGCGACCACCAATGTGCTGCGCCACGCACAGGGCGCCACGCGGTGCGAGGTGTCCTTGCGCGAGAGTGCGGACGGCACGATGGTGCTGGTCATCGAGAACGACGGTACGGATGAAGGCGATGCTGCCGGTCAGGGCGGTGGCAGCGGGCTCGCGGGGCTCAGGGAGCGACTGGTGGAACTGAACGGCACACTCACGACGCAGACGCGCTCCGGAGGAGTGTTCCGCCTGACCGTGACCGTCCCCGTGACCGCCCCGTGGGAGGAAGAAGCATGATCAGGGTGTTGCTCGCCGAGGACGAGCACCTCATCCGGGGCGCCCTCGCCTCCCTGCTCGCCCTGGAGGACGACATCGCGGTGGTCGCCGAGGCGGGCTCGGGCGACGAGGCGCTGGCCATGGCCCGGGCCCACCGGCCCGATGTCGCCGTACTGGACCTGCAGATGCCTCGCGGCGACGGCATCACCGTCGCCGACCGGCTGCGGCAGGACCTGCCCGACTGCGCCACGATGATCGTCACCAGCCACGCGGGAGCCAACGCCCTCAAGCGCGCCCTCAGCGCAGGCGTCCGCGGGTTCGTACCGAAGACCGTCTCCGCGCAGCAACTGGCGCAGATCATCCGTACCGTGCACACCGGCGGCCGCTACGTCGACCAGGAGCTGGCCGCCGACGCCATCGCCGCCGGCGATTCGCCCCTGACGCCCCGCGAGGCCGAACTCCTCGCGATGGCCGAGGAGGGTACCCCCGTTGCCGACATCGCCGCCCGCGCCATGCTGTCCGCCGGCACCGTCCGCAACCATCTCTCCGCCGCCGTCACCAAAATCGGCGCCGAGAACCGCCACGTGGCCGCACGCCTCGCCCGCGAACGCGGGTGGCTGTGACGGCTCGCCGACCCTCTCAGGCCGCGCCCATGTCGGCACTGACCCAGCGCTGCGGACGCATACGAATGAGCACCTGCGGCCCCAGCTCCCGCTCCGCGAAATTCACGAACGCCTCGGCCTTCTCCCTGGGCAGGTACCGGGAGGCAAGCGTGAGATGGTCCTCACGGGTGCCGGGATCCACCGCCGTGACGGGCCCTTCGACGGAGACGTACCGGACGGTGGGTTCCACGCGGTCCGCCATCATTGTGAAGCGGCCGGCAACGTCGATGAGCCGGGCCTTGCGCGAATCCCTCCCGGTCAGGATCCAGAGCTCGCCGCCCGGCTCGTAGTGGTACCAGATCGGCACGGTGAGCGGCGCCCGCCCCTCCTCGGCCGCCACGGAAAGTGCACCGACATACGGCTCGGCCAGAAACTGCTCACGCTCTTCACGACTCAACGCCACGGCATCTCCTCAACGGCTCGCCACGTACGAACGACTCTCGACGTATCCACAGAGTCCCGTCAATCCGCCACAAACGGGTGGCGGCACGCCGCGGGCCGCGTAGGGCGACCGGCGCCCGCGCGGCGGGTCTGTCGGTCGAGGAACACCTGAACGCCAAGGCCGCCGAGGTACCGCCCGGCTGCGAGGCCTGCTGACCGCTCTGGGCTGGCTCGCCCCCACCGAAGCCCCCCACCGCAAGGGCACCGCCTGGACACACACCCTGTTCTCCGGCGGCGGATCGAGCTCCGACCTGATGATGCAGATCTTCGCCGACGTGTTCGGCGTCCCGGCCCACCGCGCCGAGGTGAACGACGCGGCCGGCCTCGGCGCCGCGATGTGCGCGGCCGTCGGCACGGGCACCCACGCCACCTTCGACGACGCAAGAGACGCGATGGCGCGCCCCGGAAAGGTCTTCACCCCCGATCCCGCAAACCACGCCCTCTACACCCGCCTGGGCAAGGCGTACCGCCGAATCCAGGACCACACGGACCCGGTCTACCGGGAGACGTGGGACGTCACCGGCTAGCGCCGCTCGATTCCAGCCCCGCTGCCGTCGCCGACCGGCGGAGCTAGCGGCGGGTCACGGTGATCGTGATGGACGTGCCGGGGCGGGTGGAGGGGAGTCGGACTCGGGCGAATCCGTTTGCGATCCGGACCACGGCGTTCGGGGTGTGCTCGACGGAGACCCGGGCGCCGTGCGGGTAGGCGGTGGCCGGCAGGGTGATGTCGGTCCATGCACGGTGCGTCGTCCGGTTGGCGGTGAGGCGGAGGCGGTACGTGCCGGTCGCGGGGGAGTACGACTCGGGGCCCGGGGTGCCCGCGACGGCCCGGGCGTACGGGGCGAACGCCGGCTCCTTGCCCGGTGCCGGGCTGCCGTCGGCGTCGCGCACGCAGTAGCCGCCGCCCCCGGTGGCGTCGCAGTCGTACCACATGGCCCATCCCGAGGCGAAGCTCGGCATCGAGGCGACCTGACGTTGGATCAGTTCCGCGTTGCCGGGCGTGGTGGCCCGGGGCGGGCCCCACTCGCCCACCAGCACGGGCAGCCGGTGCGCGGCCGGGTAGGCGGCGATGGCCGCCTCGTACTTCTCGATGAATCCACCGAACGGATCCCAGTCCTGCCCGGACTCCACCGCCGTGTCGTAGAAGTGCGGGGCGTAACCGATGCGGTCGGCCCCGGGCCGCGGATCGGCGAAGCCGGGCAGGCTGGTCGGGACGCCCTGGCCGACCAGGACGGTCGGCTCGACGAACAGCCACGCCTGGTGGTCGACGGAACGTACGGCCCGGATCAGGCGGCGGTACATCGCCGGGAGCCGGTCCTGTTCGAGGGCGACGGAGGCGGCCAGCTGGTTCGCCGGGTCGGTCGGGTCGCCGGGGACCGGGCCGAAGGGCTCGTTGAACAGGTCGTAGCCCAGCAGCGAGCGGTGGCCGCGCAGCGTCGCGGCGACCCGGGCGTACGCCCTGACCTGCGCGGCACGCAGGTCAGGGTCGTCGTAGAGGTGGGTGAAGGCGGCCTGGACGGCCGGCTGGAAGTAGTCGGAGAACCAGTCGTCGGGGTTGGGCTCGAAGGGCAGACCGTCGGTGCGCGTGGCCCAGGCGGGGATGCCGTTGTGTCCGAATGCCGGGCCGAACACGTCCTGGTGCCAGTCCACGAGCACCAGCACGCCGTGCCGGTCGGCCCAGCCGAGCACGCGGTCGAGGTAGCGGAGGTAGGCGGTGTCGTAACGGCCCCGCGCCGGCTCCACCTTCTCCCACTGGATGTTGAGCCGCAGCAGCGTGAACCCTTCGGCTGCCAGGCGGGCGACGCGCTGCTCCGTGATGGTGTCGGTCTTGCCGAGGTTGAGGCCGCGCAGCGAGAGGGCGCGGCCCTGCCGGTCGGTGAGCCGGGTGCGGCCGTCCGATGTGGTGACCGTGCCGGCGGGCGCGGCGACCGCCGTCGCTCCGGCCTTCCCCGCCGCTGCCTCGGCCGATGGAGGGGCATCGGGGGTCAGGCCCGTGCCGAATGCCGGAGTCTGCGGGGTCAGGGCCGTACCGAAGGCGAGGAGGAAGGCGAGCAGGGGCGGGACGGCGCGGCGCAGACACATGCGGCCTCCGATGCGGGCGGTCGGCGAGTGGCCCGAGGGCTCACCGGGACTCCGCATCCTGGCGCCCGGGGAGGCGGGCGGCAAGAGGGCAACGTCAGGGGGCGAGGAGGCGCTTGGACGTATCCACGACTGCATCCGCAACAGCCTGGTCGAGGAGGAGGACGGGGTGCTCCGAGGTCCTCGCGCCGGTGCCGGCGCCAAGCGCGCAGACCATTTGTATACCGACGATCAATTCACCGCCTGTGTTCCGGATGGCCGTGGGGTGATCTCCGGCCCGCCTGTACTCCAATTTCGCCTCCTACCGGGGCATTCTCGCGTCTCCCGCTGGTCCGAGGCGCTGAATCCCTTGTCGCCCTCCAGCCTCTTGGTATACAAATTCGCTGCCGCCCGAAGATCGCTCGCTCGCCAAGGAGCCCCCATGTGTGTTGCACCCCTGCCGCCTCCGTCCAGCAAGCTCACCCGACGAGGCGTCCTCGCGGGGGCCGCCGTGCTCGCGGGCACCGCGGCGCTCACCACGTCCGCCTCGGCGGCCCCCCGGCGCGGCCGCTCGCGCGGCGGTGACCTCGTACTGCGGGGCGGCACGCTGCTGGACCCGGCGACCGGTGAGGTCACCGAGGACGCCGTCGTCGTCATCGAGGGCGGGGTCGTCCGTGCGGCCGGTACCCGGAAGGCCGTCGAGGTGCCGGAGGGGACGGAGATCCTCGAAGCCGACGGGAAGTGGATCCTGCCGGGCCTGGTCGAGGCGCACATCCACCTCAACACCGCCGCCGAGGCGCGGGACGCGATCCGTGCCGGCGCCACCAGCGCCCGCAGCGGTTCGACCAACTTCTACCAGGACATCGCCGTACGGGAGCTGGCCCGGCAGGTGCCCGCGCAGGCCCCGCGTCTCCAGGCCGCGGGCATCTTCGTCACGCCCGACCTCGGCGACACCGTGCTGGCCGACCCGGACCTCACCGAGCTGGCGCGCCTCAAGGACGGCGTACGGTCGGCCGAGGCCCTGCGCCGGGTCGTCGCGGTGAACCTCAAGCGCGGCGCCGATGTCATCAAGACCCGTGTCAACGAGCGCGCCGGCCTGCCCGAGCAGGACCCGCTGACCCAGGTGTACTCGTACGAGCAGCTCTCCGAGATCGTCACCGCCGCCCGGCGCGGCGGCAAGGGCGTACTGTGCCACAGCTACAGCAAGAAGGGCTGTCACGACGCGGTGACGGCAGGCATCCGCTCGCTGGAGCACGGCGTGTTCGTCGGCGAGCGGACCTTGCACGAAATGCACCGCAGGGGCACGTACTTCACGCCCACCCTCACCGCGATCGCCGGCATGATCGGCTCCTCCGACCCGGTGCTGGACGAGCGCGGCCGGACGTACCTGCCCGTACTGAAGCGGGCCGTGCTGGCCGCACACGAGATGGGCGTACCGCTGGCCGCGGGCACGGACTCCTCGGGCGGCGAGGTCACTCCCATCGGCCGCGAGGTGGAGCTGATGCGCGAAGCGGGCCTGTCCGCTCTCGATGCCCTCCGTACGGCCACGACGAGCGCGGCCCGGCTGCTCGGCCTGCAGGCCACGGCCGGCCGTCTCGCCCCCGGTTTCGCCGGTGACGCGGTCCTCCTCGACGGCGACCCCCTCGCCGATGTGACGGTGCTCAAGCACCCGGCACGCGTCGTCCACGCGGGCGTCACGGTCTGACACGTCCGCGTCCGTAACCCTCGCCTTCCCCTGCACGTCTCCCTCCCGCCCCGGCCCAAGGAGCCCTGCCTTCATGACGTCGATCATCCCTACCTCCGGCCGAGTGTCCCGGCGCAGCATGATCGCCGGAGCGGCCGCACTGGCCGGCACCGCCGCGGTCACCTCCCCCTCAGCGGCCGCGTACGCCGCCCCGGGTGAGCACAGCGACCGGCACGGCCGACCCGTGGTCTTCCGCAACGTACGGCCCTTCGGGTCGGCCAAGGCGGTGGACCTCACGGTCGTCAATGGCAAGATCACGGACCGTCCGGCACCGGCCGGGGCCCAGGTCGTCGACGGTGGCGGCCGGATCGCGCTCCCGTCGCTCGTGAACGCGCACGTCCACCCCGACAAGACGACATGGGGCGGGGCGTGGGTGTCCCGCAAGCCGGCGGACGGAATCGCCGACTACGCCGACCAGGACGCGGAACTGTTCCGCACCCAGAGCCGCCCCGTCGGGGAACGCGCCTACGGACTGATGGCGCGCGCGGTCGCCACCGGTACCCGCGCGATGCGGGCCCACGCCGACGTTGCGCCGGAGTACGACCTGGCCTGCGCGGAAGGTGTGGCAACGGCCCGTGACCGGCTGAAGGGCGCTCTCGACGTACAGATCGTGGCGTTCCCGCAGCACGGCGTCATCCGCAAGCCCGGCACCGCGAAGCTGCTGGAGGAGGCCGCCCGTACGGGCCTGGTGGACATGATCGGTGGCATCGATCCGATCGGCTTTGACGACGCCCTCGACGAACAGCTCGACCTGGTCTTCGGCATCGCCGACCGGCACGGCACCGGCCTGGACATCCACCTGCACGACCGCGGAGAGAACGGCCTCAAGCCGTTGCGCGGCATCATCGACCGCACTCGTGCGCTGTCGTTGCGGGGCAAGGTCACGGTCAGCCATGTCTTCTGCCTGCCGAGCCTGAGCGACCGCGAACTCGGTTCCCTCGCGGGTGACCTGGCCGACCTGGACATCTCGCTGACGACGGTGGCGTACTCGGAGTCGACCGTGCTGCCGATCGCGCGGCTGCGCGAGCACGGCGTCGCGGTCGGCCTCGGCACCGACGGGGTGCGCGACGCGTGGAGCCCGTTCGGCAACGGGGACATGCTCGACCGCGCACACCAGCTCGGCCTGATCACCGACATCCGCCTCGACGAGGAACTCAACGACTGCTACCGGGTGGGCACCGACGGCGGCTCGGACGTCATGCATCTGCCGCACGTGGACCTCAAGCCCGGCTCCCCGGCCGACTTCATCCTCGTACGCGGCGAGTGCCTGCCGCAGATCGTCGTGGACACACCGAAGCGGGACATGGTGGTGCACGGCGGCCGCGTGGTGGCCCGCGACGGCGAACTGACCGACTGATACGCCTGTCGGCCGGGGAGCCACTCAGCGTCCGGTACGCGTCGTCTCCCGCGTCGTCTCCTCGGCCAGCCGGTCGGCGCGGGCGGTGGCGTCCTCGGCGGTACGCCGCGCCGCGCTGGCCACGCGATCGGCCTTGCGCAACCGCTGTTCGGCGGCCTTGCGCGCGGCGCGGGCTTCCTTCCCCTCGCGCTCGGCCTCCTCGATCTGCTCCCGCAGTTCCGTAATCCGCTGCTCGGCCCGCTGCTGCCGGTCCTCTGCGGCCTCCAACGCATCCTGCGCCGCGGTGAGTTCTGCCTCCTGCGCGTGGGCCTCACGCCCGGCGTCCTCCGCGTCCTTCCGGGCGCGCTGGAGTTCTTCCTTCTGCTCACGGCGGGCGCGCGCGGCGCTGAAGTCCACGACTCGGCTGTCGGCGGCTTTGGTACCGGACTTACTCGCGGAACCGCGGCCGGCCTTGGCCGTCGTCTTGCCGTCCGAGCCCCGCCCGGTCTTCACCGGTTTGCCGTCCGAGCCTCGCTCAGTCTTGGCAGCCGCCTTACCGTTCGAACCAGCCGTCGGCTTGCGGGAGGCCCTGCCTGGGGGCTGCTCAGCGGGTTCTGCGATGCCACCGACGGTGGGGAAGCCGGTCGGCGGGGTCAATGCCCGGGTGAGCAGCCCCTCGGACCACTCCCGTGCGGCCTCGGGATCGGCCATCGCCGCGTGCAGGGTTCCCTCGACCTCGCGCCGAGCCGCCTCGCCGAGGCGCTGCCCGGCTCGCGTGGCCAGCTGCCGCGCTTGCCGGGCGAGCGCGGAGACCAGCTCCCGCTGTTGCGCGGACAGCTCACGCAGCTGCTTGCCGTCCAGGTTCTGGTGCGCACGCCGCAGTTCCTCACCGAGCCGCAACAGTGTCTCCACCTCGTCCGGCCGGTCCCGGACGAACAGGTTCGAGGCCCAGGCGGCGAGGGTCGGCCGCCGCAACCGGCGGATGTCGTCGGCCAGCCGGCGGTCACCGGACCGCCGAGCTTCCTGGACCCGCGCATTGCGGACAGCGGTGAACTCCTCCGGCGGCAGCCTGTACAGCTCGTCGGCGACAGCGTCCCACTCCACCGGGTCCTCCTCCGCGTGCCTCCGCCGTCAACTGCTGGGTGGTGCCGCCCCCCGGCCGGCTTCTTGACCGGATCCCTGTCCCAGAAGATCGAGGAGTTGGCGGCGGTGCAAGTCCGCCACGGGAGCGTGCAGGTCCGGGTGGCGCAGCAGGAAGGCGGCCCGCCGGTCGTTGTCATCAGGTTCGGTCAGACGCCGGAACTCGACCGGCGCCCCGTTCAGGTGCCAGGAATCGGCGAGGGAGGTGACCGCGGCCGCGGCCAGTTCCGGAGTGCTGAGCAGGCACACTGCCCAGCTCGCGACCACCTCGTCCACCCAGGTGCGCCAGGCGTCGTCCACGCCGTACGGGCCGGGCGCTTCCGTGCCGGCGAGCCAGTCGAGCCGGGCGGAACCACCCGGTCCGGTGACACTCACCAGCGCGATGTCCATCGGCGTGGGGTACCGCAGCCAGGCCGCTACCGTCACGGCCTGCCGCGCCTGGGCTTCCGCGAGGGCCGAGGTCAAGGGGCCACCGCCCGACGGATACGCGCGTGTCAGCCACTGAGCCGTCGCCGCTATGACCGGAGAGAGATCTGCGAGCACTGCTGAGCCGTCCGAGTGCAGAGGGTGCAGGGGCTTCACACGCTATCTCTCCGGTCATTCCCCAGAAATGACGCGAATCACGGGGACGACGTGGGCTTCCCCACGTGGCCTTGCTCACGCGGCATTCCCCGCGTGGAAAATCATCGCTATCCGAGGACCGTCCACGAGTGCGACGCGTCGTCGAGGTCAGTGGGTTTTCCCGCGCCCGGAGAGGGCGTCGCGGGCCCGGTCGACCAGCCCCGTACCGGGGGCGAGGATCTCGTTGACCGGGGGAGTGGACGGCGTCGCGGGGTGCGGGCGGGTCGGCGCTGTCTTCTTCGCCCGGCGGATCTTGTCGCCCAGCTCGTCGAGCTCTTCCGCGCTCGCCGCCTGCCGCAGCTGCGGGAAGAGATTGCGCTCCTCGTCCTGGATGTGGTTGCGGATCTCGCTCATGAGGAAGCTCATGAGCCGGTCGAATGCCGGTTCGTCGGCCTGACAGCTCTCCAGCTGCTTCATGATGTGCTCGGCCGCCGCATGGTCCTCCAGCTCCTTGTCGGCGACGCGGTCGCCATTCGCGAGGCAGCGGCGCACCATCGGGTAGAGGTGCATTTCCTCGGCGATGGAGTGACGTACCAATTCGATGGTGGCCTGGTCCGCCAGCTCCTTGCGCTGCGGGTCACCGGGTGGCAGTGCCTCGATCCGGGAGAAGAACTCCTCGACCTCCCGGTGGTCGGTGGTCAGCTCATCGATGACGTTTCCGCCGTGTGCCATCTCGTGTCCTCGCTCCTTCGCAGGTGCCCTGACGACGTACGGGTACCAGCCGACTCCGCGCTCATTCTCCGTTCCGCACAGAAATTCCGCGCACGGGCGAGAGCCGTACGGCGTAGTGCGTACGCCCGACCGCCATACGGCGCACGCCCGACCACCGAGCGGATATGCGCCGGCCTACGGAGTGGTGGTGCTCGCGCGGGCGGCCAGCTGGTCACCAAGAGTGCTGCGCCGGCTGGCCCGCCGTATACGCACTGGTCGCCCTACTGGCCGCACTCGCACTGACCCGCCACCTGTTCAGGCCCCGGACAAGCGACACAACGATGCCGAGCGAACGGCCCACACCCACAACAACGCAACTACGACACCATCACACTCGACCCACACTTCGACCGCGCGACACTAGCGAGTTCGGCCCCTCACCACCGAATATGGACCGCATGAGCGATCAACCCGCGCGATGGAGCCAGGCAAGCGTCCACCCCGACATGTGGCTCGACCCCGACGACGACCCTCGCGACAGCGACAGTGTCAGCCCCGACGGTGAGCTTGCGACGCTGCAGGACTTCCTGAAGAACTACCGCATCACCCTGCGGATGAAGTGCGAGGGCCTGACCCCGGAGCAACTGGCCCGGCGGTCGGTCCCGCCGTCGACGATGTCGCTGCTCGGCCTCCTCCGCCACCTTGCGGAGACGGAACGGGACTGGCTCAACTGGATCAGCGACGGTGAACCACTCCCGAAGCTCTACGGCGATCCCGATGGTGATTTCGACGGGGCCGTCGCCGAGCAGGCCGAGGTCGACGCTGCGTACGAAGCGCTGGCGCGCGAGCAGGCCGCGACCGACGCCGCACTGGCCGAGCACCCGGACCTGGGCGTGCGCCTGGGGAAGGACGGCATCGCGGTACGGGAGTTGTTGGTCCACCGGATCGAGGAGTACGCCCGGCACTGCGGCCACGCCGACCTGCTGCGCGAGCGCATCGACGGCAGGGTGGGCCAGTAACCGGCATCCGGGTAGTGAGAAGTTCAGCCGGGCCTCTCACCACTTACGGCTCAGGACTGATCCACTGTGACGGGGGAGCAGATGAACGTGCGGATCAGACCGGCGTTGCCGACGGAAGCCGAGACGCTCAGTGACTTGGCGCTACGGTCCAAGGCGCATTGGGGCTACGACGCCGCGTTTCTGGACGCGTGCAGAGACGAACTCACCGTCGGCGCGAGTGAGGTGGAAAGCCGACGAGCCGCGGTGGCTGACAGAGACGGCCGCATCCTGGGCTTCACGACTCTCGAAAACAAACCGCCCATGGGAACCTTGGGCATGATGTTCGTCGAGCCGCAGGCCATGGGGCAAGGCATCGGCCGCCTACTGTTCGAAAACGTCGTCGCTACCGGCCGGCAGCTGGGCTTCACCCGGCTGACGATCGACGCAGACCCCAATGCCGAACCCTTCTACCGCGCGATGGGTGCCGTACGAACAGGAAGCGCCCCTTCCGGCTCCATCCCCGGCCGAGTGCTGCCACAACTGGCCCTTGCCATCCACCACTGATCTTCATGTCCGATGCGCGGCCACTGGCAACGTGGCGAAGCCTCTGGAGGATGGGTTCTCAGGCCGGTGTCATGTGCTGGGCGGACACGGCGTGAAGCTGCGGCGGTCAGATCTGGTTGAGGCCGCCGTCGATGAAGAGCTCGGTACCGGTGACGAAGCTGCTTTGGTCGCCGGCGAGGAAGAGCGCCGCCGCGGCTGCCTCATCCGGGCGGCCCATGCGGCCCAGGGGAACCTGGCTCGCGAAGAAGTCCCACAGCTTGGCTGCCTCATCCGGATCGGAGGCGAGGCCGGCGTTGCCGGGTGTTTCGATGGGCCCGGGGACGAGGGTGTTGACACGGATCTTGCGATGCTTGAGCTCATTGGCCCAGGTTCGGGAGAACGAACGAATGGCCGCCTTGGAAGCGGCGTAGACGCCGAACGCTTCGCCGCCGGAACCCGCCGCGGTGGAGCCGGTGAGGATCACCGAGGCCCCGTCGTTCAGCAGGGGAAGCGCCTTTTGGACGGTGAAGAGCATGCCCCTCACGTTGGTGCCGAAGATGGTGTCGAAGTGCTCTTCGGTGACCTGCTCCAGCGTGGAGAACTCGCCACCGCCGGCGTTGGCGAAGAGCACATCCACGCGCCGCCCCTGGTCGGCGACGGCAGCGTAAAGCCGGTCGATATCGGCGAGATCGGACACGTCGCCCCGGACGCCGGTGGCGTTCGAACCGATCTCGGACAGTGCAGTGTCGAGTGCTTCCTGCCGTCGCCCAGTAATGAACACATGCGCACCCTCGGCGGCGAACCGCTTGGCGCTGGCCAGTCCGATTCCACTGTTACCACCGGTGACGATGGCGGTCTTTCCGTCTAGTTGCCCCATGGCAGATCAATGCTCCAGTTCTGTGGGATCAGGGCCGGCCAGGACATCCCTGAGCACGTCGGCCAGCGTGATGCACTCCAACTCGGCGCGAACGGCTTCCTCGACGCGCGCGTACGCGAGACGCATCACGGGCCGGATACCGGAACCGATCGGACAGTCGAGGTTGGGTTCAGAGCGGTGCACGGCGAACAGTGGCGCCGGCTCGATCGCGTCGTACACGTCCCGCAGGGTCATGTCCTCCAGCGGCCTGGCGAGTACCCATCCCGCCTCAGCGCCGCGTCGCGAGTGCACCAGCCCGGCATCGCGCATCCGGCCGAGCAGTCGTCGGATCACGACGGGGTTGGTTTTGACGCTGCCCGCGATCCTCTCGGACGTCGCGATTCCACCCTCGCGTCGATGGTGCAGTTCGATCCACGTCAGAGCGTGCGCTGCCACGGTGAGCTGGCTGTTGCCCGCCACGAGATCACCTCCTTCAAGGTAACCATAATAGTTACATCGAATGCCGTCAAAGGGTCACCGCCCCACCCACCAGGGGCTTCACCACGCTGTCGGCCCAACGGCCAAGCCCCTGGGGTAGGCGGGAAAGAGCTCGCTGATGATCAGCGGTGGCCGCGGCCTTGCCGCGGTCCGCCCCCTGGCAAGATCGCATCCACCAGGTCGCGCTGGTACCAGGTACCCGACTTACCGCCGAGGTGGGCCGGGTCGGCGGGGCCGACGGGGACGAACCCGGCTTTGGCCAGCACCTTTTGCGACGCGGCATTCTGGCGGACGGCGGCAATGCCGCTGCCGGCTGGTGGGACCGGATCAGGCAGCACAGCCTTGGCTGGGTGGGTGCCCGCGACAGCGATGGCCTCCTGGTCGGATTCGTGAACGTGGCGTGGGACGGCGGAGTCCACGCGTTCCTGCTCGACACGAAGACGCGAGGCTCCCATCAGCGCCGAGGCATCGGGACCGCAGTCGTGCGGCTGGCGGCGGAGCATGCGCGCGCGGCGGGCTGCGAGTGGCTCCACGTCGATTTCGACCCGGAGCTGCGCCGCTTCTACTTCGACGCCTGCGGCTTCCGTTCCACCGATGCCGGGCTGATCCTGCTGGCCGCAAAGCACTGACAGGAAAACGTCGACCGTGCCCTGCTTCAGGGTGCGGCCGAGGCGTCGGATCTCGACGTGTGTGCAGGGCATGGGGCCCGCTTGGCTGTGCCGAGGGTGACGATCACTCCGCTGATCTGGTCTTTTTGCGCTGGTTGGCATGGAAGCGCGCCTTCTTCTGGCGATTCCCGCACGTGTTCATGTCGCACCATTTGCGGGTGCGGCTTTGACTGGTGTCGAAGAACGCGGCTCGGCAGGTCGGTGATGCGCACAAGGCCAGCTTTCCGTCTCGTTCGCCAGCGATGATGCTGATCGCGTCGGCGGCGATCACACTGAGGGCATCCTCCACGCAGGAAGGTGAGCTGAGCCGCCATCGCCGCTCACCCTCGGGCGTCAGGATCGCCGCGGCCCGACCCTGAGCGCTGCAGCCATTGATCACTTGGACAGCGGACGCGGGGAGAGCGTCCTGGAGCGCGGCCGCTGTCGCGGCGGCGTGAATCGACTCCCTCAGTTCCCAGGCGAGGTCGAGCTGGGCAGTGGTGCAGGAGTCCACGGCGAGGCCGTTCACCGCCAGCCAGTCGACGAGTCGGTGTGGCGTGGGGATGCGCTCCACGGCGTTGCCATGACGCTCCGACAGGGTCCCCGTGAAGCTGGTCGCCAGCACATTGCCGAGGCGGAAGTCAGGGAAGGCAGCACGCATGGAACCACCTTAGCCGGTTGCAGCGTGACTCGGAGAACTGCTAGAACCGTCTTAGCCGGTTCGTGATGGATCGTAGCCGGTTCCACGATGGTCAGGAGTTCTCATGCCCCGTCCACCCAGCGACGTGCAAGCATTTGAAGCCCGCGCAACTGACGCTGACCTCGACGATCTGCGCGCGCGACTGGCCGCGGCGCGACTGCCGGAGGCCGAGACGGTCCATCGCGCCGAGCCCGGCCCTCGCCGATGGGAACAAGGCGTTCCGCTCGCCGACCTCGTCGATGTCGTGAACTACTGGCGCACCGGGTACAACTGGCGGTCGTTCGAAGAGCGCCTCGACCAAATCGGCCAGTTCCGCACGACCATCGATGATCTGGGAATCCACTTTCTGCACCGCCGATCCTCGCGGACAGATGCCACTCCTCTGATCATGACCCACGGCTGGCCGGACAGCATTGCTCGGTTCGTCGACGTAGTGGACGAGCTGGCAGATCCGGCAGAGGCAGACGCGCCGGCGTTCCACGTCGTGGTCCCGTCGCTGCCAGGCTTTGGTTACAGCGACAAGCCGGCCACCACCGGGTGGGGAACCGAAAAGATCGCGGCTGCCTGGGTGGAACTGATGGCAAGGCTCGGCTACAGCAAGTTCGCAGCCCACGGCGGCGACTGGGGAGGCAATATCACCACGGTCCTCGGCGGCAGGTTCCCGGAGCACGTTCTGGGCATCCACACGACGTTCGCGGAGGCACCGCCCGGGTTGACGACGGAGGGGCTGACGGCGGTCGAGCGCGAGTGGGCCGAGGACACCCAGGATTTCTGGCGGCACCGTGCGGCGTACGCGAAGCAGCAGGCGACCCGGCCGCAGACCATCGGCTACTCGCTCGTCGACTCACCGGTGGGGCTTCTTGCCTGGATCCTCGACAAGTTCGCCGAGTGGTCGGACACCGAAGACAGCCCGTTCGAGACGATTTCCAGGGACCGCATTCTTGATGACGTCACCCTGTACTGGCTGACGCGGACCGGCGCATCGTCGGCCCGCATCTACTACGAAAGCCACAACTCGCTGGACCCCGAACTCCGGGTCGACGTCCCGTCGGCGATCACTGCCTACCCCCGCGACGTCGAGAAGTGTCCGCGCCCCTGGGCGCAGGAGCGGTACCGGCAGATCGTCCGATGGCGGGAGCCCGAAAGCGGGGGACATTTCCCGTCGCTGGAGGTTCCCGAGTCTTTCGTCAAAGACCTGCAGGAGGGCCTCGCTGCAGTGCTGACCGCCAACCGGTAATCGCGACTGGGTGCCGGGTAGCGGCACTCGATCACCGCTTGGTCGGGCTCAAGACGCGGACCGACGAGTAGCGCACACCGTCGAAAAGTATGTGCCCTACTGGTCGCCGACGCCTCTAGGATTGCGGAATGGCCGCCTCGCTCCGCCTGGAGAAGATCACGCCCGACAACTTCGAAGCCGCGACAGCCCTGAAGGTCCGTCCCGATCAGAGCCACTTGGTCGCCCCGGTCGTCAAGTCCCTTGCCGAGGCGTACGTACATCCAGGGGTCGCCTGGCCCCGGCTCATCCTCGACGGCGATCGGATCGTCGGCTTCCTGATGGCATTCTTCGACATTGACTTCACCGGCGAAGGCACGGACCTCCGCTCGGGCCTGTGGCGTCTCAACATCGCGGCCGATGAGCAAGGCCGTGGCTACGGCCGTTTCGCGGTCCAGGCGGTGGCCGGCGAGATTCGCCGACGCGGCGGCCGCCGCCTGACGGTCTCCTGGCACCCCGGGGACGACGGGCCCGAAGGCTTCTACCTCGGCCCGGGATTCCGGCTGACGGGAGAAATGAGCGGGGACGAGCGCGTCGGCGAACTGGAACTCTCTTGATCGGCACCCCGGCAACAGGAGGGGGTTCGCGGAGCGAAGCAGCGGAAGGGTAGTACGCAGTACGCATAACCGCTGACGGCATCTCCCCTACGCAGCGCAGGAGTTCTACCATGAGCCCGTGTCTCTCGGGGGAAGAATACGGAATGCAGCGTTCATTCTCGTAGTACTCGCCTTGCTCGGACTGTGGCTGGCTGCCGCGTTCGTCGATGTTCATGCGCAGGCGCGGCACTCGCTGGCGGTGGCCATAGCCCTCGGGACGGGTCTTTTCCGTCTGTTGTTCCCGCCGGCCCTGCGGCAGCCCGAGGTGCGAGCCGAGACCGACGTGGTGCGGCGTTCGGCGTTCGTCGTGTTTGTCGGGCGGGTTGTGGTCCTGGCGGTCTGGTTCGCTCAGGTTTTCATGGTCGGGTACGGCGCGTACTTCGTCGCCCGCGGCTTTCAGGAGCAGCAGCCCGGCTTCCAGGCCCGGGTCGCTCTCATCGCCCTTGTCGGACAGGTGCTCGCGCTGGTGTCGCAGTGCGGCAGGAGCATGGCCGGCCTCCGCCCCGACTGGGGATTCTCGCGCAGTGTCCTCAGCATTCTTCGCTTCTTGCTGAACCGGGCCTTCCTGATCTGCCTCGCCGGGTACGCGAGCGTCCTGCCAGGTCTCGTCGAGAAGGCTCTGACCTGGCTGCCGGATCATGTGTACGGCTTCTGGACGGGCCTGCTTCCGGGCTGGCTCGCCGTGCCGATGACCGTCGTCGTATGTGCCGCCTGGTTCTTCGCCGTCCTTGTCGCCGAAAGCGTCCTGCAGCGGCTCCTGGCCGCCGCGCTGGGCCAGGGGAACTCGCTCGGCGAATGGCTCGGCAGCCATGCCCCGATTACCTACCGCCGCAACGACACGTCCGTCACGTTCGACTTCAACTACTGGCTGATCCGGATCTATTACTTCAACAGCTTCCAGGCCCGGGCCTGGCTGGTGCGCGTGCTGCTGGAAGTGCATTCCAGCAGCAATTACCCGAAATACGGCCGTGGCCCCACCACGAAGCAGCGGCGTGCATGGCAGGCCCACCAGCGGCCGCTCACTGACGAAGAGAGGCAGAGCCTGCACGACCGGATCGTCACCGCGATGGTGGCGGAAGCCCCGCCCGAATGGGAATCGCTGGTCCTGGAGTACCGGGCCGTGGTGGGGCATCAGGAGATTCAGCTGGCCGTGGACCCGTCCGGCGACCCGTTCGGATGGTATGGGCCGGAGGCGGAAATGAACGGAGACGAAGAGGGCGGAGACTACGGGGGAGGCGGAGGTGAGGACGGAGAGGGCACGAGCACCACCCGGCAGCTTCCCGATTTCCCGGAGCGCGACGCGCTGTGGCGATTGCGTGAGGCGAGTTATTCGGTGGACCGCGGTGCGGAGTACGTGCAGATCCTGGCCGTGACGAAGGACGAAGCGGCGGAGCGAGGGCGCAACGGCGAAACGCGGCCGTGGGAGGTTGAGACCTGGTCCTGGGGCGGGGAACACCGGCCTGCCTGGAGGACGCCCCCGACCGCCCGCCAGTACCGTCGGGACCTCCGTCGTTTCCCGGTTGCGCGCGGCCGGCGCCCCTTCTGGCTGCGGAACGAGGTGAAGCGGATCGGCTGGGCGGAGTGAGGCGGACAGGACTGCCGGGAACCGGCCCCTGACCGTCGTGCTCCCGCCGCCTTGCGCGGCCCGCCCGCTCTCTGCCCACGCCGTGGTTCACACTGGCGGAATGACCAACGATGAGCCCGTCCTGCGAACCGGCGATTCCGACAAAGAGCTTGAAGAGCTGCTCGGGGACCGGCTGTCCGAGTTCAACAACGCTGCCACAGGGGTGGATGAGGAGACGGACTTCAGCGTTCGGGTCACGGGCGCGGACGGCGAAATCATCGGCGGGCTCACCGGCTGGACCTGGGGCGACCTGGGCGGCATCGAACTGCTGTGGGTACATGAGGACCACCGCCACGCCGGTTGGGGCACCCGGCTGCTCCAGGCAGCCGAGGCCGAGGCCCGTCGGCGCGGCTGCGCGCGCATGACCGTGTCCTCGTACTCCTTCCAGGCCCCGGACTTCTACGCGCGCCACGGCTATCGCGAGACCGGCCGCCTACCGGGCGTCCCGGGCGGCCACGAGGATGTCTACTTCCTCAAGGAACTGTCCGACTAGTGCGGCGGCCGGACCTCGTGGTCTGAGTTTCGAGCGGCCTTGGCCGGCGCGGCCGGGCAGGTTCGACGGGTGTCAGTCGCCGTCGGCGATGAAGTCTGCTATCGCGGCAGCGACAGCTTCGGGCTGCTCGTCGGGGATGAAGTGGCCGGCGTCGGGCACGACGATCCCGGTGGTGTTGTCGGCCCATGGGCTGATGGCGGCGGCCATGTCCGGAACGGAGCCGTGGCTGCTGGAGATTCCGAGGACGGGCATGGTCAGGTGCCGCTGCTTGAGCGCCTCGCGATTCTTGCGCGCCGACTCCGCGGCGTCTCGGTAGTACGCGAGGGAAGCGCGCAGGCCGCCGTCGACGGCGATGGCCGCCGCGTAATGGTCGACCTCGGCATCGTCGAAGGCATCGGAAGACAGGGCCTTCACCTTCAGGAACCAGCCGACGTACTCGCGTTCGCGGCCGGCAAGCAGCGTCTCGGGCAGCTCGGGCACGATGTGGAAAGCGAAATGCCAGGTTTTCCACGCTCGATCCGGGTCGGTGGGAATCGCCTCCGGGAGCGTGATACCGGGAATTCCGGCGTCGAGCAGAGTGACCCCGCGCAGGTGGCTCTCGAAGTTGAGGGCGAGGGAGAAAGCGACCCAGGCGCCGATGTCGTGGGCGACCAGGGAGTAGGTCGACACTCCGAGAGCCTGCACGGCGGTGTGGACGTGCGCGGCGACCGTGTGCGTGTCGTAGCCGCGCTCCGGACGCTCGGAGTGGCCCTGCCCCGGCAGGTCGATCGCGATGACGTGGAACCGTCGGGCGAGGCCGGGCATCACCTTTCGCCAGGCCCACCAGGTTTGCGGGAATCCGGCGAGCAGGACGACGGCCGGGCCGCTCGGCCGTCCGCCTTCGACGGCATGCAGGCGGACGCCGTCCGCTTCGACCCAGCGGTGAGTGAATCCGGCCAGCTGCTGCAGGGGCAGGTCGGGGACGGGGTTGCTTTCGGAGACATGCGGAGTGCTGGTTGCCGGGCCGGTCACGGGGATCCTCCATCGGCGTCAGGCATGCGGTTGGGGCGGTGTGGCTGACGGCGCCGGCTGGGACCACGTGGTGCGTTTCTCGCACTGTCGCGCAGTGCGCGCGGCATGCCTGGCCATGACCACGCTTGCAGGTTAACGCATCTTGGATCGATCAGTCCAGGATGGAATGGTGCGCAACACCGCCCGAAGCATCGACGCATCGGCAAGGAAGTGCCGCGTGGCAGACAAGAAGCAGTTCGATCGCCGCCCTGACGCCTGAAGAGATGAACCGGGTCGCCGATGCGATCCGACGGGCGCTCGCGCCCTGCCAAGACCGCGAGCAACGCCCCCTGGTCCGGCCCGACGGTGCTCGACCGGTGGCACTCATCACCCGGCTGTTACCCCTGCTGCCGCACACGGAAGACGGTACGGACGTAACGAGACCAGGGGTAACGCAAGCGGGCGTCACCCGATGTCACCAGGCATCAGGTGGTCCGCCGGATGGGGATTTGTTGTGTGGCGCGGTGGATGTTGCCGCCGCCGAGGAGGAGTTCGCGGGTGGGGATTCCGACGACGGTGTGGTGCGGAAAGATCCGGGCGAGGCGCGCGAGGGCTTCGTCGTCGCGCTCGGGGTCGAGCAGGGGAGCGAAGAGGTGGTCGGCGGTGGGGTAGAAATTGGCCTACGAAGCCGCGAGCCTGGGAAGTTGGGGGATTTTCGTGCGCGGAGTGCGATTGTGACCGTCCACGCCTCGTAGCTCGTCCTCGGTCGCGTGGAGCGGGCCGGGCAGGGGCGAGGAGCGTCACGGCGGTGACCAAGGCGGTTCCCTCGCCGCTCAACTGCCCGGAGGCGAGGCAGGAGCAGGAGCCGGGGCCGAAGCCGGGGACAAGGACGGGGACGACGACTGACAGCCCGGCTGCTCATCAGGACGCGCACCGCAGCACGTATTCCCAGCAGGCCGCAGCGCGCGTCTCTCAGCAGGTGGAGAGGCCGTCCGCCGCGCCGGCCAGGGCTTCCAGTACGGGGCGGAACAGTGGGTGTGCCTCGGCGCCCCGGCGTACCGCGGCGAAGACGCGGCGGGTGGCCGCGGGGCCGGTCACCGGCCGGGACACGGCACCCTTCAGCTCGATCCCGCGCAGTGCGGACCGGGGTACGAGCGCCACGCCGGCCCCGGCGCCCACCAGCGCCGCCACCGCCCGGAAGTCGTCCGAGGAGTGTGTCAGCGCGAGCGGGAACCCGGCGTGCTCGCAGGCGAGGAGCATCACCTCGTGGCAGGGGTTGCCGGGGTAGGGGCCGATCCACTCGTCGTCGGCGAGTGCGGCGAGCGGTACGTCCGGGTGCTGCGCGAGCGGGTGCGAAGCGGGCAGTACGGCGTCGAAGGGCTCGGCGTAGAGCGCGACGCGGGACAGGCGCTGGTCGTCCTCGCGGGGCGCGCCGCGGTATTCGACCGCGAGTGCGACGTCGGCCTCGCCGTCGAGCAGCATCGGCAGGGCTTCGTCGCCCTCGGCGTCCCGTACCCGCAGCCGGATTCCGGGGTGGTCGGTGCGGAGCCGGGCGATGGCCGGGGCCAGGACCTCCGCGATGCCGGTGGCGAAGGCCGCCACCGTCACTTCCCCGGCCGTACCGCCCGCGTAGGCGGCCAGCTCCGACTCGGCCTGTTCGAGCTGGTTGAGGACGGCGTTGGCGTGGGTGAGCAGGATTTCCCCGGCCGCCGTCAGCCGTACCCCCTTGCCGCTGCGGGTGAGCAGCGTATGGCCGCTCTCCTGCTCCAGGGCGGCGAGCTGCTGGGAGACGGCCGAGGGGGTGAGGTAGAGGGCCGCGGCCGTTGCGGTCACCGTACGGTGGTCCGCCGCGGCCCGGAGGATTCTCAGTCTGCGCGGGTCGATCACCGGTCCATCGTCGCCCAGGCGTCGGCGAAGGCCGCCACCGCCCGCTCGATGTCTTCGGTCGAGTGCGCGGCGGAGAGCTGGACGCGGATGCGCGCCTGGTCCATCGGGACGACGGGGTACGAGAAGCCGATGACGTACACGCCGCGCTCCAGCAGCAGCTCGGCCATGCGGGCTGCCCGGGACGCGTCGCCGATCATGACGGGTGCGATGGGGTGGTCGCCGGGCAGGATCTCGAAGCCCGCCTCGGTCATCTTCGTACGGAAGAGCTGGGTGTTGGCGGCCAGTTTCTCGCGCAGGTCACCCGCCGATTCCAGCAGGTCGAGGACCTTCAGCGAGGCGGCGGCGATGACCGGGGCGAGGGAGTTGGAGAACAGGTACGGCCGCGAGCGCTGACGCAGCAGGGCGACGATCTCGGCGCGCGCGGCGACGTAGCCGCCCGAGGCGCCGCCGAGTGCCTTGCCGAGGGTGCCGGTGATGATGTCCACCCGGTCGGTGACTCCGTGCAGTGCCGGGGTGCCGGCGCCGCCGGGGCCGGTGAAGCCGACGGCGTGGGAGTCGTCGACCATGACCATGGCGTCGTAGCGGTCGGCGAGGTCGCAGATCTCCTGCAGCGGGGCGACGTAGCCGTCCATGGAGAACACACCGTCGGTGACGATGAGGCGGCGGCGGGCGTCCGACGCCTCCTTCAGCCTGGCCTCCAGCTCGGCCATGTCGCGGTTGGCGTAGCGGTAGCGGCGGGCCTTGGAGAGCCGGATGCCGTCGATGATGGAGGCGTGGTTGAGGGCGTCGGAGATGACGGCGTCCTCGGCGCCCAGCAGGGTCTCGAAGACGCCGCCGTTCGCGTCGAAGCAGGAGGAGTAGAGGATCGTGTCCTCCTGGCCGAGGAATGCCGAGAGCCGGGCCTCCAGCTCCTTGTGCACGTCCTGAGTGCCGCAGATGAAGCGTACGGAGGCCATGCCGTAGCCCCAGCGGTCCAGCGCGTCCTTGGCGGCGGCGACCACCTCGGGGTGGTCGGCGAGGCCGAGGTAATTGTTGGCACAGAAGTTCAGCACGTCGCCGGTGGATCCGCTGACGGCGACGGAGGCCGACTGCGGGGTACCGATGACGCGTTCGGGCTTTTCCAGGCCCGCGTCACGGATGTCGTCGAGGGTGGCGCGCAGGTCGTCACGGACGGACGCGTACATGAGGGGTTCTCCTTCGGAGTCGGGTGGGGGCCACCGCCTGACAGCCGCGCGAGGCATGTTCGTTGGGTGGCGTGGCCGCAACCTGGAGGGCTGGGAGGGGGCGCAACTTGGCGGTGCTGGGACGGCGTGACCGCCAGCCAGAAGGCTGGGGCGGGGCGTGACCGCTACCCGGCCGGCGCGGCCGGGCCCGGGCCGCTCAGGCGGTCCAGTCGAGGATGATCTTCCCGCTGCGTGCGGTGGCGGCCTCGTCGAAGGCGGCCTCGAAGTCCTGGTAGGCGTAGGAGCCGGTGATCACGGGAGTGAGGTCGAGGCCACCTTCGAGCAGTACGGTCATGGCGTACCAGGTCTCGTACATCTCGCGGCCGTAGATGCCCTTGACGGTGATCATCGAGGTGACGATCTTCGACCAGTCGACGGGGAACTCCTCGGCGGGCAGACCCAGCATCGCGATGCGGCCGCCATGCGTCATGTTGGCGACCATCTCCCGCAGCGCTTCGGGGCGGCCGGACATCTCCAGGCCGATGTCGAAGCCCTCCCGCAGCCCGAGCCGCCGCTGGGCCTCGGAGAGGTCGGTCCTGCCGACGTTGAGGGCGAGTGTCGCGCCCACCTTGCGGGCCAGCTCCAGGCGCGGCTCGCTGACGTCGGTGATCACGACGTTGCGGGCGCCGGCGTGCCGGGCGACGGCGGCGGCCATGATGCCGATCGGGCCCGCGCCGGTGATCAGTACGTCCTCGCCGACCAGCGGGAAGGAAAGCGCGGTGTGCACGGCGTTGCCGAACGGGTCGAAGATGGCGGCGACATCGAGATCGACCTTCGTGCGGTGCACCCACACATTGGACGCGGGCAGTGCGACGTACTCGGCGAACGCGCCGTCCCGCCCCACCCCGAGGCCGAGGGTCGAGCGGCACAGGTGGCGGCGCCCGGCCAGACAGTTGCGGCACCTGCCGCAGACCAGATGACCCTCGCCGCTGACCAGGTCGCCGACCGCGATGTCGGTGACGTCCGCACCCACGGCCGCCACTTCGCCCACGAACTCGTGACCGATCACCAGGGGCGTCGACACGGCCTGCTGGGCCCAGCCGTCCCAGGAACGGATGTGCAGATCCGTACCGCAGATCCCGGTGCGCAGCACCTTGATCAGTACGTCACCGGGACCGGTCTCGGGCTCGGGAACGTCCGTGAGCCACAGGCCGGGTTCGGCGTGTTGTTTGACGAGTGCCTTCATGGCACGACTCCAGGCATCGAGGAGGGCGGGAGGTACGGCTGATCAGCGGCGGCACTCAATCTGCCGCCTGATGCGACCGTCGTCCATCGAGAATTTCTGAACCCGCCCAACAGATCACCTTCAGGCGCCTGCGAGCCTTTCGGTACGGGGGGCCTGGAGGCGCTCCCAGACCGGCTCCTCATCGCCATCGGGGTCTTCACTGCCGTCGCCTTCGCGCAGCACCCAGTCGGTCGGGGAGCCGTCGCGGCCGACCGCTGTGGAGTCGGTGAGCCAGTACGTCGTATCCGGGTCCCATCCAGCGAGCACGGTGGCACTGGGCTCTCCGGTGGTGCCGGACAGCCCCAGGTCCAGTGCCCGTCCCGCCGTGGCCAGATACCCCAGCACCGTGAGGTGCACCGCGTCGAAGTCGTCGGCGACCGCCGCCCAGTCGGGGATGTACCACTCGGCCGCCCGGCCCGTGGCCCGCCACCAGTCGTGCCGTCGCGAGCGGCGCACCGGAAGGGGGTACCTCTCGACCAGCTCCGTCCACGCCTGTGGCCCGGTGACCTCGTAGATCCGGCTGTCGTCCGAGGTGCGTACGGGCCACACCCGTGCCCGCGTCCAGCCGCCCCCGTCCTCGACAGCCATGAGCTGCACGGCGCCCAGCCGGGGCAGCGCACGCGAGGTCACAGTGATCCCGGCATCCGAAGGAAGCGACCACCAGCAGCCGCTGTAGGCGGCCGTCGGATCCTCGGGAAGCGACTGCGCCCGCCGCTCGTCCTTGACCGCCGCCGCCTTCCACTTCCGCAACGCCTGGGCCGCGCCGCGGATGGGCGGCGGGCGGTCCTTGTCGCGGCCCTCTTCCCTCCACTGCACGTATGCCTGGTCATGCAGTGCGACGGCCTCCGACCACCAGTCGGCCCACGGTGCATCACCGATCGCCTGCGCGAGCGGTCGCAGCGCCTCGGCGATGTCCGGGGCGGCGAGCAGACAGTCCTCCTCGTCCGGCTCCTGCCAGTACATCGCCGCGTCCGTGCTGTCGCCCAACGCGTTCATCAGCCCGGACGCGCCCGCCTCCGCGACCACCCCGGCGGGGTCAAGCTCGCCCAACAGCCGGACCAGCACTCCGCGCTTCTCCCGGTCGGCAGGGTCATGAGCCGCGTGGAAGAGGGCCTCCCAGACCTCGCCGTGCCGCTGTGCGAGTGCCATGCACAGCCGGCGGCCCCGAGGCCCGAGAAGCAACGCGTCAGTGTGAGAGTCGGACATTCCCGCAGCCTAGGCGCCCGCCGGCAGCCTCGCCTGCCCATTACCGCGCCGGTCGTCACCCCATGCTCTTGGCGCCGTCCATGGTCTCGCGGATGATGTCGGCGTGGCCGGCGTGCTGAGCGGTCTCGGCGATGATGTGCATCAGCACCCGGCGGGCCGACCACCGCGCACTGGGCTCGAACCACGGGGCCTTCGGGAGCGGCCACGCCACGCCCAAGTCGGGCAGAGTGACCACGAGATCGTCGGTGCGGCGAGCCACTTCCGCGTACTCGGCCAGTACGCCGGCCAGCGTCTCACCGGGCAGCAATCGGAATCCCTCGTCGCGACGGGCCCGGTCGGCCTCGGTCATCGCCGTGAAGTCCGGCATCGCCGAAGGGCCCTTGAGGATGAAGTCCGCCCAGTTCCGCTCGACCTCGGTGACATGCTTGATCAGGCCGCCCAGACACAACGCGCTGGCGGTCGTCCGCCTCCCGGCCTGCTCGTCGGTGAGGTCACGGGTGGTGAACCGCAGGAAGTGCCGCTGCTTGGCCAGTGCCTCCAGCCATTCGGCGCGCTCGCCGGCCACGGCCGGTTCCTCGGCCAGGCCGTGGGCGTTGGGTTCGTTGGCGGTCGTCATGGTCTCTCCCTTTTTGCTTGCCTGCTCCTGCTGCGTCAGCGAGACCAGGCTAGGAACCGATGCGGTCAGGATCTGTCCTGAACCTTGAAGTTCACCTCAAGGCCCGGGAGCCGATCGTCAGCTCCGCCTCGTCACCTGCCGGGGTGAGTTCCCGGATCAGCCAGCTGCGCCCTTGGATATGCGTGCCTGCGCCGGTGGTGTACGCCGGGACGACGAGTACGGGCCCCGACGGACCATCGGCCCGGTGATCGATACGCAGCTCCGCGTCGACGGCCACCGCGTCGGAGAAACGCAGGTCCACGTCGATGGACCAGGGGCGGGCGATGAACGCCTGCGGGTCGGGAAGCCCCTGGAGGCGACAGCGGGCGCCCGGAAACAGGTGCGTGTGACCGCACAAGGCCGGGAAGGTGTCGGCTTCGTCCGGCTCGGTGACGGGCTGGGGCATGGAGGGACTCCGGGATGCACGGCAACGGGCGACCCCTCTCAGTCTGGCGCGCCGGCCGCCCGAGCAGCGGCAAGCCATGCCACCGCTGCACCCACGGTCATCCGTTCGGAGCCAGGGAGAGGGGAGCCGGGCTGATCGCTGTGCAGGTCCGGGACTCAGTGACCACCCCTCAGCCCCCTCAGCCCTCCCTCTCTCCAAACGCCCCCAAGATTCGTTCGGCCGCCAGTGTGGCTGTCAGTTCGCCTTCGCGGACTTGGTGTTCCAGCTCGGGGGCGAGGGTTCGTACGGCGGGGTGGGTGTGGAGGCGGGTGAGGAGTTCGTCGCGGACCATCGTCCAGGTCCAGTCGATCTGCTGGTCGCGGCGGCGGGTGGCCAGGCGGCCGGTGGAGTCCAGGAGTGTGCGGTGTTGTTCCAGGCGGTCCCAGACGGTGTCGAGGCCGGTTGATTCGCGGGCGCTGCAACTGAGCACGGGCGGGGTCCAGGCCGCGTCCTTGCCGTGCATCAGGCGGAGCGCGCCCGCCAGTTCCCGCGCGGCGGTGCGGGCGTCGCGTTCGTGGGGGCCGTCCGCCTTGTTGACGGCGATGACGTCGGCCAGCTCCAGGACGCCCTTCTTGATGCCCTGGAGCTGGTCGCCGGTGCGGGCGAGGGTGAGGAGGAGGAAGGAGTCGACCATGTTGGCGACGGCCGTTTCGGACTGGCCGACGCCGACCGTTTCGACCAGCACCACGTCGTAGCCGGCCGCTTCCATCACCACGATGGATTCGCGGGTCGCCTTGGCGACACCGCCGAGCGTGCCGGCGGTGGGGGAGGGGCGGACGTAGGCCGCCGGATCGACGGCCAGGCGTTCCATCCGGGTCTTGTCACCGAGGATCGAGCCGCCGGTCCGGCTGGAGGACGGGTCGACGGCGAGGACGGCCACCCGGTGTCCGAGGCCGGTCAGCATCGTGCCGAAGGCGTCGATGAACGTCGACTTGCCGACGCCCGGTACGCCGCTGATGCCGATCCGCCGGGCCTGCCCGCTGTGCGGCAGGAGTTCGGTCAGCAACTCCTGGGCAAGAGCGCGGTGTTGGGGGCGGGTGGATTCGACCAGGGTGATGGCGCGGGCGACGATCGCCCGCTTGCCGTCGAGGACGCCCTTGACGTACGTGTCGAGATCGATGGCCATGGACTCACCGGCTCACAGGTCGCCGTGGCCGAGGGCGGCCGCGAGCCGCGTCACCAGGTCGTACGCCGCGTCGGGAATCACCGTGCCGGGCGGGAACACCGCCGCCGCTCCCATCTCCAGCAGCGTCGACACGTCCTGCGGGGGGATCACCCCGCCGACGACGATCATGATGTCGTCGCGGCCCTCCTCGGCGAGCGCTTCGCGGAGCGCGGGGACGAGGGTGAGGTGGCCGGCGGCCAGGGAGGACACCCCGACGATGTGCACGTCCGCCTCGACGGCCTGGCGGGCCACCTCGGCCGGGGTCTGGAACAGCGGGCCGACGTCCACGTCGAAGCCGAGGTCGGCGAAGGCCGTGGCGATGACCTTCTGGCCGCGGTCGTGGCCGTCCTGGCCCATCTTGGCCACCAGGATGCGCGGCCGGCGGCCCTCGTCGTCGGCGAAGGTGTCGACCAGGGCCCGGGTGCGCTCCACGTTCGGGGACTCGCCTGCTTCGTTGCGGTACACACCGGAGATCGTACGGATCTGGCCCGCGTGCCGCCCGTACACCTTCTCCAGGGCGTCACTGATCTCGCCGACCGTCGCCTTCGCGCGCGCCGCGTTCACCGCCAGTTCCAGCAGGTTGCCCTCGCCGCCGGCGGCCCGGGTGAGCGCGTCGAGCGCGTCCTGGCAGGCCCGCTCGTCGCGCTCCGCGCGCAGCCGCCGCAGCTTCTCGATCTGCTGGGTGCGCACCGAGGAGTTGTCGACCTTGAGGACCTCGATCTCCTCGTCGCTGTCGACGCGGTACTTGTTCACACCGATCACCGGCTGGCGGCCGGAGTCGATGCGGGCCTGGGTACGGGCCGCGGCCTCCTCGACGCGCAGCTTGGGGATGCCCGCGTCGATGGCCTGCGCCATGCCGCCCGCCTGCTCGACCTCCTGGATGTGCTGCCAGGCGCGGCGCGCCAGGTCGTACGTCAGCTTCTCGACGTACGCACTGCCGCCCCACGGGTCGATCACGCGCGTCGTACCGGACTCCTGCTGGATCAGCAGCTGGGTGTTGCGGGCGATGCGGGCCGAGAAGTCGGTGGGCAGCGCGAGCGCCTCGTCGAGCGCGTTGGTGTGCAGCGACTGGGTGTGGCCCTGGGTGGCGGCCATGGCCTCCACGCAGGTGCGGGTGACGTTGTTGAAGACGTCCTGGGCGGTGAGCGACCAGCCGGAGGTCTGGGAGTGGGTGCGGAGGGAGAGGGACTTGGTGTTCTTCGGGTCGAACTGCTTGACCAGCTTGGCCCACAGCAGGCGGGCCGCGCGCAGCTTGGCGATCTCCATGAAGAAGTTCATGCCGATCGCCCAGAAGAAGGAGAGCCGGGGTGCGAAGGCGTCCACGTCCAGGCCCGCGTCCCGGCCGGCCCGGATGTACTCCACGCCGTCGGCGAGGGTGTAGGCCAGCTCCAGGTCGGCCGTCGCGCCGGCCTCCTGGATGTGGTAGCCGGAGATCGAGATGGAGTTGTAGCGGGGCATCCGCTGCGAGGTGTACGCGAAGATGTCGGAGATGATCCGCATCGAGGGCTTGGGCGGATAGATGTAGGTGTTGCGGACCATGAACTCCTTGAGGATGTCGTTCTGAATGGTCCCCGCCAGCTTCTCCGGCGGTACGCCCTGCTCCTCGGCGGCGACGATGTACAGCGCGAGGACCGGCAGGACCGCGCCGTTCATCGTCATCGACACGGTCATCCTGTCCAACGGGATGCCGTCGAAGAGCTGGCGCATGTCGTAGATGGAGTCGATGGCCACGCCCGCCATGCCGACGTCACCGGTCACCCGCGGGTGGTCGCTGTCGTACCCGCGGTGCGTGGGCAGGTCGAAGGCGACCGACAGGCCCTTCTGACCGGCCGCCAGGTTCCGCCGGTAGAAGGCGTTGGACTCCTCGGCCGTGGAGAAACCCGCGTACTGGCGGATGGTCCAGGGCTGGTTGACGTACATCGTCGGGTACGGGCCGCGCAGGTACGGGGCGGTGCCGGGGAAGGTGGCCAGGAAGTCCAGGCCCTCCAGGTCCTGCCCGGTGTACAGCGGCTTCACCGGGATGCCTTCCGGCGTTTCCCAGAGCCGGTCGTCGCCGTCGGCGGCCTTCTTGAAGGCCGCGCGCCACTCGTCGGTGGCCGCGCTCCCGGCGGTGGGAGTACCCAGCTCGATCGCGGAGAAGTCGGGGATGGACATCAGGACACTCCCATGCGGTCGAGCGTGGCGGAGAGCACGGCAACGGCGTCGCCGCCGGCGGACACGTAGGTGTCGATGCCCGCGTACGTGCCGGGGCGGCCGGCGAGGAACACATGGCGTGCGCCCGCTTCACGGAGCGTCTGCGCGGTGGCCTCGGCCTGCTTCTCATACAGCGTGTCACTGGAGCACAGGCACACTTCCCGGGCTCCGCTCTCCCCGAAGGTGCCTTCGGTGACGGGTTCGATGCCGCCCGCCTGGAAGAGGTTGGCGGCGAAGGTCAGCCGTGCGGTGTGCGCTGCGGCCGGGCCGAGCGCGGCGAGGAAGACGCGGGGCCGTGTGCCGGTGGCGGCGAGGTGGGCGTCGGAGCGGGCCCGCAGCGCCTCGTACGCCTCGTCCCGCCGCACCCGGGGCAGGCCCCCGGCCGGCGGCTCGGGCGCGGGGTCGCGGACGACCGGCTTCTCCGCCAGGTGCGGGAACTCGCTGACTCCGGTGAGGGGTTCGCGTCGCGTGGCGAGCTTGGCGGACCGCTGTGACCAGGTCGCGGCCAGCCGCTCGCCGACCATGCCGGAGCGCAGCGCCGCAGCCTGCCCGCCGGACCGCTCGATCTCCTGGAAGAAGTCCCAGGCCGCGTGCGCGAGCTCGTCCGTGAGCCGCTCCACGTACCAGGAGCCGCCCGCCGGGTCGATCACCCGGGCGAGGTGCGACTCCTCGATGAGGATGGTGGAGGTGTTGCGGGCGATACGGCGCGCGAACGCGTCCGGCAGCCCGAGCGCGTGATCGAAGGGCAGTACGGTCACGGCGTCGGCGCCCGCCACTCCGGCGGCCAGGGTGGCGACCGTGGCGCGCAGCATGTTCACCCAGGGGTCGCGGCGCGTCATCATCACCGGCGAGGTGACCACGTGCTGGAGCTGCGCGCCCGCCTGCGGCGCCCCGCAGGCCTCTGCGACGCGGGCCCACAGCCGGCGCGCCGCGCGCAGCTTGGCGACGGTCAGGAACTGGTCGGCGGTCGCGGCGTACCGGAACTCCAGCTGCGCGCAGGCCTCTTGCGTGCTCATTCCGGCGTCGGTCAGCTCGCGCAGGTACGCGACGCCCGTCGCCAGGGAGCAGCCCAGTTCCTGCGCCGCGGATCCGCCTGCCTCGTGGTACGGCAGGGCGTCCACGGTCAGTGCCCGTATCCCGGGGTACCGCGCGGCGCACGACCGGGCCAGTTCGGTCACGGGAGCGATGTCGTACGAGCGTCCGGTGCGGGCCTCGTGGCCCAGCGGGTCACCGCCCAGGTTGCCGCGAGCGGCCTCGGCGGTGACACCACGCTCCTCGTACAGCCGCAGCAGCTCCCGCGCGGCCGGTGCGGCCTCGTCGCCCGCGTCCAGGACGACCGGCGCCAGGTCGAGGTACACGCCGTCGAGGGCGCGGCCCAGCGAGGCAATGGGAATGCCGGACCCTCCGACGGCCAGCCACAGGGAGGTGACGCCGTTCTCCAGGTCGGCCAGGACGGCGTCACCGTCCGCGACCGTGTGGCGCTGGCGTACGTCCCAGCCGCCGGCCGTATTGCCCTCCGGCCGGCCGCCGCGCACGAAGGGTGCGAAGCCGGGCAGGCCGGAGTCGGGCGCGTGGTCGCGCGCGGTGTAGAGGGGGCGGGTGCGAAGCCCGTCCTCCAGCGCGGTGGACAGGGCATACTCGGCCTCGGCGCCAGAGACTTCCTTGCCCGACTTGCGCAGCACACCCGCTACCAGGTGCTGCCACTGCTCATGTGTCGCGTCAGGGAACTCGGCCGCCAGGGAAAGCCCGTCGTCAGGCAGGACCGTCATGCTCGGATGTTAGGCCACGTTAACAATGGAGCGGCAGAGGGCAAGGCTGTGACCTTGTTCTCTTCCACCGGGTGGCATGAACCGCCGCCCTGCCGGGGTAGGGGACCGGGCCCCCGTCGAGAAGCGGCGGACGGACCGGCGGGGGATGGGATTACCAGGGTGCCCAACCATGTGCGGGTCGGATGCCGCAGCTGCACGACGGTTACGGGTACAACAGCGTCGGCATCGAGAAGATCGTCCGCGACCTGCGGGTCACCACATCCTGGAAGGAACCAACGAGATCATGCGCGTCATTGTGGCCCGCGGCCTGACGGAGGCGTCCGGATGACCGACGCGACCGGCACCACTGGCACCATCGGCACCGAAGAACCCGTCCTGCTGCACACCGCAGGCCGGGCCGCCCACCTCACCCTCAACCGCCCCAAGGCCCTCAACGCACTGACCCACACCATGGTCCGCCGCATCGACCGGGCGCTCACCGCCTGGGAGGACGATCCGACCGTCGAGACGGTGGTGGTCACCGGCGCGGGGGAACGGGGCCTGTGCGCGGGCGGCGACATCCGCGCGATCCACGACGACGCACGCAACGGCGACGGCAGCGCCTCCGCCGCGTTCTGGCGCGACGAGTACCGCCTCAACGCCCGCATCGCCCGCTACTCCAAGCCGTACGTCGCCGTCATGGACGGCATCGTCATGGGCGGCGGCGTCGGCATCTCCGCGCACGGCAGCATCCGCCTCGTCACCGAACGGTCCCGGATCGCCATGCCCGAGACCGGCATCGGCTTCGTACCGGACGTCGGCGGCACCTACCTGCTCGCCCGGGTCCCCGGCGAACTGGGCACCCACCTCGCCCTGACGGGCACACAGGCCGGTGCCGCAGACGCCCTGCTGTGCGGACTCGCCGACCACTACGTACCGTCCGCCGCACTCGGACAGCTCGTCGACGATCTGTCCCGCCTGCCCGTACGGGAGGCACTGAGCCGCCACGTGCAGGCCCCGCCACCGGGGGAACTGGCCGAGCGGCGGGAATGGATCGACACCTGTTACGCCGCCGACACGGTCGAGGAGATCGTCGGACGGCTGCTCGACCACGGCGACCCGGCCGCGAAGGAAGCCGCCGTAACCCTCATCGCCAGGTCGCCCACCGCCCTGAAGGTCACTCTCGCGGCACTGCGCAGGGCCCGCCGGCTCGGCCCGCTGGAGCGGGTCCTCGACCAGGAGTACCGGGTCTCCTGCGCGGCACTGACCACCCCCGACCTGGTGGCGGGCATCCGTGCCCAGGTCATCGACAAGGACCGGAATCCGCGCTGGTCACCGGCCACCCTCGCCGAGGTCACCGACGCCGACGTCGAGCGTTTCTTCGCGCCTCTCGGCGCGCGCGAACTCGGACTCGCCGCAGGGTCGGACACCACGACGGGATGACTTGGTGATCCGGTGAGCAGGACTGTCGCGTACCGTCGCGTTCATCGGAGTCGGCCATGAGGGCCGGAACACCCTGCGGTGTCCCGGCCCCAGAGCCGTCCGGTCAGCGCGCGGGCAGCTCGCCGCGGACCGTGCGGGCCGCGGCGACCAGGTTCTCCAGGGAGGCTCGGGTCTCGGCCCAGCCGCGGGTCTTCAGACCGCAGTCGGGGTTGACCCACAGCCGCTCGGCGGGGATCGCCTCCAGGCCGGTGCGGAGCAGCTCCGCCGCCTCCTCGGCGCTGGGCACGCGCGGGGAGTGGATGTCGTACACGCCGGGCCCGGCCTCCCGCGGGTAGCCGTGGGAGGCCAGTTCGCGTGCGACCTGCATGTGGGAGCGGGCGGCCTCCAGGCTGATGACATCGGCGTCGAGGTCGTCGATGGCCTGGACGATGTCGCCGAACTCCGCGTAGCACATGTGCGTATGGATCTGCGTGTCCGGGCGCACACCACTGGTGGTGAGCCGGAACGCCTCGGTCGCCCACGCCAGGTAGGCGGGGCGGTCAGCGGCGCGCAGCGGCAGGGTCTCGCGCAGCGCCGGCTCGTCCACCTGGATGACGGAGGTGCCCGCCGCCTCCAGATCGGTCACCTCGTCGCGCAGCGCGAGCGCGACCTGGCGGGCGGTGTCGGCGAGGGACTGGTCGTCGCGGACGAAGGACCAGGCGAGCATGGTGACCGGGCCGGTGAGCATGCCCTTGACCGGGCGGTCGGTCAGGGACCGGGCGTACTCCGTCCAGCGCACCGTCATGGGCTCGGGACGGGAGATGTCACCGGCCAGGACCGGCGGCCGGACATAGCGGGTGCCGTAGGACTGGACCCAGCCGTGCTGCGTCGCGAGGTAGCCGGTGAGCTGCTCGGCGAAGTACTGCACCATGTCGTTGCGCTCGGCCTCGCCGTGCACCAGGACATCCAGGCCGGCCTTCTCCTGGAAGGAGATCACCTCCTGGATCTCCGCCTTGATGCGCTCCTCGTAGCCGGCCGTGTCGATCCGGCCCGCACGCAGGTCGGCGCGGGCGGTGCGCACCTCGCCGGTCTGCGGGAAGGAGCCGATGGTGGTGGTCGGCAGCAGGGGCAGGCCGAGGTGGGCGCGCTGCGCCGCGGCCCGTCGGTCGTACGGCTGGGAGCGCCGGCCGTCGGCCTCCGTGACGGCCGCGGTACGGGCGCGTACGGCCGGGTCGCGGGTGATGGGGGAGCCGGCGCGGGAGGCCAGGTCGGCGCGGTTGGCGGCGAGTTCGGCCGCGATCGTGTCCGTGCCCTGTGCGAGGCCCTTGGCGAGGGTGGCGATCTCGGTGATCTTCTGGCGGGCGAAGGCGAGCCAGCGCAGGATCTGCGGTGCGATGTCGCGCTCGGGGGCCGTGTCGAGGGGGACATGCAGCAGGGAGCAGGAGGCCGACACGTCGACGCGGTCGGCGAGGCCGAGGAGCGTGCCGAGCGTGGCGAGCGAGGTCTCCAGGTCGTTGACCCAGATGTTGCGGCCGTTGACCACACCGGCGACCAGCCGCTTGCCGGGCAGCCCGCCGACGGCGGCGAGGGCGTCCAGGTTGGCGGCGGCCGCCTCGGTGAAGTCCAGGGCGAGGCCCTCGACGGGTGTCTTCGCGAGCACCGGCAGGGCGTTGCCGAGGCGGTCGAAGTAGGTGGCGGCCAGCAGCTTCGGGCGGTCGGTGAGGGCGCCGAGGTCCCGGTAGGCACGCTCTGCGGCGTTCAGTTCGGCCGGGGTGCGGTCCTGTACGAGGGCGGGCTCGTCCAGCTGGACCCACTCGGCGCCGGCGGCACGCAGGTCGGCGAGGACCTCGGCGTAGACGGGGAGCAGCCGGTCCAGCAGGGTCAGCGGGTCGAAGTCGGCGGCGACGCCGGGCGCCGGCTTGGCGAGAAGCAGGTAGGTGACCGGGCCGACCAGGACCGGACGGGCCGTCAGCCCCAGGGCGACGGCCTCCTTCAGCTCGCCGACCTGCTTGGCGGAGTCGGCGGAGAACACCGTGTCCGGGCCCAGCTCGGGGACCAGGTAGTGGTAGTTGGTGTCGAACCACTTGGTCATCTCCAGCGGTGCGACGTCCCGCGTACCACGCGCCATCGCGAAGTAGCCGTCGAGGCGGTCCGCTGCGACGGCGTCGCGGTGGCGGTCGGGCACCGCACCCACCATGACGGTGGTGTCCAGCACGTGGTCGTAGTACGAGAAGTCGCCGGTCGGAACCTCGTCGATGCCGGCGTCGGCCAGCTGCTGCCAGTTGGTGCGGCGCAGTCCGGCGGCGGTGGTACGGAGGGCATCAGCGGTGACGCGGCCCTTCCAGTATCCCTCGATCGCCTTCTTCAGTTCCCGGTTCCGGCCCTGGCGCGGGTAGCCGTACACGGTGGCCCGTGCTGCCGCGGCTGCGGACTTCGCTGTCACGGAGATCTCCTTCGCGAGATGAATCCCTGAGATCCCGGCAACGGGACGAGAACGCGAAGGGGTGACCCACCGGGCGGTACGGCCTCGCGCGGCAATGCGCGGCTTCCGCCTGGTAAGAAACGCCGACCCGCCCTCGAGGTCACCGGGATGCCGCGCACGAGTCGTCCGTACGCGGGCAGATGGCAGGTCTTCGGACTCATGGGCGCGTCCTCACCGAGGAGGACACCTACTGGCCGTCGCTTCCCGGGCCCACTCGGGCCCAGTGCGTATGACGGCGGTCGTTCCCACACACCGCTGCGGGGCAGTCCCGGATTCCCACCGGGTTCCCTCTTGCGACGCATCCCGCCTGGCGGACGGGGCGAACCAGCTGCACCGGACACCCTACGGGCCGCCCCCGCCCCGTGGCGGATCACGTCCGTCATTCGGTTGGTGAGCTGAGACACACGGTCACGGTGCTGGACACGGGCAGCGGGCGGGAAGCGCCGCACGCGCACTTCCCGCCCGTTCCCTGCGAGCACGCGCCGGTTCCCTCGGCCGGCGGTGCGTTCCGGGCCCCTCAGCCCGGTGGTCCGGGCACCCTCCGTCCGGCCGTGCCGGGATCCCACTCCCGGCCGTACATGTGGAGCCCCCGGCCGGACTTGCGGCCCGGCAGCCGCCGGACGTCCCCGCTCATGGCTGCTCCACCCGGCGCACGAGGTGGGCGGCATAGGCGTCCGGAGTGAAGAAGAGCGGCAACTCGCGTGCCAGCGCGTTGCGTTCGAAGAGATCCCGCACCTCCTCGACGGGCGCCCATGGGTACTCGGCGCCGAGCGACTCGGCTTCCTCGTCGAGCAGCCGCAGGACCGTCGCCCGGTCCAGGACCCGGTGCCGGAGCCACTGCCAGATCTGGACGCGGGCGATCTCGGCGGTGGCCGCGTCCGCCATGAGACCGTCCACGGCGACCGCGCCCCGGCCGTGCAGCCAGGCGGCGAAGTAGCGCAGGGCGACCGCGATGTTGGTCCGCACGCCTTCCGCAGTGGGCCGTTCGCTGATCCGGCGCACGGACAGCAGATGCGCCGCCGTCACCTCCACGTCGTCCCGCGTCCGGTCGATCTGGTGCGGCCGGTCGCCCAGCACGCCGTCGTACGCCTCGCGGCACACCCGCACGAGGCCGGGATGGGCGACCCAGGAGCCGTCGAAACCGTCCTCCGCCTCGCGCTCCTTGTCCAGCCGCACCTTGGCGAGCGCCGCTTCGCGGGCGGCCGGGTCCTTGCTCGGCACCTGCGCCGCCATGCCACCGATCGCGTGGGCGCCCCGCTTGTGGCAGGTGCGCACCAGCAGCTCCGTGTACGCGCGCATGAACGGAGCGGTCATCGTCACCTTCGCGCGGTCCGGCAGCAGAAAGTCGGTGCGGTGTCCGAAGGTCTTGATGAGACTGAACAGGTAGTCCCAACGGCCCGCGTTGAGGCCCGAGCTGTGCTCGCGCAGTTCGTAGAGGATCTCCTCCATCTCGAATGCAGCGGTGATCGTCTCGATGAACACGGCGGCGCGGACCGTGCCCCGCGGAATGCCCAGGAGTTCCTGCGCCGTGATGAAGATGTCGTTCCACAGCCGCGCCTCGTGACGGTTCTCCAGCTTCGGCAGGTAGAAGTACGGGCCGTGGCCGGCGTCGACCTGGCGTTGCGCGCAGTGGAAGAAGTACAGCCCGAAGTCGACGAGTGCGGCGGGCACCGGCGCTCCGTCGTACTCCAGGTGCGCCTCGTCCAGGTGCCAGCCGCGCGGCCGGACCACGAGGGTGGCGAGCCGGTCGTCGGCGGCGAGCCGGTACTCCCTCCCGTCGGGGGTGGTGAAGTCGATGCGCCGCTGGACCGCGTCGAGCAGAGCGATCTGACCGCCGATGATGTTTTCCCAGGTGGGCGAGGTGGCGTCCGCGAAGTCGGCCATCCACACCCGGGCTCCCGACTTCAGCGCGTTGACCGCCATCCGGCGCTCGGGCGGGCCGGTGATCTCGACGCGGCGGTCGGTCAGGCCGGGCGCGGGCGGTGCGACCCGCCAGTCGGGATCGGCCCGGACGGCGGACGTGACCAGGGGGAAGTCCAGCGGGGAGCCGCTGGCGAGGCGGAGCGCCTGCCGGCGGCGTTCCTTCATCAGCTCCCGGCGGCGTCCCCCGAAGCCCGCGGCCAGCCGGCCGACGAAGTCCAGCGCTGCGGGTGTGAGGATCTCGTCGTGGCGGTCGCCGGGCGCGGCGAGGACGCGGACACGGTGGGCGGGCGGTGCGGTGGTGGTCATCGGGTTCTCCTGCGGGAGGGGAGGAGCGGGGGGGGGCGGACGGGGGCGGTCGTCCGGCCCCCGTCCGGCCGGGCGGACCGGACGGCGACCTCGGCGGGGCGGCCTAGTGGAACTGCTCCGCCTCCGTGGAGCCGGCGAGCGCGGTGGTGGAGGAGGCGGGGTTGATGGCGGTGGAGACCAGGTCGAAGTAGCCGGTGCCGACCTCGCGCTGGTGCTTGACGGCGGTGAAGCCGTGCTCCTGTGCGGCGAACTCCTTCTCCTGGAGGTCGACGTAGGCGGTCATGCCGTGCTCGGCGTAGCCGCGGGCCAGGTCGAACATGCCGTGGTTGAGCGAGTGGAAGCCGGCCAGCGTGATGAACTGGAACTTGTAACCCATCGCGCCCAGCTCCCGCTGGAACTTGGCGATCTGGTCGTCGTCCAGCGCGGCCTTCCAGTTGAAGGACGGCGAGCAGTTGTAGGCCAGCATCTGGTCCGGGTACCGCGCGTGGATCGCCTCGGCGAACTCGCGGGCCTGGGCCAGATCCGGGGTGCCGGTCTCGACCCAGATCAGGTCGGCGTACGGGGCGTAGGCGAGGCCGCGGGCGATGACGGGAGCCATGCCGTTGCGTACCCGGTGGAAGCCCTCGGCGGTCCGCTCGCCCGTCAGGAACTCGGCGTCGCGCTCGTCGACGTCACTGGTGATCAGGTTGGCGGCGAGCGCGTCGGTGCGGGCGACGATGACGGTGGGGACGTCGGCGAGGTCGGCGGCCAGCCGGGCCGCGTTGAGGGTGCGGACGTGCTGCGAGGTGGGCACCAGGACCTTGCCGCCGAGGTGGCCGCACTTCTTCTCGGAGGCGAGCTGGTCCTCGTAGTGGATGCCGGCCGCACCCGCCGCGATCATGGCCTTGGTGAGCTCGAACGCGTTCAGCGGGCCGCCGAAGCCGGCCTCCGCGTCGGCGACGATCGGGGCGAGCCAGTCCGTCGTGTCCCCGGCGTTCTCGGCGGTGGCGATCTGGTCGGCACGCAGCAGTGCGTTGTTGATCCGGCGCACCACCTGCGGCACCGAGTTCGCCGGGTAGAGGCTCTGGTCGGGGTAGGTCTGGCCGGCCAGGTTGGCGTCGGCGGCGACCTGCCAGCCGGACAGGTAGATCGCCTGGAGGCCGGCCTTCACCTGCTGCACGGCCTGACCACCCGTCAGCGCGCCCAGGGCGTGGACGTAGTCGCTCTCGTGCAACTGCCGCCACAGCCGCTCGGCACCGCGCCGCGCGAGAGTATGCTCCTCGCGGACGCTGCCGGCGAGCCGGACCACGTCCTCGGCGGTGTAGGTGCGCTCGATGCCCTGCCACCGGGGGTCGGTGGCCCAGCGCCGCGCGAGTTCCCCGGCCGCCTGCGTCCTTGCCTCTGCCATGACTGTCACCGTCTCCTCGGTCCTGCTGTGTCTGCGGTCTGGTGTGCGTGCGGGCTGTTGTGTCTACGGGCTGTTGTGTCTGCCAATCCCGTACGTTCTTCTCGTGCGAGTGGCACTGCGTGTCGCGAAGCGAATTGCGGCCCACCGGCACCGGGGAGGCGCTGGTGAGCAATGCTGCCGGTCCAGGCTGCCAACAGTGCCGGGATTACCGATGTCAGAGCAGGAATCGGGTCCCGGTTGCGGGCGGTGCCGGTCGGTTCCGGTGGGCCGCACTGCGACTCTCGCACTGGCACTGAGTGCCAGCAACCGTGGAGCCCTGCCAACCTTTGCGAATCTTCCTGCCGCCTTTTGCCAACATTGCGAAGCCCCCGCCGCACACCTTTCCCCGTACGCTGTGACCGTTCCGCACACGGAGGAGGAGCGCTGGTGAGCAAGACCTACGCGGGGGCGCGGCTGCGGAGACTGCGCGAGGAACGCCGGATGAGCCAGGCGGAACTCGCCCGCGCACTGAGCATCTCCCCGAGCTACCTGAACCAGATGGAGCACGACTCCCGCCCGCTCACCGTCCCGGTACTGCTGCGGCTCACCGAGACCTTCGGCATCGACCCCGGCTTCTTCTCCGAACGCGACACGAGCCGGCTGCTGGCGGACCTGCGCGAGGCGCTGGCCGGTGAGGTCGCCGACTCCCGGGTGTCCCCGTCCGATCTCGCCGACCTGGCCTCACGCATGCCCTCGGTGGCACAGGTACTGATCGATCTGGGGCGCCGCAATCAGGCGCTGGCCGAGCGGCTGGCCGGTGCCGCCGACGGCCGCGACACCGTCCGCACGCTGCCGCACTCACCGCACGAAGAGATCCGGGACTTCTTCTATCGCCGCCAGAACTACCTGCACGACACCGACCTCGCGGCCGAGCGGCTCGCCGAGGAGATCGGCATCCGGCCCGGCGACGTCGTCCGCGCGCTCACGGCGCGACTGGCCGACGCGCACGGCGTCCGCCTCGCAGCGTCCGGCACCGCCGGCCACCTGCACCACTACGACGAGGCCACCCGCACCCTGCACCTGTCGGCCCGGTTGCGCCCCGGGCAGCGCGCCTTCCGCCTCGCGACCCAACTGGCCCTGCTGGAGTACGACAAGGGCCTGGACCGGCAGGCGGCCGAGGACTTCCCGCCCGGCTCACCCGCCCACGCACTGGCCCGCATCGGCATCGCCAACTACTTCGCCGCCGCGCTGATCCTCCCGTACTCGGCCTTCCACGCGGCGGCCGAGGAGGTGCGCTACGACATCGAGCGGCTCACCGACCGCTACGGTCTCGGCTACGAGACCGTCTGCCACCGCCTGAGCACACTCCAGCGCCCGCGACTGCGCGGCGTACCCTTCTCCTTCGTCCGCGTCGACCGGGCCGGCAACATGTCCAAGCGGCAGTCCGCGACCGGCTTCCACTTCTCCCGGGCGGGCGGCACCTGCCCGCTGTGGAACGTCTACGAGGCGTTCGCTGCCCCCGGCCGCATCCACGTCCAGGTCGCGGAGATGCCCGACGGCCAGCGCTACCTCTGGACGGCGCGCGCCGTCACCCGGCACCGCGGCGGCTGGGGCGAACCGGGCAAGACCTACGCCATCGGCCTGGGCTGCGAGATCCGGCACGCCCATCGTCTCGTCTACTCGGAGGGGCTGGACCTCGCCAACGCCTCGGCCGCCACCCCCATCGGCATGGGCTGCCGCGTCTGCGAACGTCTCGACTGCCCCCAACGCGCGGCCCCGCCCCTCGGCCGTCCCCTGCAGATCGACCAGAACAGCACCACGTTCGTGCCGTATCCGGTGTCGGGCACGGCGGGATGACCCGCACGCACCGCCCATCACGTGCTGGTACGGTCCGCGCCGGGCCTCAGGGCCGGTAGACGCACTCCGCCGGCGTCGCGTGCTTCTGCCAGCCCAGCGACTCGTACAGTGCGCGCCCGGCGTCGGTCGCGCCGTGCACGCCGAGGGCCGCCCCTTCCGCCACGGCGTGGTCGGCGAGCGCGCGCATCACGAAGGCGCCCAGCCCGCGCCGTCGGTGGGCTTCCTCGGTCGCCACGCGGTCGACGACCGCGGCTTCCCCCAAGGCGGCCAGCTGCCCGGTGGCGGCCTGCTCGCCCGCCGCGTCCAGCACCCGGACGTAGGTGACGCCGCCGACGGTCTCCACGGACGCGGTGTACCCCTCGGGCGCGACCGGATGCGTGGCGACCAGGTCAACGGCCATCAGATGTCCGGTGGACGCCCGGGCCACCACCCGCCCCCGGGCCATCCACGGCTCGATGTCCGCCGGCTCCGCCGGCATCTTCATCCAGGTCCGCGGCTCGGACACCGAGGCGGCGGCGTCGCGGACCAGTGACTCCTCGGTTCTGGGCAGGACATGGCGCCCCACCTCGTCGGGACTGCCGGCGACCTCACACCGGCGGGGGCGAGTCGGGCCGCGAAGCCAGGCGCCGGTGGACCTAGCATGGCGGCATGGCCGTCGACCTCTTCGCAGGTATCCCAGTGAGTGACTACGCGGTGGCGCTGGACTGGTACGAGCGGCTGCTCGGCGCCCCGCCGGTGTTCCTCCCGAACGACTCCGAAGCCGTATGGGAGCTGGCGGAACACCGGTACGTGTACGTCGAGCACCGGCCTGGACACGCGGGCCACGCCATGCACACGCTCTTCGTCGACGATCTCGACGACCGTGTGGCCGGCATCGCCGGCCGAGGGCTGGAGCCCACGGACCGCGAGACCTACTCCAACGGCGTACGCAAGGTCACCTACCGGGACCCGGACGGAAACGAGATCGGCTTCGGCGGCGCTCCACGCTGACCGTTGACGCGGACTGTCAACGCGTCAGCCGGCAGCCTGCGTGCCGCCGTTGGATGAGTCGCAGTAAGTTCGAGGGCCATGCGGACGACCAAGTACGCCCACGCCTGCGTACTGCTGGAGAAGGACGGCCGCGTGCTGGTCATCGATCCCGGAACGTGGTGCGAACCGGCGGCGCTCACGGGCGCGGACGCCGTGCTGGTGACGCACGAACACACTGACACATCGATGTCCTGCGGCTGGCCGGCCTCGGCGTCCCGGTCCATGCCCCTGCCGAGTCGGACATACCGGGGCTGGAGGTGATCCGGGTGTCGCCCGGCGCGGAGTTCCTGCCGCCTGCTTCCGTGTACAGGCGGTCATCGTGGGTGAAGACGGCGGAGGCGATCGACTTCGTCAAGGCGATCGCACCGCGGCGGGCGTTCGCGATGCACGACGCACAGCTCAACGATCGCGGCCTCAACAGCGTCAACGGCTGGTTCGCCGAGGCGATCGCCACCGACTACCGGTATCTGAGGCCCGGCGCGTCGGCCTGAGCGCCGGCCCTGAGTGCCGTGTCCGGCTGAGCGCTGCGACCGGGACAGCAGGAAGCTGTGGTCAGCCTCCGTGTGCGGTGAGGGCGTACCCCTCGGGCCCTTCGAAGGAGAACATCGGCCCGAAGGGGCTTTCAGCGACAGGGGTCAGGATCTTGACTCCGGCGGCGGTGAGCTGGTCGTGAAGCGCGTGGGCGTCCGAGGTCCGGAACCAGAGCGCCACGCCGAGGCCGGGCCGTGCGGTTTCGGCGAGGTCGACGCCAGGGAGCGGCTCGCGCACGGCGAACGGGGTCGGCTTGGTGTCGAACACGACGGCGTGCGGTGGCGAGAACGCGGCCCGGCGCAGCCCCAGATGCCGCTCGCAGAAGTCCGCGGCCGCTGCCAGGTCGCGGACCTGCAGGGCAACGAAGTCGGGGCCGTCGATGCTGACAGTCATGGGTTTCCTCGATCCTTATGTCAGAACACGCGCAAACGCACACATCGCACACAGCGAGCATCAGGGGCGACGGCGTGCCGCATGTCAGAACTTTGACATGAAGGAGGGTGGGGCGACGAGCTGACCTATGTCAAAATACTGACATGACGGAGAGTATGCCGACCGAGCCGCCCCATCGCGCGGAGGACGTCACCCAGCACGTGGGATACCTGCTGAAGCGCGCCCAGTCCGCCCTGCGCGGCGCCATGGACAAGGTCCTGCGTGAGCACGGGCTGACGGTGCCGCAGTACGCCACCCTCGAACTCCTGGCCCTGCGTCCCGGCATGTCCAACGCCGACCTCGCCCGGGCGACCTTCGTCACCCGGCAGTCCGGAAACGTCGTCCTGCGGGGTCTCCAGGACGCGGGGCTGATCGCCCGCCCCGACACCGCGGACCACGGCCGCGCCCGGCCCGCCCGCCTCACGGAGGAAGGGCACACGCGGCTGGCCGCGGTCCAATCCGCCGTCTACGCCGTCGAACAGCGCATGGTCGACGCGATCCCGCAGGACCGCATGGCCGCCCTGCTCGCCGACCTCGACCACATCGCGGCAGCCCTGGAGGAATGACCCTTCGCGGGGTGGCCGTCTCGACGGAGGTCTCCGCGGAAGTGTGTTGCACGCCCGCACCGGAACGTCGTGGGCCACCCGCGCCGCCCCGGTCAGCCGCGCGAGCGCGCCCGTAGCCGGTCACTGAACGGCAGCGGCCGTGGAGGTGGGGCGGCCCACTCAGCGCAGCCGATAGGAACGTGTGCGCTCTCCCGTACGCACTATCAGGCCGCGCTCCTCCAACTGCCGCAGCTGGTAGAGCGCCGACGACGGACTCGACAGCCCCACCCGCCGGCCGATCTCCCGCACCGTCGGAGCCTCGCCGTGCTCGGCGATCCACTCCCGGATGCACGCCAGCATGTGCTCCTGCCGCTCGCTCAGCTCCTCCCGCACGACTCCGCCTCCCGCTCCTCAAGGGCGCGTGCCTGTCTGCGCAGCTCCGCGCGGGTGGCCGCCGAGCGTCGCTCGGTCGCCGTCCAGAACGGATGTGCCGCGATCCGGGCAGAGAGCAGCTGCAGTCGCCGGCGCAGCGCCGTCGTATGAGCCGGCCGCGCGGCGAGGGCGGCGTACGTGCGGTTCCAGTCGCGCTGCGCGTCGATCAGGTCCTGAGGAAATGGGGTGCTTCGCGCCATGGCTCGAATTAGACCACGTGTTCGATTTCCGATGCACGCGGACCACGCGCGCCGTGCAGCCCGCTATGCCGTGCTGCGAGCAGCTGACGGCGCCCCGCCGCTCAACAGGCGCAGCGTCCGCTCGGTCATGAAGAGCTGGCTGTAGGCATGGGGACGCCGCCGGCTCCGGTTGACTGGGCCCGCGTACTGCTCGCAACAGCGGAAAGAGGCCGGGCGTGCAGAGCCGCGGTGCGTTGATCGGCGTCCGTCCGCCGACCCGCCGAGCGAGGGAGCCGTGGAACCCGTTCCGCGAGTGCAGCCCGATCGGTGGAAGTGCCGATCGGGCCGCGGTGCGTGGTGGCTCGCGTCAGGCCGCCGCGGCAGCCTTGTCGGTGCGTGCCATGCGGAGCGCGGAGACGAGGAAGAAGACGCCGCCGAGGAAGGCGTACCCGGCGAGGCTGCTCAGCGAGGCGTCGTCGCTGTCGGCCTGCGCGAAGAACGATGCGCTGGCGAGGGTGGAGATGGCGCCGCTGGCGATCATTGCCCACTGGCCTCCCAGTCGACGTCGAAGGGCGCCGACGACGAGCTGGACGACTCCTGCCGTGATGGCCCAGACGCCCCAGACCCGCAGGACGGCGGGGATGCCGGACGTGGCGGCGAAGGCCAGGCCGATGCCGGTCAGCGTGCTCAGTGCGATGTTCACGTACAGGCCTCGTACCGGACCGCCGTTCGCCTTGGCGGAGCGTATGTCGACGATCGCGGCCGCCACGTCGAACAGTGGATAGATGACCAGTAGGGCCGCAGTCGGCGGGCCCAGCTTCGAGGCGGTCGCGAACAGCAGCCCGGCCCACACGGCGGCGAACGCGAAACGCAGGAGGTACAGCTTCCGCAGGGCCGCAGAAGCACGGGGAGGGGCGGAGGTAGAGGCAGGTTCGACGAGGGTGTCCATGGGAGTGCCTTCCTGGGCCGGGGCGATGGGGTGTGGCGGGAGCACGAATATCTCCTTGCGAGGGAGAACGTTCTGTCTTCCTAAGCGAGATGATGCGCGGGATGCGCCTCGACGTCAAGACCGAACGTTCTCCCTCGCGATGCGTAGACTGGGGGCATGACGCGGACCAGCAACGACGGCAGTGGCAAGACTTCGGAAGCGCGCACGCGACTGCTGAACACGGCGACCCGGATCTTCTACGCGGAGGGCATCCACTCCGTCGGCATCGACCGGATCATCGCCGAGGCGCAGGTGACCCGCGCAACGCTCTACCGGCACTTCGCGGGCAAGGAGGACCTCGTCCTGGCCTACCTCGACCAGGCCGACCGGATGATGCGTGGACAGCTCGCCGACGCCCAGGCAGACACCGGCTCGGCCGTCGACGCGGTGCGCGCCGTCGCCAAGGCCATCACCGACGGGATCCGGTCCCAGGGGTTCCGGGGGTGTGCTTTCCTCAATGCGGTGGCCGAGTATCCCGACCCGTCCCATCCGGTCCACCAGGCCGTTCTGCGGCACCGGCAGTGGTTTCTCGACACCGTCACAGACCTGTTGGCGCGTGTGGGCGACACACCCGCAGACGCTGACGCGCGCCACCTGGTCATGTTGAGGGACGGCGCCATGGCGGCGGGCTGCCTCTTCGACCCGGCACTGATCTCCGACACCTTCCTGCGAGGAGTCGAAGGCATCGTGCAGAGCCGCATGCAGGCGCCGGCGCCGGTCGACTGATCTCTCCCGTGTGCCGACCGGCGGGACGGATCGAAGATTGATGTGTCGAAGCCCCGGCTTCGTCTGTCCCCGCGGAGGGGCTACGCCTCTTCGAAACCGTCAGAGGGCTCCGGCCGCGTCGGTGTCGGCGTTCGTGCTGCCGGCGGCTTCGATGTGGGAGACCTGGTCGAGGCCGGCGATGCGGAGGATCCGCATGGTGTTGGCGGGCACGGCGGCCAGGACTATGTCCGCACCGGCGGCGTCGCCGCTGACGTCGTCGGGTTCGAGGACGCCGAAGATGGCGGTGCAGTAACGCGCGTCACTGCCGGTGTACCGCTCGTTCAGCACGGTGTTGAGCGTGGTCAGCGCGGCGGCCGGGTCGGATCGTGCAGGGCGGGGGAACAGGTCGTAGAAGTCGCCGCCGCGCTGGTCGGGGGAGGCGGTGTGGTAGTACGAGGCCGATGCCATGCCGGGAACCGTGGGGAGCGAGGTGGGCAGCAGGCTCTGCTGGAGCGCGGCAAGTGCCTCCTGCAGCCGCGCCCGGTCGGCCTCCGCCTGCTTGCGTGCTGCCTCCGCTTCTTGCTGGCGGCGCAGTAGTTCCTCTCGTAGGCGCGGCGGTCCCGAGCGTCGAAGAGGGTGGTACGGATGAGCAGCGGTTCGCCCTCGCTGCTGAACTTCACCGCAGAGGAGGCCAGGACGGGCATCCGTGTGCCGTCGGTGGCCTTGATCTCGAGCGCGATGCCGCTGAGCTCGCCCTGCATACGCAGCAGCGGGGCGAAGTGTGTCTCGTGGTACAGCTTGCCGCCCACGGTGAGCAGGTCGGGGAACCGCAACCGCCCCACCACGGCCTGCCGGTCCAGGCCGAGCCAGCCCAGCAGCGTTGTGTTGATCTTCGCGATGGTGCCGTCCATCAGCGTGGAGAGGTAGCCGCACGGAGCGGTCTCGTAGAGTTCCTCCGACTTAGACGCGGGGATGGAGACGAGGTGACGAAGGGGGCGAGGGGCGACGGGTGGTGGACTGCACGGTGGTCTGCAACAGGGAAGACCGTCCGGCCGGTGTGCCGTCCGCCCGGTCCGCGCCGTAGGCGTATCGACGTCACGCCCCACGTAACCTCTTGCTGTGCCAGCTTCCCGCCTGCATCGCGTCGCCGTCCTTGTGCTGGAGGGTGCGAAGCCCCTCGACGTCGGAATCCCCGCGCAGGTGTTCACGACCCGCGCGAGCATGCCGTACGAGGTGCGGGTGTGCGGGGCGACCCCCGGTCTCGTGACCGGTGGTGATGGCCTCGCGTACTCCGTCGCCCACGGGCTCGACGCGCTTGCGTGGGCCGACATCGTCTTCGTCCCCGGCTACCGGTTCCCGGACCGCGACGACCCGCCGCAGGCCGTCGTCGAGGCGCTGATCGCCGCCCACGACCGGGGCGCGCGGCTCGCCGCCATCTCGACGGGCGCCTTCGCGCTCGCCGCCACCGGCCTGCTCGACGGCAGACGCGCCACGACGCACTGGCACTACACACGGGCGCTCATGGCCAGACACCCGCTCGTCCAGGTCGACGAGAACGTGCTGTTCGTCGACGAGGGCAACGTGCTCACCTCGGCGGGCGCCGCCTCCGGCATCGACCTGTGCCTGCACATTCTGCGCGGCGACCTCGGAGTGGCCGCGTCCAACCACGCGGCCCGGCGGCTGGTCGCGGCCCCCTACCGCAGCGGTGGCCAGGCCCAGTACGTGCCGCGCAGCGTCCCCGAGCCGCTGGGCGAGCGGTTCGCCGCCACCCGAGAGTGGGCGCTCCACCGGCTCGGCGAGCCCCTCACCCTCGACACACTGGCGCGGCAGGCGGGGGTCTCGCCGCGCACGTTCTCCCGGCGCTTCGTCGAGGAGACCGGCTGCACGCCGATGCAGTGGGTGATGCGAGCCCGCATCGACCTGGCCCGCGAACTGCTCGAACGCTCGCAGCGCAGCGTCGAACAGATCGCCGCCGACATCGGGCTCGGCACCGGCGCGAACCTGCGCCTGCACTTCCAGCGCATCCTCGGCACCACACCGAGCGAGTACCGGCGCACCTTCACCCGCGGCGAGTAACCCGGCCGGCACCGCGTGGCGAAAGCGGTGGCGGGATCCCCGGTGGCGGGATCCTTTTGAACGCTGGCGATCGCGCCACTGTCAGCGGCGCCGGCTGCGGGCGAGCCTGGTGGGGAAGGGAAGGGACATCACTCATGACTCGCATCGCCATCAACGGATTCGGCCGCATCGGACGCAACGTGCTGCGCGCGCTGCTGGAGCGCGACAGCACCCTTGAGGTCGTCGCCGTCAACGACCTGACGGAGCCCGCCACGCTCGCCCGGCTGCTCGCCTACGACAGCACGGCCGGCCGGCTCGGGCGCCCGGTGACCGTCGACGGGGACACCCTCGTCGTCGACGGCCGCCGGATCACGGTGCTGGCCGAGCGCGAACCCGCGCAGCTGCCGTGGGCCGAACTCGGCGTCGACATCGTCCTGGAGGCAACCGGTCGCTTCACCTCGGCCAAGGCCGCCCGCGCCCACCTCGACGCGGGCGCGAGGAAGGTACTCGTCAGCGCGCCGTCGGACGGCGCCGACGTCACGCTCGCGTTCGGGGTCAACACCGATGCTTACGAGCCGGCCGTGCACACGATCGTCTCGAACGCCTCCTGCACCACCAACGCGCTCGCGCCGTTGGCCAAGGTGCTCGACGACCTCGCCGGTATCGAGCACGGGTTCATGACGACGGTGCACGCCTATACGCAGGAGCAGAACCTGCAGGACGGTCCGCACCGCGATGCCCGTCGCGCCCGGGCCGCCGGCGTCAACATCGTGCCGACCACGACCGGCGCCGCCAAGGCGATCGGCCTGGTGCTGCCGAACCTCGACGGCAAGCTGTCGGGCGACTCGATCCGCGTACCGGTGCCGGTGGGCTCGATCGTCGAACTCAACACGACCGTCGCCCGCGACGTGAGCCGCGACGATGTGCTGGCGGCGTACCGCGACGCGGCGGAGGGGCCGCTCGCCGGCATCCTTGAGTACTCGGACGACCCGCTCGTGTCGTCCGACATCACGGGCAATCCCGCTTCGTCGATCTTCGACTCGGCCCTCACCCGTGTCGACGGCCGCCACGTCAAGGTGGTCGCGTGGTACGACAACGAGTGGGGCTTCTCGAACCGCGTGATCGACACGCTCGAGTTCCTCGCCACCCGCTGACGGGACGCGCGGCTTCCTTGGGGCGCTGTGGTCGACCGGCCGGGCCCACCACAGCGCCCAGTCACGGAAGCGGGTACGTTCGGCTTCAGGAGCGCGCGGGGGCGGACTGCCGTGGCCGGTCAAGGTACGCTTCGAGGGCCCGGGGCCTGGTCAAGCCCCAGTCCCGCTCATCGTCCCGTTCGGCGCCCGTGCCGCCGCCGAGTTCGGAGTTCCGGCAGTGCTTTTCGACGTCACCCGCGGCGAACTCGCCGACATCTTCGGCGAGGACCGGCTCGTGACCCTGCCCGCCACCGCGTTCCCGCCCTCCACCGCGGACACCGAGGGCGCCTGCCTCTTGCAGACCGTCGGCGTCCCCACCGGGACGCTTCTGCTGCGTGAGCCCGACGAGGGCGACGGCCGGCTGCCTCTCGTCCAGGACGTCGTCCACATCGAGGACTTCGAGGACGCCCCGCAGGACGCGGGCGAATGGCCCGTCATCGGCTGGCTGTTCAACGCCCACCTCGCCCTCGACCCCGGTTCCGGCAAGGTGCATGCCTTCGACGCCGACGAGGATGCCGTGCAGGAACTCCACACGGATGTCTCCTCCCTCGTCCAGGTCACCCGCCGGTTCCAGCGCCTGCTGGAGCAGTTCACCTTCAGCGGCGACGACGGCGACGAGGACGCAGACTTCGAGCGGCTGGAGCGCGAGGTCGAGCATATCCGTCAGGAGACGAACAGCGTGGACCCGCTGCCCTTCCAGGACGACGAAACCGCCTGGTCGGTGGTCGGCGAAGAGATCGCCGCAGGGCAACGCTTCACGGGCGACAGCCCGGGAGCCCGCTCGCTCTACGGGTGACCGCCGGCCGATGTGCCCACTCTGACCCCGGTCGCTCGAAGGCGAATTCGGCCGGCGCGCAAGCACTGCAACTGATGACGGGGAGGCTCGGTGGAAATCGCGGCGTTGATCGTGTCGTTGGTGGCGCTCGGCGTGTCCGGAGCGGTGTCCTGGCGGCAGTTACGGCTCTCGCAGCACGCCAACACACTGCCGGTGGTCGTGGATCTGTTTCGGGAACACCGGACTCTGCGGCTGGCCCGGGCGCGGTCGTTCGTGCACGAGGAGCTGCCCGCCTCCTGACGCAGCCTGTCTCGCCACTTCCTCCTCAGACGTCCCCCGCCACACGTTCGGGTGTTGGCTCCGGCGGGGTCGGGCGGCGGTGCAGGAGGCCGAAGCGGGCCCAGGCCGCCTCGGCCTGTTCGACCGACGCGCTGGTGCGGGCCGGGTCGACCGCGGCGAGCTGGGCGACCAGAGCTTGCACCACCGCCATGCCCGCGGTGAGGGAGGGGAAGAAGGCCACGCCCTCCGCCGGCACCATCAGCACACGCTCGGCCGCCTCGGCCAGGGCCGGGCTCGCCGCGTCGGTGACCGCGAACACCCGGGCCCCCTTGGAGCGCGCCTCGTCGGCGGCGAGGATGGTGCTCTCGTAGAGCCGCCAGAAGCTGATGGCGATCAGTACGTCGTCGGCGCGCATCGTCGCCACGGTGTTGGCGAGTTCGGCGTCCCCGTGGGTCACCGACACCACCTCGTACCCGGCGATCCGGGCGTTGTGGGACAGCGCCATGCCCACGGCGGCATAGCTGCCGTCCGCGATCACCACGGTCCGGCGGGCCGCGGCGACTGCCTCGGCGATGGTGCGGATCGCTTCCTCATCGAAGCGCCGGGTGAGCAGAGCGAGGCTGTCCAGGTCGCGCCGTAGTGAGGCCGCGGACGGTGCGGCGACGCTGCGGTGTTCCGCCGCCACCTGGGGTGCGCTGAGCGAGGACAGGTACCGGGCCCGCAGCTCCTGCTGGAGGGCCGGCCAGCCGGCGAAGCCCAGGGCCTGCGCGGTTCTGGTCACGGTGGCGACGTTGACGCCTGCCAGCTGTGCGAGCTCCACGGTCGAGGCGTACGAGGCCCGGCGCGGTTGCGACAACAGCACCTCGACGACCGCGGCGGCCTTGGGACTCAGCCCCCGGTCGGGCATGTGTGCCCGCAGCCAGTCCTCGAAACCGTCCGCGGCGCGGGCTTGCTGCGCGGCGGCGGCTCCGCTGGTCGCCGACTCTGTCACATGACCCTCCCCATGACTCGGGCTTCACGCTAGCGCGATCTCCTCAGGGTGCCTCAGGGCCCCAGGGTGAGGTGCATTGCCGCGTGGCTCTGCAAAGAGTATTGCGTATCGCAGAAAATGCAGGTTACTTTGCTCGCCGTCTCATCGCTGCTGATCACCGGAAGGTGTGGCATGTCGCTGCTGGCACGACTGGACCGGCTCCCGCTGAGCCGCCCGCACTACTACCTGCTGTTGATCGGCGGCCTGGGCTACACCTTCGACGGCATGGACTCGGCCGTGGTCGCCTTCCTGCTCCCGAGCGCGCAGGCGGCCTGGAGCCTGGACAACGGTCAGCTCGGGCTGATCGGCTCGGCGGCCCCCTTCGGGTTCCTGTTCGGCGCGGTGGCCGCCGGACTGCTCGGCGACCGCATCGGCCGCAAGAAGGTCATGATGTACGCCCTGGCCTTCTACGTGGCGTTCTCCGTCGTCGCCGCGGTCGCACCGACGTACGAGATCTTCCTGCCAGCCCGGGTGCTCGCCGGCGCCGGGGCGGGCGCGGAGAGCGCGATCATCGCCCCGTTCCTGTCCGAGTTCGTTCCTGCGAACCGACGCGGATGGTTCGTCGGCGCACTGGCCGGGTTCTTCTCCTTCGGCTTCGTCGCCGCCGCACTGCTCGGACGGTTCGTCGTCCCCACCATGCCCGAGGGATGGCGAGTTGCGCAGCTCATCACGGCGTTGCCGATCGTGATGCTGCTGTGGTGGCGCCGCTCCCTGCCCGAGTCACCCCGGTTCCTGGTCGCCAACGGCCGTCACACCGAGGCCGAGGGAATCGTCGCCGATCTGGAACGACGGGTCGAGGCAGCCACCGGCCGGCCGCTGCCCCCGGTGGCCGAGGCCGCGACCGGGCCCGCAACGGTCACGCCCAAGGTCAATCTGCTCAGCGCGCTGAAGTTCCTGTGGAGCCCGGCGATGGCCCGTCGTACCGCGATCATCTGGCTGATCTGGTTCGTGGTCACGTTCTCGTACTACGGGTTCTTCTCCTGGATTCCCACACTGCTCGTGCAGCGCGGGATCACCGTGACCAAGAGCTTCGAATTCTCGATCATCATCTACCTGGCCCAGGTCCCCGGTTACTTCTCGGCCGCGTGGCTGTCCGAACGGCTGGACCGCAAGAACACCATCGCGCTCTACCTGGCAGGCTCGGCCCTCAGTGCGTTCTGGCTGAGCCGGATGGACGACCCCGTGATGATCACGCTGGCCGGCGCGGTGCTGTCGTTCTTCCTCAACGGCACCTACGCGGGCGTGTACTCCTACACCCCCGAGGTCTTCCCGACCTGGATCCGGGCCAGCGGCACCGGCCTGTCCAGCGCCTTCGGCCGGATCGGCAGCATCCTCGCCCCGACCATCATCGGTCTGTCCGCCGCGTCCCTCGGCTTCGCCGGCGTGTTCGGCCTGACCACCGCGGTGCTCGTACTCGGGGTGGTGTGCGTGGTCGTCTTCGGCCTGTCCACGGCCGGCCGTTCGCTGGAGGATCTCACCGAGGGCGGCGAACCCGCCGCGACGGCGAAGGACATGGTGAAGTGAGGTCTCATCAACTCACCACGCAGGGGGGCGAGATGTGCCGTCCCCCGGGCAGCTACGGCGAAGTATCCGATTCCGTCGCGCCCAGGGTGCGGGCTCCACTCGTGGTGCCTGCCCCGCGCGCCCTTGTCGACCAGGCCGGAGGCCGAACATGACCGATTCCCTGCTGCTGCGCAACGCCACACTGCTCGATGTCGTCAGCGGTGAGTACACCGAGGGCGACCTCCGCTGCGCCGACGGTCGGATCGTGGAGGCGGGGGCAGGGCTGAAGGCGCCCGATGCCCGGACCCTCGATCTGGGCGGCGCTGTGGTCATGCCCGGCCTGATCGACGCCCACGTACACGTCACCGCACTCACCGCGGGGCTGGGCGAGCTGCCCTCCCTGTCGCCGTCCTACGTGGCCGCGCACAGCGCACGGATCATGGGGCAGATGCTGGACCGCGGCTTCACCACCGTCCGCGATGCCTCCGGCGCCGACTACGGCCTGGCCGACGCACAGGCCGAAGGCCTCATCCGCGGGCCTCGACTGCTGTTCTGCGGACGGGCGTTGAGCCAGACCGGCGGGCACGGGGACGTACGGGGCCGCGGTACGCACCGGAGCGACGACCACCCCTGCTGCGCGGGGCTCGGCCGGGTCGCCGACGGCGTCGACGCGGTACGGGCCGCCGCACGCGACGAGCTTCGCAAGGGCGCCCACCACATCAAGGTGATGGCCTCCGGCGGCGTCGCCTCGCCCACCGACCGCATCGACTCCACCCAGTACTCCGACGACGAACTGCGGGCCATCGTCGAGGAGGCGCGGGCCGCCAACCGCTACGTGGCCGCTCACGCCTACACCGCGCGCGCCATCAACCGGGCCCTGGAGGCGGGCATCCGGTCCATCGAGCACGGCAATCTGCTCGACGACCGCAGTGTGGAACTGTTGGTGGCGCACGACGCGTACCTGGTACCGACGCTGGTCACGTACTGGGCGTTGAAGGAGGAAGGCCGGGAGCACGGACTGCCGGAGTCCAGCTGGCGCAAGGTGGACGAGGTACTGGGCGCCGGCCTCGCCGCCCTGGAGCGTGCCGCGCGGGGCGGGGTGAACCTGGTCTACGGCACAGACCTGCTCGGCGGCATGCACCGGCACCAGAACGAGGAGTTCCGGCTGCGCGCACAGGTGCAGGACCCGATCGACGCCATCCGGGCAGCCACGGCGAACGCGGCCGGACTCGTCAACATGACCGGCCGGATCGGGACCCTCGAACCGGGAGCCCACGCCGACCTCCTCGTCCTCGACGGCGACCCGCTGACCGACATCGGTGTCCTGGCCGACCCCAAGCACATCCGCCACGTCGTGCAGGGCGGCGAGGTGGTCAGCCGGTGACCGGTGTGACGGTAAGGGGGCAAGGGGCGTCCGAGGTGCATGGAGCGATGCGTGTGCCCCGCCCGTATCTCTTGCGCCCCCGCGACCGGGTCACCTCACTCACATGCGTCCGCAGTGTCCTGTGCGGCGGCTTTAACGATCCTTGATCGGATGTGGAGACGCCTCTGTAATGCTCGGTTCGTACGGTCACCAGGAGCGACATCGGACCGAGCAGAGGGAGGCGCCCGTGGCCGCGCCGCGTTCGCGGAGTGACGACACGACGAAGGTGCGGACGGTCTGCTCGTACTGCGGGGTGGGCTGTGGCATGGTCCTCGACGTCGGCAGGGGAACGGACGGACGGCGTACGGTCCTGAAGGCGACCGGGGACAAGGAGCACCCGGCGAACTTCGGCCGCCTCTGCACCAAGGGCGCGACCACCGCGGACATGCTCGCCGCTCCGGGGCGGCTGACCGGTGCCCTCGTCCGCCCGGACCGCGGAGCGGAGCCGCAGCCCACGCCCATGGCGGCCGCCGTCGCCGAGACCGCTCGCCGACTGCGCACGATCATCGACGAGCACGGCCCGGACGCGGTCGCCCTGTACGTCTCCGGACAGATGAGTCTGGAGGCGCAATACCTGGCGAACAAGCTGGCCAAGGGCTATGTGCGGACCAACCGGATCGAGTCCAACTCCCGGCTGTGCATGGCCAGTGCCGGCACCGGCTACAAACTGTCGCTGGGCGCGGACGGCCCGCCCGGCTCGTACCAGGACTTCGAACGGGCCGACGTGTTCTTCGTCATCGGTTCCAACATGGCCGACTGCCACCCGATCCTCTTCCTGCGGATGATGGACCGGGTGAAGTCGGCGGGCGCCAAGCTGATCGTCGTCGACCCGCGGCGCACTGCCACCGCAGCCAAGGCCGATCTGTTCCTGCAGATCAAACCGGGTACGGACCTCGCACTGCTCAACGGGCTCCTGCACCTGCTGCACGCGAACGGCGACACCGACGCCGAATTCATCGCCGCGCACACCGACGGCTGGGAGGCGATGCCCGCCTTCCTCGCCGACTACCCGCCCGCCACCGTCGCCGGGATCACCGGCATCCCGGAGGGCGACATCCGGCAGGCGGCGCGGCTGATCGGTGCGGCGGGGGAGTGGATGAGCTGCTGGACGATGGGCCTGAACCAGTCCACGCACGGCACCTGGAACACCAACGCGTTGGTGAACCTCCACCTCGCTACCGGCAAGATATGCCGGCCGGGCAGTGGCCCCTTCTCCCTCACCGGCCAGCCCAACGCCATGGGCGGCCGGGAGATGGGGTACATGGGGCCAGGGCTGCCCGGACAGCGGTCGGTGCTCTCCGACGCGGACCGAGCTTTCACCGAGGAGCTGTGGGAGCTGCCTCCGGGCACGCTGCGGGCCGACGGCGTCGGCCGGGGCACCGTCGAGATGTTCCAGAAGATGGCCGACGGCGACATCAAAGCCTGCTGGATCATCTGCACCAACCCGGTCGCCTCCGTCGCCAACCGCAAGACGGTCATCGAGGGCCTGGAGGCCGCCGAGTTCGTCGTCACCCAGGACGTGTTCGCCGAGACGGAGACCAACGCGTACGCGGATGTCGTACTCCCCGGCGCGTTGTGGACCGAGTCCGAGGGCGTACTGATCAACAGTGAGCGCAGCCTCACCCTCGCGCGACCCGCCGCCGATCCGCCCGGCGACGCGATGGCCGACTGGCGGATCATCGCCGCCGTGGCCCGCGCGATGGGGTACGAGAAGGGTTTCGCGTATGACAGCGCCGAGGAGATCTTCGAGGAGATCAAGCGCGCCTGGAACCCGGCGACCGGCTGGGACCTGCGCGGTGTGAGCTACGAGCGGCTGCGCACCACTCCGGTGCAGTGGCCGGCGGCAAGCCCGGAGGGGCCCGACCGCAACCCGATCCGTTATGTCGGTGCGGACGGCTCGCCGGCCTTCCCGACCGCGAGCGGCCGCGCGGCCTTCTACGCCCGCCCGCACATCCCGGCGGCGGAGATGCCCGACGACGACTACCCGTACGTGCTGAACACGGGCCGCCTGCAACACCAGTGGCACACGCTGACCAAGACGGGCAAGGTGGGCAAGCTGAACAAGCTCGACCCCGGCCCGTTCGTGGAGGTGCACCCGCAGGACGCGGCTGGGCTGGGCCTCGGCGAGGGGGACTCGGTGGAGGTCGCTTCGCGGCGCGGGCGGGCGGTGCTGCCCGCTGTTGTCACCGATCGCGTACGGCCGGGCTGCTGCTTCGCGCCCTTCCACTGGAACGACCTGTTCGGGGAATACCTGAGCGTCAACGCGGTGACCAGCGACGCAGTCGATCCGTTGTCGTTCCAGCCGGAGTTCAAGGTGTCCGCGGTGTCGCTGACCAAGGTGGCCGCACAGGGGGCGGTGCGGCCACCGGCCCTGGCGGGCGCAGGAACGACGGAAGGGACGGCGGCAGCGGTGGGGACCGCGGTGGGAGCGGCGGAAAGGGCGGGGGACGGCGACAGGAGCACCGCTCCTCTTTCCGCCCTGCTCGGGCTGGAAACCGTGCCGCCACCGGCCCTGCCCGAGGCCGAACGCCGTTACCTGTACGGCTTTCTTACGGGTATTCCGCTCGGCGACGCGGGCGTACCGGTGCTGCCGCCGGACGCTCCCCTCAGTCCGGAGCACTACCTGTGGGTGAACGGCGTGCTGGCCGGAATGTACTCACGGACCCAGGCTCCGCACTCCACCGCGCACGTTGCCGTTGGGGCACAGCGCCCCGCCGCCCCGTCCTTGGACACCCCGCACCGCCAGGTCGTGATCCTGTGGGCGTCGCAGACCGGTAACGCGGAGGACTTCGCGACCGCCACGGCCGACCGGCTCACCGCGGCCGGCCACTCCGCCTCCCTTCTGCCCATGGCGGAGGCCGACCCCACCGCGCTGCCGCCCGATGCCGACCTGCTGCTGGTCACGAGCACCTTCGGCGACGGCGAAGCTCCGGACAACGGTGCCGCGTTCTGGGACGCCCTCGCCTCGCCCGACGCGCCGCGCCTGCGGGGCAGACGCTACGCGGTCCTGGCCTTCGGCGACTCCTCCTACGACGACTTCTGCGGCCACGGCCGCCGCCTCGACGATCGTATGGCGGAGCTGGACGCGGTACGGCTGGCCCCGCGCACCGATTGCGAACCGGACTACGAGAGCGCGGCCGGTGCCTGGCTCGACGGGGTACTCGGCGCATTGCGGGACACCCAGCCGCCGGCACCCGGACCTGAAGCCCCCACCGGACGGAAAGCACCCGGACCGGAACCCACCGGACCGGAAACAACCCCCTCCGCTCCGGTGGGTTCCCGGCCGGGCGCCCGCCGCCCTGCCCTCGTCACCGCTCGCCTCGCCGGCAACCGCCTGCTGAGTCTGCCCGGTGCGGGCAAGGAGGTACGGCGCTTCACCCTCGACACCCGGGACAGTGACACCCCGCTGGGCTACGAAGCCGGGGACGCGCTGGCGGTGCACCCGCTCAACCGGGCGGAACTCGTGACGGAGTGGCTGGCCGTCACCGGGCTGGACGCGGACGCGGCCGTCGAGCTCAAGACCGTCGGAGAGGTGCCGTTCGCCGAGGTGCTGCTGCGTCATGTCGACATCACCCGCATCACGCCCGACCTGCTGCGCTTCGCGGCGGACCGGGTCCGCAACCCACGCGAGCTGCGCAAGCTGCTGCGGCCCGACAACAAGGGCGAGCTGGCGAAGTGGTCCTGGGGGCGACAGGCCGTCGACGTCGTCGCCGAGTTCGGTGTCAGGGCCGGCGCACAGGAGTGGGCCGATGTGCTGGGACGCCTGCAACCTCGCCTGTACTCCATATCCTCCAGCCCGCTCACCGACCCTCACCTGGTGTCGCTGACGGTCTCCGTCGTCCGCTACGAGAACCTGAGCGGCCACCCCCGCCATGGCGTGTGCTCGCCCTTCCTCGCCGATGCCGAGCCCGATGCCCCGGTCCCGGTACGCGTGCGGCGGGCGCCGCACTTCCGCCCGCCCGCCGACCCCGCCACGCCGGCGGTGATGGTGGGCCCCGGCACCGGCATAGCGCCCTTCATCGGCTTCCTGGAGGAGCGCCGGGCCCGCGGCCATCGCGCCCCGAACTGGCTGTTCTTCGGTGAGCAGCACCGTGCGACGGACTTCTACTACGAACAGGAGCTGAGCGCGTTCCTCGCCGAGGGCACACTCACCCGCCTGGACACCGCCTTCTCCCGGGACGAGCGCGCCAAGGTCTACGTCCAGGACCGGATGCGCGAAAACGGACCGCTGCTGTGGTCCTGGCTGCGGGACGGCGCACACTTCTACGTCTGCGGCGACGCCGCCCGCATGGCCAAGGACGTCGACCGGGCCCTGCGGGAGATCGTCACCGTCCATGGTGGCCTGGCGGAGGCCGAGGCAGCGGCGTACGTCAAACAGCTCGCTGCCGACAAGCGCTACGTACGGGACGTGTACTGACCACTGTTTCCTCTGGCGCGCCCGCGGCTTCTCCGCCGCGTCATCCGGCGGAGAGCGAGACCTCCGTCGACTTGAACAGGACGGTGACGTCGGAGCCCTGGGTGAGGGCGAGGTCGGTGACCGCGTCCTTGGTGATCACGGCGGTCAGTTCGGCGCTGCCGACCGAGACCCTGACCGTGGCCATGGCTTCGCCCGGAGTGACGGAGGTGACGGTGCCGGGGATCTGATTGCGGATGCTCAGGCTCATGACGGGACGCCTCGCAGAGTGTGGAGGCTTGTTGGTTTTTGGGTCGTTACGTGGCCGCCATGGTCCTGTGAGGGTGTTCCTCCGCTCTGCGGCGCCGCTCGATCTGCCGCTCGATGTGCCGCCGTGCGAATCGGCCACGGCAGATCGGCCGATCGGCGCCTCACTCGCTTCATGGGGCTCGCCTACTGTTTGGGGCGTGCCCCAACTCCCCACCTGTGAAGCGGCGTTCGGGCACTGCGGTGCTGTTCTGACGGCACCGGCCGATGACGTAGGAAGGTAGCCTCATGGCCCACCGCCGCGGTGTGTATTTTCTGGCGAACGACGGGTTCCTGGACTACGCCACCGCGTTCCTCAACAGCTTCCGGCACTTCAATCCGACCCTTCCGCTGTGCCTTTTCTCGGTGCTGGAGAACCGTGAGGTACTCGAAGCATGCGACACGGTCGGTACGGCCATCCGCGGCACGCCCCGCGGCCACTTCCGGAAACTGGCCATGTGGGAAGGGCCGTTCGACGAGTTCGCCTACTTCGACTCCGACACCGTCGTGCTGCACAGCGCCGACTTCGTCTTCGACCTCCTCGCCGACTACGGTTTCCTTACCGCCCACGGCAACGACCCCACGACACGCCGGTTCGTATGGAACGACTCGATCGAGGACACCGGAAGGCTGACCGAGGAGCAGATCTCCTTCGCCGGCGCCACCGGCTTCCTCGCCTCCCACAAGGAGTACCTGTCGCTCGCGGACATCGTCGAGCGCTTGCCGGAGATACGTGAGCTCGTGCCGCACATGTGTCCCGGTCTCAACGACCAGCCGGTGCTCAACCACCTCATGGTGACGTCCGGCCATCGCTTCAGCAGCCTCAGCGGTCTGGCGTGGGCAGGAGCGACGGATCTTCCGCTGGAGTGGTGGGGCGGCCATCCGGTCGATGCCGTCGAGGACGGGCAAGCGGCCTGGCCGGACGACCAGCCAGGCGGCCGCTCCCCTCGTCAACCGCGCGCTGTGGCTGCGACAGCCGCACCGGGCCCTGGGAAGGCCCCCGGCTGGCGCTGCCCGCCCCACCGGCACCCGGCTCCACCTACACCCTCCGGCTGTGGGACCGGCTCGCCCCCGGCGAGGCACCCGCCTCGCTCAAGCTCACCATCGAGCGGCACACCTCCGGCACCGTCCGGTACGACACTGTCGTCCCGGACACCCCGGTCACGGCGGGCGACTGGGCCCGGCTCAGCGGCACCTACACCCTCACGCACGAGGCCACCCGACTCGTCCTCTACGCCGAGACGGTCCACGGCACCGCGCCCTTCCACATCGACGACTTCACCATGACCGTGTCCGGCCCCGCGACCGTCTCCGTCGGCCGTGCGAGCCCGTACGGCCTGACCAGCGTGAGTGACGGCGAACTGATCAGGACCGTGCTGCTCAACGCCGCCGGCCGCCCGTACTGCCACTGCGCGCTGGAGACGTACCCCGCCGGCCGGTTCATCGGAGACGAGCTGTGGATCGGGGCCAAGGGCCAGCAGCTCCTGACCGAACTGCTGCGCCGTCGGTAGCCACGTCATGAGCCGAATTCCACCCCCTCCATGGAGCCACCCTTGAGCGTCACCGTAGCCATCCCGACCACCCTCGAACGCCCCACGGTGCGTACCACCGTCGAGTCCGCGCTGGCCGCCGCGACGTCGTGCGGTCCGTATGCCGAAGTGCTGGTCGTGGTCAACGGCACGCCACCGTCCCCCGACCCGCTGGCCCACCTCGGCTCCCCTCAGGTACGCGTCGTCCGGTCGGCCCGGCGCAGCGCGCCCGCCGCACGTAACGCCGCCCTGAGCGCGGCGCTCCACGACACCGTGCTCTTCACCGACGACGACTGCCGGCTGCCGGCCACCTGGTGTACGGATCTCGCCACGGCGCTGGTTGCTCCCGGAGAGGTCGCCGTGGCCGCGCCGGTCCGAGCCGAAGGGCCGGGCCCGTTGCTCGCATACATGAACTACCAGCGTCTCTTCGACGCGCCGCCGGACGGTGCGGGCGGCGTCGGGTACGTGGTGACGGCCAACTGCGGCCTGCGGCGCGACCGGCTCCCGCTCGGCATGCGCTTCGACGACGCCCACTTCAACAACGCCGCCGAGGACGCCGACTTCGGGATCAGGCTGCGCGCCGCCGGCCGCACCATACGGTGGCTGGCCGGGGCGCCGCCGGTCGCCCACCGGCTGTCCGGTGCCGTGGAGGAGATCTCCCGAAGGTGGCTCCGTTACGGCCGGGCCCACGTCCGCCTGTACACCCGCAAGCGGCACCCCGGTACGGCGCTCGGCGGCGTACGTCGCTGGTACGCGGCCATGTGCGACGAGCCCGAGAGCATCCACCGCTGCTTCAGCGAGTTGTCCGACCCCGCTCTGCGCGAGGCGTTCACGACGTACGACCTCATCCTTGGCGCCTCTTTCCTCATCGGCTACCTCGAAGAGCTGGGCAACGAGTGGGGCCGCCCTCTGATCACGGTGGACCACGACAAACTCACCGCGGGGTGGGAGCGGGCGGCGATGTCGCAGGACGCCCTGGCCTCCTCCGCGGCCCGTGCCACGCCGGGCGGGGCGCCCGACTATCGCCGATTCGGCGTCGCCCCGGGCGAGCGGCTCCGGGTGCCCGAGTGGTACGGCGACCTCCTGCGGAACCACGCGAGCCTTCGCCGACACGGCAACGGTGACGGTGAGAGTGACGGCGACGGCAACGACACGGCGTACGAACGTGACCTCGCCGCCTTCATGCGCTCCCCGTACCCCGCCGCCACTCCCGCCCCGACCGCCGAGGAGCTTCACCGGGCCTGGGCCGCCTGCCCGGGCGGCGCGCCGCGGGACACGGACGAGGCCGACGCGGTGCTGCGCGGGGCCGGACAGTGCTTTCGGGAAGGAGGCCGCGTCCTGGAGGCGTACCTGTTGGGGCGGCGGCTTCCCGGGAGCCGGGCATGAGCGGCCGCAGTACGGTGGTCGTCGCCGGCGGGGCCGGCTTCGTGGGCTCCCACCTGTGCCGGCATCTGCTCGATGGGGGACACGAGGTCATCTGCCTCGACAGCCTCCTCACCGGCGACCTGCGCAACATCTCCGGGCTGGAGGAGCGCGGCCCGTTCCGTTTCCAGCGGCACGACATCACTCACAGCACCGGCCTTGCCGGGGCCGTCGACGTGGTCTTCCACCTCGCCTCACCCGCCTCCCCCCTCGACTACCTCCGCCATCCGCTCGCCACCCTCGCGACCGGCTCGACCGGTACGGACAACCTCCTGTGCCTCGCGCGGGAAAAGTCCGCCCGTTTCGTTCTCGCATCGACATCCGAGGTCTACGGCGATCCGCTCGTCCACCCGCAGTCCGAGACGTACTGGGGCAACGTCAACCCCATCGGCCCGCGCAGCGTCTACGACGAGGCCAAACGCTTCGCGGAGGCGCTGACGGAGGCCCACCGCCGCACCTGCGGAACCAGCACCGGCATCGCCCGCATCTTCAACACCTACGGGCCGCGCATGCGATCCGCCGACGGCCGCGCCGTGCCCGCCTTCGTCACCCAGGCGCTGCGCGGGGACCCGGTCACCGTCGCGGGCGACGGCCTGCAGACCCGTTCGCTCTGCTATGTCGACGACCTGGTCGAGGGACTCCTGCTGCTGTCCGCCGCGGTGACTCCCGGCCCGGTCAACCTCGGTAATCCGTACGAGATCTCCATGCTCGACCTCGCCACCCGGGTGATCCGGATGACGCGCTCCGCCTCACCGGTCGTCTTCACCGAACGCCCTCAGGACGACCCGTCGCTGCGCCGCCCCGACATCACCCGGGCTCGGCAAGAACTCGGCTGGAAGCCGACCACCGGCCTGACGGCGGGGCTGCTCCGCACCATCTCCTGGTTCCGTTCGGCAGCATCGATATCGGCATCAGCGTCCGGATCCGAGTCAGGATCCACGGCAGCGTCGGCGTCGGCCCTGCCTTGACCCTTCGCGACCTTGCTGCCCGGCACGGCCTCAGCCTCGGCGCCGCCCTCACCGAGCGGGGCCTCGCCGTACCGCGCTACCGGGAGCTCGCGGCGACGGAGTTCAGCAGCGTCACACCCGAGAACGCCATGAAGTGGGACCACGTGGAGCGGGAGCGGCACACCCGTACCTGGGACGGGGCCGATGCCATCGCCCGCTTCGCCGCACAGCACGGCCAGAAGCTGCGCGGCCACCCTCTGGTCTGGCACGATCAGTTGCCGCAGTGGCTCACCGAGGGTCACTTCACACCGGCCGAACTCGCCGCCCTCCTCCGTACGCACGTCACCACTCTCACCCGACGCTACGCCGGTACCGCCACCGCGTGGGACGTCGTCAACGAACCCATCGAGGACGACGGCTCTGCGCGCCGTACCCTCTGGCACGAGGCGCTCGGACCCGACTACATCGCCCACGCCCTGACCTGGGCGCACGCAGCGGACCCCGAAGCCCGGCTCTACATCAACGAGTTCAACGCCTTGGAGGAAGGCTCCAAGGCCAAGGGCCTGCACGACCTCGCCGCCTCACTCCTCAACCGGGGCGTCCCCCTGCACGGCGTCGGCTTCCAATGCCATCTGCTCCTGGGGCAGGAGGTGCCCGGCCTGGCTCGCACGCTCAACCGCTTCGCCCAACTCGGCCTGGAGGTCGCCGTCACCGAACTCGGTGTGCGTATGCTGCCGCCGGTCACCCCGGCGAAGCTGGCGGCACAGGCCGCTACCTACCGAGCCGTCGTAGAGGAATGCCTCGCCGTGCCGGCCTGCACCGGCCTCACCGTCTGGGGCATCGGCGACGCGGAATCCTGGGTGCCGCAAGGCAGCCACAGCCCCTACGGGACCCCCACCCTGTACGACGACGCCTACCGCCCCAAGCCCGCTCGCGAGGCCATGGCCCGAGCACTGGGAGCAGCGGTGATCACAGCGTGCGGTCGCCAGGTCCGTGCGCTGCCGATACGGGGAAGAGCCGGTGCTCCGGCTGCGTATCCGGCGGCGTCGCCGTGAGCCAGGCGGCGAGCTGCCGGGCGAACCACGCGTGTCCTTCGGCCAGCGGGTGCCCGTCGTCGGCGCGGGGGAGTCCCTCCACTGCCTCGTGGAACGAGGTGCCGGGCCGCGGTGGCAGGCCGCCCAGCACGGTGTCCTCCGCCAACTGTCCGGCGAACTCCGCCGCGATGTCCGGAACCGGGCCGCTGAAGGGGAACGTGAAGACGTACCGCCGATGGTAACCGCGCTCGCGGAGGTAGTGGTCGAGCAGGACCCAGTCCAGGAGGAATTCCGCGATCGCCCCCTCCTCCGACCAGAGATGGTCGAAGAAGGCGTCGGTGGGCTGATGCGCCCCGCGGCGCCACATGCCCATACGGTGCCAGCCCCGGTCGGTCGCATGGTCGCGGTGGTCCACACGTTCCGTCGGCGAGTAGTAGTCGTGACGGCGGAATTCCGTCCAGGCGATGATGGCCAGCACCTCGGGCGGAGTCAGTCCCCGCTCGGTGCGCAGCGCGTCGAGCCGGTGCACCGTGCTCCGGACGGTACGCCGGTTCGGCGACGCGAACCGGGCGAGGTTGACATGGTCGGTGCCGAGCATTCCGGCGAGGACCCCGGGCCATGTCTCGCGTGACGGGTCGTCCAGGCCCACGCCCTGGGTGTAGCTGTCGCCGTTGGCGACGATGAGGCGGATCACGGCATCCTCCCGGGAAGGTCAGACAGACGTGGGGCGGTCGGCCGCGCCGGTGCGCATGCGCGTCAACGCAGCGCCCGTAGCGAAGAGGTGAGTTCCGCTGCCGCAGATGGTGTCACGGAGTGGGGTGAGCGGACGAGGTGTGACAGGACGCCACCGCGAAATCGCGTCAAGGAGTGGCGTCGGCCCGTGCCGTCTTTTCGCTGATCGACCCGGAGCCGTTTTGTTCGCAATTGATGCGACGCCACCGTTGTGTCTTCCCTCGTGGTTTTCGCATCCTACTGGCAGGCAGCGTAGGACTGGCGAAGGGTCCCTGCGTCGTGATCGGTGTCGTCATCTGCAGGTTGGTGGAAGCGCTGGCACACAGCGACGAGGACACTCTTGCGCCGCAGTGGGCGGGGCAGGCGGCCGAGGCTCTGGAGCTGGACGGAGTGGCCGCGACACTGGTCGCCGACAGCGCGGAGCTGGTGTGGTTCAGCGACGAGGTCAGCGAGCAGCTGGAGAACACCCAGTTCACGCTGGGGGAGGGGCCGGGGCTCGACGCGGCGCGCGAGGGAGCGATGTGCCTGCTGGCCGATGTCCGGGAGACGTCCGATGAACGGTGGGCGGCCTTCTTGCCGGCCATCTCCGGCCTCCCGGTACGTGCCGTGTTCGCTTTCCCCCTGCGTCTGGGTGCGTTACGGGTGGGCGCTTTCACCGGCTACCGCGCCACACCGGGCATGATCAGTCGGGAGCTCGTCGATGACGCACTGATCCTCTGCGACGCCCTGACCGAGTTCGTCCTCCGTCTGCACCTGAGCCATCCCGAGCCCGGCGTGGCGGACACCCGGCCGGGCCCGGCCGGACTCATGGCCCTGCACCGGGCCGAAGTGCACCAGGCCACCGGCATGGTCGCCACCCTGCTGGACATCTCCATGCCTGCCGCCCTGGCCCGGCTGCGGGCCGAGGCGTTCGCCGCGAACCGCGACATCAACGACATCGCCCACGCCGTGATCCACCACGAGCTGCGGCTCGCCGCCCACAGCGGCGGCCCGGAGGGCGGCAAAACGAATCCCGAAGCGTCCTCACCGGAGTAAGAAGTGAGCACTGACCGTGAACAACGATTGGCGGAGACCTTCATCCTGCTCTCTGACACGTTGTCCGACGACTTCGACGTGGTCGAGTTCTTCCAGACGCTGACCGACCGGTGCGTAGAGCTCCTCGACATCGCCAGCGCCGTCCTGTTCCTCACCCGCCCCAGCGACGACTATCTGCACCCGTGCGCCTGGACCCCTGTACCGCCGCACGCGGCGGACCTCCTGGTCACCGCCGCCACCGACAGCCCGATGACTCGCGCTCACCACACCGCGGAGACCGTACTCGCCGTGGACCTGGCCCGTGTTTCCGGGCCGCAGTCCGACTTCGCGTACGAGGCCCGAAGCGCGGGCTACACCCATGCCGCCGCCCTGCCACTGCGGCTGCGCGAGCGTGCGCTGGGGGCGCTGCTCACCCTCCACACCGGTGAGCCGGCCGGTAAGGAGTTGCGCCTGGCGCGGGCGCTCACCGACCAGGCTGCCGTCGGACTGGTCCACCGCCACCGTTTCGAGGCGGAGACCACCCTCAACAGCCAGCTGTACGCCGCCCTGCACAGCCGCGTCCTCATCGAGCAGGCCAAGGGCGTCCTCAGCGTCCATCTGCACTGCTCGATACCTGAAGCATTCGAAGCCATCCGCCGCCACGCCCGCAGCAGCCGCCGGCCCCTGACCGACGTCGCCGCCGACGTGATCGACAGGGGCCTGCGACCCCGTAGAAACCTCACCGACGCCTGAAACCGCCCGGGCGACCGTTCACGAACGCTGCCCGGGGCCGTCCGGGAGATACCGGACGAGGGCGGCGCGGGCGACGTCGGCGAGGGCGAGCCGTCCGGACGGGGACGCGCGACAAGACAGCGGCTTCTCCACGGGCAGCGCGAGTGACGGCGCCCTCCCCGCCATGGCTCCGCCAGTCGGGTGCTGAGCTGCGCGCCCTCGTCGTTCCGAGGCTCATTGCGGCTATCAAGAAGGTGACACTTTCCGGTGGCGGAGCGGTGCGCCCGGACGACGAGGAGAGCAGTGACGGAGTGGAGCTCGTGGACAACGACCGGGGTGATCGCCGGACCGGGTGGTGTCGCCACGGTGGAAAACGGTGCCGTCACCGGCGACGTCACCGTGCACACCACCTGGTCCGCCGATGACGGTCTCGCGCTGGTCGCGGTGCAGTACTCCGGGGCCTCGGACTGGTTCACGATGGCCGGCGGACCCGCCCACTGCTCCTCGGAGGCCGAGTCCCGGGAGCTCCACCAGGCGGCCGTCGAGGCGGCGCGCGCGGGAGGCGGGGCTACCGTTCCTACGACGTGAGCGCTGTCAGGTGGCCCCGGCCTCGTAGGGCAGCAACAGCTCCGAGCCGGTGAGGAGCGTGATGCGGACCGGTGCCTGCGCGGTGGCGTCCGCTGAAACATGGCGCGGGTGGGCGCCGCCGCTGATCTGCCAGTTGATGCGGTGGCCGACGGCGAAGCGATGTGCCGTGGCGCCCATCTCCACGCTGACCTGCGCGGACTCCCGGGCCTCTGCCGGAAGGAGCCCCACCCCGTCGCAGAGGTTGATGGAGCGTCCTTGCGGGTCCACGTCGCACAGGCGGGCGAAAATGTGGGGGTGTCCGGTGTCGGTGGAGACGGTCAGCCGCGCGGTGACCGGGCCGAGGATGTCGACGGCTTTTGTCAGCGGGGGAGTGGTGAAGGTCAGGATGTCGTCCCGGGTCTCCAGGGTGCTGTTGTCGCGAGGGCCGGCGGTGCGGGAGAGCAGCGGACCGCCGAGGGACGGAGTGGGATCGGCCGGGTCGTAGCGGAACGACGCCAGTGGTGCGGAGCCCGTAGTCGCCTGCTGCACGAGACGCCCGTCGGCGGTGGGGTGCCAGGAGGCGGTGGCCGGGTCGGACGGCCAGTCGTCGAGGTCCCGCCAGACGTCTTCGCCGCCGGCACGTACGCGCACCCGCGTCGGGCGCAGGCCGGAGGAGTCGCCTTCGAGGTGCGCACGAAGCCAGGCGAGGCTCTCGCCGAACACCACGGGCAGGCCCTGCTGGAACGCGGACGTATGTGTCCAGGGGCCGACGAGCAGAGCGGTCTCGCAGCCGGCCGCACGCAGCCGGCCGTACTGCTCGAAAGTCTGGTCGGCCAGCGCGTCGTACCACCCGGTGATCAGGCCGGTGGGCACGCGTAGCCGCTCCGCCGCCTCGCCGACGGACGTACCCCGCCAGAACGTGTCGTCGGCGTCCGAGCGGGTCAACGCCTCCTCCAGCCAGGCCGTTTCGGCTCCCAGGCCGGAGGTGTACGGCTCGTACGGCGGCCGTGCGGTGGCCATCTCGCGCACCCGGCGCCGTAGGCGCAGCAGTGCCTTGAGGAAGGTCCGTGTGCCGTGGTGCTGGTAGGTCATGCCGACGCCGGAGACGAGCGCGTTCTCCAGGTGGAGGACGCCCCCGCCGTGGAAAAAGGCATGCGGATCGTGCAGCCCCACCTGTACGACCATCGCCTTCAGCTCCGGCGGCGGATCCAGGGCGAGGGCCCACTGCACATGACCCAGATAGCTGGCGCCCACCGTGCCCAGGCTCCCGTTGAACCAGGGCTGCTCGCGGAGCCAGGCCACCGTCGCCCGGCCGTCGGCGGCCTCGTTGCGCCAGAGGTCGAACGCCCCTGCCGAGCCACCGGTACCGCGGCAGCTCTGCAGGACCACGTGGAAGCCCTGTTCGGCGAAGAGCAGGCCGTACAGCGGAGACCACGGCAGGCCCCGTCCGTAGGGCGAGCGGACCAGGAGGGTGGGGAAGTCGCCCTCGGTACGCGGGAAGTAGTGGTCGGTGAGGAGCGGGCCGCCCTCGGCGGACGGCACCGCCAGCCCCGGCTCCCAACCCACCTCGTGCCGTTTCGCCGGGAGCCCTCGCCAGGTCGCCCGCATCATCCGTGCGGACAGCGGCGGCTTCGTGGCAGGCGGCGTCCAGGGCGATCTGGCCGCGGCGGCGGGCTTGCGTGCTGACATCGTTCCCCTCCTCCATTATTCCGTACAGTGTACGAGAATAGAGGATGCTTGGATGTCCTTCGCAAGTGCCGCCGCAACGACCAGCTGCAATGACCAGGGGAAAGGAGCGCGAGACCGTGCCCCAGGACGGAGAACGCAGCGCCGCAGGTGTCGATCCGCAGCAACTCTGGCTGCGCTCCTCCGAGCACCGCAGGGGCCGCAAGCCCTCCTTCAGCCGCGAAAAGATCATGGAGGCGGCCGTCGCCCTGGCGGATGCGGAGGGACTCGACGCGGTCACCATGCGGCGGGTCGCCGCCAAGGTCGGAGCCGGCGTCATGTCGCTCTACAGCTACGCCCCCGACAAGGAGACCCTGCTGGAGCTCATGGTCGACCACGTCAGCGGCGAATTGGCCAGCACGGACACACCGGCCGGCGGATCGCCGCATGCGGAAGCGCCCACCGGTGACTGGCGAGCCGACCTGAAGAACATCGCCCACCTTCAGCGCGCCCTCATGCTGCGGCACCCCTGGCTGCCCGCCGCCCTGACCACCCGCCGTACCCTCGGCCCCAACAGCCTGGCTTTCCTGGAGCGCGTTCTCGCCGCCCTACGGCCCACCGGGCTCGACGGTGCGGCCAGGATGGAGGCGTTCGCCCAGCTCACCGCCTTCGTGTCCGGGCACGTCAGCCACGAAATCGCCCAGGCCACAGCCGCGAACTCGCCGGACCGGAGTGCCGCCGAAGCCCGCTACCTCGCCACCGTCGCCGCCGACGGCCACCATCCGGAACTCGCCGAAGCGCTCGCCACCCCCGCACGCCCTCTCACCCCCGAAGCCACCTTCACCCGCTTCCTCAACCGCCTCATCGACGGTCTCGGCGCCGGCTGACCCCACGGCCGGGACACCCGAGGCGGGTCGACCTGCCCCGGCCGGGGAACCACAGCGGCTTCGCCCCGCTGCGCCGGGCGGCGTGCCACGGCGCGAGTCAGTAGGCCCAGCAGGCGCCCTCAGTGGTACTGGCCCACCTGGTAGTCGCCGGCCGGCTGCTGAGTGATGACGTTTCCGCGGTTGAAGGCGTTGATGACGGCGATCTGGGCCACCAGGGCGGCGAGCTGGTCCTCGTCGTAGTGCTTGGCGGCGTTCGCCCAGACCGCATCGCTGACGCCACCCGAGGCATCGGCAATGCGGGTTCCCTGCTCCGTCAGCTCCAGCGCGGCGCGCTCGGCCTCGGTGAAGACCGTGGCCTCGCGCCACGCGGCTACCAGGTTGAGGCGTACCGCGGTCTCCCCGGCCGCGACGGCTTCCTTGGTGTGCATGTCGATGCATCCGGCGCAGCCGTTGATCTGGCTGGCGCGGAGCATCACCAATTGGCGTGTCGCGGCCGGCAGTGTCGTCTCCATGAGCGACTGGCCCGCGGCGATGAGGTGCTTCATGACCTTGGCCGAGACCGGGTGGGCCATGAGGTTCAACCGAGCTTCCATGGTGCACTCACTCCTGTGTGGGTGTCGGTGCAAGCGGTACATCCTCTTGGACGAGACAGCCCGGCGAACTGTGACATGCGCGGTGCCGTGGCTACATGGCGGCCCCGCTCAGAGCCGGCCCGTCGACACCAGCTATCGCATCAGGGTCGTAACCCACGACAAGCACAGAAGCCATGCGGGCAACTTATCGGGATCGGGTGCTTTGCCCGGCGCGACGGCGCCACTCACTCGCCGTCCCCCTCTCGCGAAGGCCGGTGCAGGGGCGGGTCCACCGGTGCCGGAGGGGCCGGGCGCAGGAGCACCGCGCGGGCGACCTTCGGTGCGAACAGTGCGGTGAAGGGGGCCGTCAGATCGAGTACGGAGCGGAAGGCCGCCGCGACCGTGGGTTCGGTGGCGTAGTGCTCCTGAACTCGCTTGAGGTACCAGTTCGCGGGGCGCTGCGACAACGGCGTACGGGTCATGGCCTCGTCACCGACCGCACCCGGCATCGTCTTGTCGGCGCCGGCCGAGATCTCCCACGCCTGCCGCGAGGCATCCAGGAGCGCTCGCTGGACGCGCAGGGTCGTGGGTGTGCGGCGGGGGCCCGTCAGGGCGTCGCGCAGGGCCACGGCGGTCATGGCAGCAACGGCCATGCCCTGCCCGTAGATCGGGTTGAAGGTGCACAGCGCGTCCCCGACGGCCAGGAACCCGGCGGGACGACGGCCCGGGCGGTCGTATCGGCGCCGGACATTGGCGGTTTTCCGGAAGCCGTGGACGGGAGAGAGCGGTTCGGAGTTCGTCAGCCAGTCGTGAATGAAGGGGTGCGGCAGTCGCGTCGCGGCGTACTGCGTGAACTCCTTTTCATCGGTGGGTGGTTCGTCGCCACGCAGTCCGAAGAGGATGGCGAGGTGGCGTCCGCCCTCTACGGGCAGAATGCCACCGCCATTGGGGTGCGTCGGGGTGGGGAACACGTAATAGGCGAGCGCATCGGTGCGCCGCCCGCTCTCCTGGCCCGACCTCGACCCCGACTCCGTCCCGTTGCGTGTGAGTTCGCCGCGGGTGTCGCGGTAGAGGCGGGAGGCGTACGCGAGTCCGGTGTCCAGTCGTTCCTCATGGGGCGGCTCGGCCCCGATCTCCGTCAGCCAGCGGTCGGCGTGCGAGCCGCGCCCGGAGGCGTCCACGACCAGGTCAGCGGCCAGTTCGCGCCGAGTGCCGTGGTCGCGCTCGCGCAGCTTCACGCCCCGGACACGCTCGGCATCGCCCGCCAGCCCGACGACGTCGGCGCCGTCGACCACCCGGATCGCGGGGCCGGCGAACACCCGCTCCCGCACCAACTGCTCCAACTGGGCACGCGACCCGGTGAAGATGGACTGGGTGGCGGGCAGCCGCGCGAACCAGCGTTCCTGCCACTGGACCATGTCCGCGGGCAGCCCCACCCGAGGCGATCCCGCGGCCTCCAACTGCTCGGTGAAGCCGGGCAGGAGGCTGTCCATCGCCTGCTGACCGCTCTCCAGGAGGATGTGCGGGTGCCGGCCCTGCGGCACACCGGGGCGGCCCTCCGCCTGTTCCTCGTCCCGCTCCTGTGCCCGCTCCTGCTTCGGGAAGCGGTCGCGCTCGATCAGGGTGACCTGCTCCGCGTGGCTTGCAAGGACATGAGCGGACAGCAGGCCCGCCAGACCGCCCCCGATCACCACCGCATGACGCGAGGACAGCCCCGAACCCGGACCCGAACCGGCTTCCTCCCGTGGCTGGTTCGCCGCATCCGCCACACCCATGTCGTCCGCCATACGCCCGCCTGCCCCTCGTCACGTCAGCATCGTGCTCGGCCCCCAGCGGGCCGGCCGATGGCCTGCCCCAGTAGCCTGCGCCAACATCGGCGGGGATATCCCGATTCCACCGTCAGAGTTCCAGGTCGATTTCCGGGCCCATGTAGCGGTCCAGGAAGGCCCGTGCGTAGGCCGGGTCGTCCCGCAGCCGGAACAGCCGGGCCCGCCGCAGCGCTTCGACGTAACCCGCGTCCGGAGTACCGGGCCGCGGGCCGTGCTGGAGGTGGAGCATGAAGTGGCTGAACTCCTGCACCTGCCACACGTCGGCCAGGCGCCGCCGCGAGTAGGCCGCCAGCACCTCGCTGACGTCCCCTGGGGCGTTTCCGGCGGCGTTCGCACGGAAGTGTTGACTCAGGGCGCACGCGAGATCGGCGGCGTCGGCCATGGCCAGGTTCATCCCCTTGCCCCCGGAGGGCGGCACGATGTGCGCCGCGTCGCCCACCAGCGCCACCCGGCCCAGGTGCATGGGCTCCAGTACCCACGTCCGCATCTCCACGACGGACCGCTCCAGCACCGCCCCCCGCCGCAGCGCCCCGGGCGGCAGCGACAGCCGGTCGTCCAGCTCCCGCCAGATGCGTTCCTCGGGCCAGTCCGCCAGGCTCTCGTCCTCCGTCACCTCCAGGTACAGGCGCGTCACCTCCGGCGACCGCAGCATCTGCCCCGCGAACCCGTCGGTGTGCTGGCCGTAGACGGTGTGCGGCGCGAAGGGCGGCGTCTGCGCCAGGACCCCCAGGAGTCGTACGCCGTGCCGGACGTCGTACTCCGTGAACGCGCCGGCGGGCAGTGCGGCCCGCACGGGACCGTACTGTCCTGCTGCCTCCACCACTACCTCGGCGCGCACCGCCGTGCCGTCCGCGCACCGCACCACCGGCAGCTCCCGTTCGGTGCCGAGGCCGACGACCGGACGGCCCAGCAGGGCGGCTCCGCCCGCCGACTCGTACCCGTCGAGCAGATCGGCCACCACTTCCTGCTGCGGGTAGACGAAGCTCGGGGTGTCGCCGCACAGGTCCGCGTAGTCCAGCCGGATGACCTCGCCGTCACACCGGAACTCGCACGCGGTGTGCGGCAGGCCTTCGGTGCGCAGCCGCTTCGAGCAGCCGAGCCGGTCCAGGAGCTGCACGGTGCGGCGCTCCAGGAAACCCGCGCGGGCCCTGGCCACCAGCTGATCGCGGTCGAACTTGTCGATCACCACGCAGCCGACGCCCCGCTCGTGCAGCAGCGCCGCCACGGTCAGGCCGGAAGGACCGGCGCCGACGATGGCCACCTGGGTTTCGATGGTCCCCACCACTGTGCTCCTTCGTTCGTGCTCGGCAAAAGGGTAGGGAGCCGGTGCGGCGGCGAACGCAGCGGGTCGATCTCTCCAGTGGTGGCCGCCGTGGTCCGGTGGTGTGGTGGGGCCGGTGCGCGGGTGTGTGCCGACGGAAGTGGGGAGTGGCCCACGTCACACCTCGGCATGTCACAACGGGCCGGGCCGCCCCGTCATAGGTGTGCAACCGTCGGAACGATGCATGGGAGTCCACCATGGAAGCACGTCTGAACCCCTTCACCAGCCCGGTCCTGGGCAAGGTCTTCAAGCATCTGATCGCCGCGGGCAAGGCCCTGGAGGAGTCGACGCTGCCCGCCTCGACGCAGGAGCTGGTGAAGCTCCGCGCGAGCCAGATCAACGGCTGCGGTTTCTGCACCGACATGCACTTCAAGGACGCCGTGCACGCCGGGGAGTCCGCGGAGCGCCTGAACCTGGTCGCGGCCTGGCGGGAGGCCACGGTGTTCACCGAGGCCGAGCGCGCTGCGCTGGAGCTGGCGGAGGAGGCCACCCGTATCGCCGATGCGGCCGGGGGTGTCTCGGACGCGGTGTGGGCGAACGCCGCCAAGCACTACGACGAGGACCAGCTGGCCGCACTGGTGGGTGTGGTCGCCGTCATCAATGCCTTCAACCGCGGCAACGTCATGCTCCAGATGCCGGCCGGCGACTACCGGCCCGGCCAGTTCGGATGACCGGACCCGCCGTACGGGGGAGCCGGGGCCGGCCGCGCGAAAGCGATCGGCCCCGGCAGCCGCAGGCGCGGCAGGTGTGTCGGTCGTGTCAGGCCGGCAGGGCGGCGAGCCAGTCGGTCAGCAGACGGTTGACTTCGGTCGGGCGTTCTTGCTGGATCCAGTGGCCGCAGCCGTCGAGGAGATGGGAGGCGACCAGGCCCGGCAGTGTGACCGGGTACGCCTCGATCGCGTCGGCCAGCCAGGTGGTGGAGGCGTCCAGGCTGCCACCGAGGAACAGGGAAGGCTGGCGCACGGGCGCACCGTCGTAGGCGGCGAGGTCCTCCCAGTCGCGGTCCATGTTGCGGTAGCGGTTGAGCGCGCCGGTCAGCCCGGTGCGCTCGAACTCACCGGCATACACGTCCAGGTCGCTCGCGCTGAGCCAGGCGGGCAGTACGTCGGTGGGGAAGCGGTCCCGCAGTGTCCCGGACCGGCTGACGAAGTGGGGGTCGGGGGCGCCCGGGCCGGGCATGGTGTCGGCGGACAGGGCCGCGTAGAAGCCGGCGAGCCAGCCGCGTACGTCGGGCTCGATCTCGGCCTCGGCACGGCCGGGCTGCTGGAAGTAGGAGACGTAGAACTCCTCCTCCCCGCCCATCCGGGCGAAGACCTCGCTGGGGCGGGGCCCGCCGCGCGGGGTGTAGGGAACGCTCAGCAGCCCAGCCGCCGTGAAGACCTCCGGGTGGAGCAGTGCGGAGTTCGCGGCGATGGTGGCACCCCAGTCGTGGCCGATGACGACCGCCGACTCCTCGCCCAGGGCGCGCACCACCGCGACGTTGTCCGCGACCAGGTCGACCATCCGGTACGCGTCGGTCGCGGCCGGCTTGGCGGAGCGGCCGTAGCCGCGTACGTCGATGGCCACCGCGCGGTAGCCCGCCGCGGCGAGGGCGGGCAGCTGGTGGCGCCAGGAGTACCAGCATTCGGGGAAGCCGTGCACGAGCAGCACCAGTGGCCCGCTGCCCTGCTCCGCGAGGTGAATCCGGCCCGCTGGTGCGGCGACCGACCGGTGGGTGACCTCTGCGACGTGCTGCGACATGCATCTCCTCCAGGACCGTGGGTCTGCGGTGAATCCGGCCGGCTCCCGTGCCGATGCCGCCGGCTCGTCACCGATCCTGCGGGAGCCCCCACTGCCCGATCGAGCGTTCTTGCCGATTCGGCAACAGCGAGGGAAACAGCAGCGATGGCATCGCTACTGGCGCGCCCGCATGCAGGTCTCCAGGTGGCGGATGAGGTCGTCGGCGGGGCCCAGGTCGGTGCTGCGGTCGGTGACCAGGCTGTGGCCGTCGTACTTCAGCCGGTACTCGAAGCGGTCCGCTGAGGTCGCGGAGATGCTGCGGGCGGGCAGGCCGGCGAAGTCGACGGCGGTCAGGAGCGAGTCGAGCTTCTTGTGCTCGGCGCGTGACAGGTCAGGGGCGGCGCGGCCGCCCTTGCGGCCGGTGAGGACGACTGAGCCGTCGGGGTGCACCTCGATGCCTTGGCTGACCCCGGCGATGCCGCCGGTGATGGCGAGGCTCACGTCCTCGGCCGCGGGTGAGTCCTCCGACGCGGCGGACCCGCCGCAGCCGGCCAGCAGCAGGGCGGCCGTGAGGAGGACGAGGAGTCGCCTCTTGAGTGCTGTCATGCTCACCCTCCTGGGGCTCGGTGGGCTCACGATACTGGCTGGTCGGGCGGTGGGCACCGGCAAATCCCGGGTCATTTGTCCTGAACATGCCGGGCGTTGCGGGCGCGTCGCGAAAGGCGCATGCCGGGAGGTTAAGCTCTCCCGGATCGCCTCATTCCGATATCTATAAGGAGCACACTTATGGCTGACAATGGAGCCAACGTCTACTTCGACATCACCGTCAACGACGAGCCCATCGGCCGGATCGTCTTCAAGCTTTTCGATGATGTCGTGCCGCGGACCGCGCGGAACTTCCGTGAGCTTGCCACGGGCGAGAACGGCTACGGTTACGCCGGGTCGACCTTCCACCGTGTCATCCCCGCTTTCATGCTCCAGGGCGGTGACTTCACCAACCACAACGGCACCGGCGGCAAGAGCATCTACGGCGAGAAGTTCGCTGACGAGAACTTCCAGCTCAAGCACGACCGCCCGTTCCTGCTGAGCATGGCCAACGCGGGCCCCAACAGCAATGGCTCGCAGTTCTTCATCACGACCGTCATCACCGACTGGCTGGACGGCAAGCACGTCGTCTTCGGTGAGGTCGTCGAGGGCCAGGACATCGTCAAGCAGGTCGAGGCCCTGGGCTCCCGCAGCGGCGCCACCAGCGCCCAGGTTGCCATCAAGGCGTCCGGCACCCTCTAAAGACAGTCACCCGGTGGCGGGGGGGCCCCCCACAGGCCCCCCGCCCCCCCCCCCCCCGCCGGGGGGGGGGCGGGCGGCGGGGGGGGGGGGGGGGGGGGGCCCGGGTAACCGGGCCCCCCCCCGGGGGCCGCGCGCCCGCGCCCCCGGGCCCCCCCCCCCCCCCGCCCGCCCCCCCCCCCCCCCCCCCCCCCCGCCCCCCCCCCCCGGCGGGGGGCCCCCCCCCCCCCCCCCCCCCCCCCCCCCCCACCGCGCCTTCTCCGTGGGCGTCCTCTCAGGCCGGGTACGCGTGGGTCTGCGCCGCCTTGACCGTGGCCCACACCGTGGCGCCGGCGCGCAGGTCGAGCTCGACGGCGGCGGCCGTGGTCAGGGCTGCCGCCAGAGGCAGCTCGCCGGTGAGATCGGCGCGGATCTGGTCGCCGTGGGTCTCCAGGCCGGCCACCTCGCAGCGCCAGAGATTGCGGGCGCTGGAGCCGGCGGGGCGGTCCCGGTACAGGGTCACCGCGCTGGGCGGGAAGGCGACGCACACCGAGCCGGTGAGGTCCTCGGTGGTGGTGATTTCCGGGCCGCCGTCCACCTGCACCGTGTGCCCCTGGGCCTGTCCTCGGTAGAGGTTCAGGCCGACCAGGTGGGCGATGTAGTCGGTGCGCGGGTGGCGGGCGATGTCGGAGGGGGTGCCCTCCTGGACGACGCGGCCGTCCTCCACGACGACGAGGTGGTCGGCCAGGACCATGGCGTCCAGCGGATCGTGCGTGACGAGCACGGCGACCGCTTCGAAGTCGGCGAGGTGATGGCGGAGCTGGGCGCGGACATCGAGCCGGGTGCGGGCGTCGAGGGCGGCGAGCGGCTCGTCGAGGAGCAGCAGCCGGGGGTGGGTGGCCAGCGCGCGGGCCAGTGCGACGCGCTGTGCCTGGCCACCGGAGAGCCGCCGCGGTTTGGCGGAGGCGTGCTGGGCGAGGCCCATGCGGTCCAGCCAGGCGGCGGCCTGGGTACGGGCCTCCGCTTTGGACGCGCCGTGGCAGCGCGGTCCGAAGGCCACGTTGTCCAGAGCGCTGAGGTGGGGGAAGAGCAGGTAGTCCTGGAAGACGACACCGACCGGCCGGGATTCCGGGGGAGTACGGTCCAACTCGGCGCCGTCCAGGCGGAGATGGCCTTCGGAGAGCGGTACGAGCCCGGCGAGCGCGCGCAGGGCGGTCGTCTTGCCGGCGCCGTTCGGGCCGAGGAGCGCGACGACGTCACCGGGTGCCGCGGTCAGGGTCACATCGAGGCGGAAGGCACCGCGTTCGACCACCAGCCGGGCGTCCAGCCCCTCGGCGGCCGGCCCGGGGGAGCCGATGGCATTCTCCGCAGACGTGTCGTGGGTGTCGGTCATGAGGCGGTCATCCAGCGGTCCCGCAGCCCCGCCAGTACCGCGATCGACACGGCCAGCAGGACCAGGCTGAGCGCGATGGCCGCGTCCGGGTCGTTCTGCAGGGCGAGGTAGACGGCCAGCGGCATGGTCTGCGTACGGTCGGGGAAGTTGCCGGCGAAGGTGATCGTCGCGCCGAACTCGCCGAGCGCGCGGGCCCAGGCCAGCACGGCACCCGCGGCGATGCCGGGGGCGATGAGCGGCAGGGTGACCCGGCGGAATGCGGTGAAGCGGGAGGCGCCGAGCGTGGTGGCCGCCTCCTCGTAGCGCGGGTCGGCGGCGCGCAGGGTGCCCTCCACGCTGATGACCAGGAACGGCATGGCCACGAACGCCTCGGCGAGCACCACTCCGGCGGTGGTGAACGGCAGGGTGATCCCGAAGGCGGAGTCCAGCCACTGCCCCATGATCCCGTTGCGGCCGAAGGCCATCAGCAGGGCCACACCGCCCACCACCGGCGGCAGGACGAGCGGCAGCGTCACCAGGGCCCGGACGAAGCCGCGCCCCGGGAACTCGACCCGCGCGAGCAGCCAGGCCAGCGGTACGCCGATCACCAGGCTCACCGCGGTGGCCGCCGTCGCGCAGATGAGGGAGAGCCTGAGCGCCTGCCACACCTCGGCGCTGGTCAGCAGGTCCGGCATGCTCCGCCAGGGGGCCCTGACCAGCAGGGCGACGAGCGGGACGGCCAGGAACGCCAGGCCGATCAGTGCGGGCAGGAGGAGGGGGAACGGGGCACCCCCGCGGGCGCGGCGGCGCCGCGGCCCACCCGTGCGGGGGTCGGCCGCGGCGCCGGTCTTGTCGAGCGAGGTCACGGCTTCAGGAACCCGGCCTTGTTCAGGACCTGCTGGCCCTTGTCGGACTGTACGAGCGCGATGAAGGCCTTGGCGGCCTCGGCGTTCTTCGAGTTCTTGAGCAGAGCGATGGGGTAGTCGTTGACGGCCTTGACGGACTCGGGGAACTCCACGCCCTCCACCTTGTCACCCGCGGCCTTCACATCGGTCTTGTAGACGACCGCGGCGTCGGCCTCCTTGAGTACGACCTTGTTCAGGGCGGACTTGACGTCCTCCTCGTAGGAGACGGGGGTGAGCTCGAGGCGGCTGGCGTTCAGCGCCTTCTGCGCTGCGGAACCGCACGGCACCGTCTTGTCGCACAGGACGACCTTCTGCCCGGACTTGGTGAGGTCCTTCAGCGAGGAGACCTTGTCGGGGTTGCCCGGCAGGGTGGCGATCTCCAGCTGGTTGCGTACGAAGGTGGCCGGCTTGCCGGCCGCGTCACCCTTGTCCGTCACGGTCTTCATCGTCTTGGGGCTGGCAGCGGCGAACACGTCCGCCGGGGCACCGCTGGTGATGCCCGCCGCGAGGCTGTCACTGCCGCCGAAGCTGAAGGAGACCTTCGTCCCCGGGTGCTCCTTCTCGAACTCCTTCTTCAGCGTCGTGAAGCTCTCCTTCAGCGACGCGGCGGCGAAGACCGTCACCTCACCGGACAGCTTGCCCGAGGAGGAGTCCGACTTCTTGGCGGAGTCCGAGCCGGAGGACGAGCAGGCACCCAGGGCCAGCAGGGCGGCGGCGCCCACACCGGTCACCTGCAGCATCCGGCGGGTCCGGCGCGCGGAACGGGTCATCACGGGTCCACTCCCTCAGGTCCTGAACGGACTCATTACGGTCTATCGACTTACGGTCTGTCGACGGCCACGTGGGTCGACTCTTACGGCAACCACCGGAACGGCGCCGGCGCACTGATCATACTGTCGCAGATGCGAGGTAAAAGTCTCCTGTCACTTCGCATGAGCCGTGAGTTCTCGCAGATGGCATGGCATGTGCGTTTGTACGTGTCGGCCGGCCACGGGCGCATCCGCCGCTGACCGGCGTGCCTTGCCCCCAGGTCCACGTCACCCGGCCATGGCACGCTACGACTGCCCGTGTTCGCGGCGACCTCGCCGAGCCCGAGTGTGACGGAGGAGCATGAACGACAACGCCGGACGGCCCGCGGCCCTGACCGGGGACACCACCCTGGAGCTGACCGAGTTCGACACCCCGCCTGCCGAACCGCTCGGTCTGCTCAGCACATGGCTGGACAGCGCCGCGCAGCGAGGAGTGCGGGAGCCGAACGCGGCGGTTCTGGCCACCACCGACGACAGCGGGCGGCCTTCGGTCCGGGTGCTGCTGATCAAGGAGTTCGACGGGCGCGGTCTGGTCTTCGGGAGCGCCCGGGGCAGTCGCAAGGGGCGTGAACTGGCCGAGCGGCCCTGGGCTTCGCTGTCCTTCTACTGGCGGGAGACACTGCAGCAGCTCACGGTGACCGGCCCCGTCGAAGTACTCTCTCCTGTCGCCTCCGATGCCCTGTTCGCTGCGCGGCCCGAGGCTGCCCGAGCCGCCTCGGCCGTATCGGAGCAGAGCCGCCCGCTCACCGACGACCATGCTCTGCGGGCGCGTGCCCGGGACCTGCTCACCGCCGGCGGGCCGGTGCCGCGCCCGGAGGGCTGGGTCGGCTACCGCCTGGTCCCGGAGAGCATCGAGTTCTGGTACGGCAGCCCGGACCGGCTGCACCGCAGGCTCCGCTACGACCGTGCTCCCGACGAGAGCTGGTCGTGGGAACGGCTGCAGCCGTGAGGAATACAGCCGTCGGGCCGTGGCCCCGGCACGCCGATGCCGCCTGCGGACGATGATCTCTTTGCATTGCGGGAAGGGCAATCGGGCGGTTACGTTCGGTTGCGTGTCGGACGGCGAAGCCACGCGCGCCGTGCGCCTGCTGGATGCCCAGGCGAAGGCCGTACGCTCTTCGCGGAGATCGAGGGCCGTTGCTCAACACGGGGAGTTCCTCCGTCGCGCTGCTGCGCGCCCTGGAGGCGTTCCTCACGCACGACGGCTCCTGGGCCCGTACGGCCGATGCGCTGCACCTGCACGTCAACACGGTGCACTACCGGATCGAGCGCGTCGAGCACTTCACCGGCCGGAACCTCTCCAGCCTCCGGGACCGCCTCGACCTGTGGGCGGCCCTGCTGTGCCGGACGCCGGAACCGAGCACCACGTCCGCCACGCCCGCTCGACGCGCACGCGCATCGGCTTCTCCCGCGCGGTGGCCGGACTCCCTGCCGCCTCCTCGGCGTGGCTCGCTCAGACGCGGTCGATGTGGACGTTCGTCGACTTCACCCGCGCGGTGGCCTCCATGCCGACCTCCAGCCCCAGCTCTTCCACGGCCTCTCGCGTGAGCAGCGAGACCAGCCGGTGCGGACCGGCCTGGATCTCCACCTGCGCGGCGACGTCGCCCAGCTTGATCGCGGTGACGATGCCGGGGAAGGCGTTGCGTACCGAGGTGTAGGAGGCGTCCTCCTCACCACTGCCGCCCTTGGCGAGTTCCACGGAGAAGGCGGCCAGGTCCTTGCCGTCGATGAGCCGCTTCCCGCCCTCGTCACGATGGGTCGCCACCCGGCCCGAGTCCGCCCACCGCCGCGCGGTGTCCGGACTCACGCCGAGCAGCCGTGCCGCCTGGCCGATCGTGTATGACTGCATGAACGCCAAGATAGATCAGCCGCCGAGCTACTGGCGCGGGGCTCCCGGCGTCGACTACCGGCCGATGGCCGAGCGAGGACGGCCCGCTCTCAGCTGTCACAGCTGCGCGTCCGCACTTCCGGAAGCGGACACCCGATGGCTGCCGTCCGGGAGCCGGTGGGAGATCGCGCGGGCGGTTGCCCGGACGGCCGGGCCGTAGCCCGAGTCCGCGAAACCGGTGCTCGGCGCCACGACCGACAACACGGCCATCACCTCGGCGCCGTCCCGCACCGGCGCGGCTACGGGGTATCAATGTCGTCGTGACCGCGTCCGGGCTCGTACGTGGCGATGGCGTGCTCCTGGACGGCCGGCGGCGCGAAGGCACGCAGCGCCAGCCCGACGCCGGTGCACGGCAGAGGAAGGCGGCCGCCCACGCGGTAGCGCACGGGGCCGGCACTCACCTACCACCGCCGCCGATTCGGTACCCACGTACCGCCGGCGCACCCCGCGGGACCGGCCCTTCCGCGTTGCCCCGGCGGTAGAGCGCAACGTTTGCCGGGGGAGAGGACGGGCACGCGTCGAACATGCTTCGGAACGGAGGCATGCCCTTGGGAAGTGGTGTATCTCCACCCGGGTGTGCCTTCCGGAACGCGCTTCTCCTGGGAACCGACGATCCGCGATCGGCCGTTTAGACCAGGCAGGAGCCCGGACCATGCCCTTCTCGCCCCGCACCACGAACTCGCCCTCCACCCCCCTCACCGCCGCGTCCGTGACCCAGCGGCCGGCCCAGCAGCCGACTCAGCGGCGTCCCGACCGGGCGCCCACCCGCCCGCCCAACAAGCCCGCACACCGTCGCGAGCAGGTCCACTGAGTTCTTCTCACCAACAACCCTTCGCACCCCTTCCGCCTTCCGGTGCGCCCGTGGCATCCTCACGCTCGTCGCTCATATGAACACTGTTCATATCCATGGAAGGTGGGCTCATGGAGATCAGTAGACGCACCCTGCTGGGCAGTGCGATCGGCGTCGCCGCGTCGGCCGCGCTGCCCACCGTCGAGGCCACGGCGGCCGGTCACCGTACGGGTCTCTGGGGCGAGTTCACCGCCCGGCCCTTCATGCACCCGCAGGTCCCGTACGTGGGCCGGGCGGGCTGCCGGGCCGACGCAGGACCGGACCGCCGCTCCGCCGCTGCCCGGAGCGCCGGCGCGCGGGACATCGACGTCGTACGCGATCTCGGTGCGGCCGCCGACGGCTCGGCCGACGCCGCTCCCGCCATCAACCGCGCCATCGAGACAGTGGGCCGGCGCGGTGGCGGCACCGTCACCCTCCCGCCCGGCACCTACCGCATCGACGACGTCATCCGCATCGGCCACGACGGCGTCGTCCTGCGCGGCGCGGGCAGCGGCCGCACCACACTCCACGCCACCAAGAACCTGACCGAGCTGATCGGCCCGTACGGCAGCCGGTACGGCGGCGACAAGTCCAGCTGGTCCTGGGCGGGCGGCCTCATCTGGCTCTGCCCGGAAGCCCGTTGGGACTCGCTGGTCACGGCGATCAAGAAGCAGGAGTGGCCGTTCGAGGGCTGGACGGGCAACCGGCGGGACGAGTGGCGTCCGCTCACCGCCGTGCACCCGTCCCGCCGCGGCTCCTGGAGGGTGACGGTCGACGACACGAGCCGCCTCGACCGCGGCGACCTGGTCCTGCTGCGCCTGGCCGACGACCCCGACCACACCCTCCTGGAGCACATGGCGGGTGGCGGCCCCGGTCCCGAGGCGTACGTCTGGGGCGACAAGACCAAGCTCACCAGCTATGTGCCTTACGAGTGGCCGGTGCGCATCGCGCACGTCAAGGGGAGCGCGGTGACCTTCGAGCGTCCGCTCCCGCTCGACATACGCCCGGAGTGGGACCCGCAGCTCACCACTCACGTCCGGGCACTCACGGGTGCCGGGGTCGAAGGGCTCGCCCTCGAAGCCGTCGAGACGCCGCAGTCCCCGCACCTCCTCGACAAGGGCTACAACGGGCTCGTCTTCCAGTGTGCGTACGACTGCTGGGCGCAGGATGTGACCGTCCGCCATGTCGACAACGGCTTCGGCTTCGTCGCGGCCTCCGCCTGCACCCTGCGCTCCACTCGGGTGGCTGGGCGCGGCGCGCACCATCCGTACTTCTGCCGTGAGGGCTCGCACGACAACCTCGTCGAGGACTTCACCATCGAGGAGCGCACCGTCCCCGCGCCACCGGGCACCCAGCTGCACGGCATCAACGTCGAGGGCCTGTCCAGCTACAACGTCTGGTCCCGCGGCCGGATGGAAATGGGTACGTTCGACAGCCACCGGGGGATGCCCTTCGCGAACGTCCGTACCGACATCACGCTGGACAACAACGGCCGGCACGGCGGGGACGCCAGCGCGGGCCCCCTCTTCGGCGCGCGGTTCACGCACTGGAACATCCGCGTCACCAACGGGCGGGCCGGCCTGGTGAGGATCGACGGTCTGGCCCCGTACAGCGCCACCGTCGGTATCTCCCCGGTCCGCGAGTTCGACCAGATCGATGTCCCGGACTTCACCGGTGACCTGCACAGCAGGCTGGAGGCCTACGGCAGCCCCGAAGCGGTCCGGCCGCGGAACCTGTACGAAGCACAGCGGCGGCTGCGCCCATGACCGGCCTCCCATGACCGATACGGACGGCGGCAATACCGTTCCCGCGCGCCCGTCCCCGGTCATGCATCTGCCCCCGGTCATGCGGCCACGGAATCGATGGACATAGCATCGGTCTCCCTATGCTCACTGTCACCCTCTGGGAATTCCTCGCGCTCGCCGCTGCCGCAGGTCTCGTAGGCTTCTCCAAGACCGCCGTCAGCGGGGCCAATACGATCAGTCTCGCCGTCTTCGCGGCCGTACTGCCCGCCCGCGCATCCACCGGAGTGCTGCTGCCGCTGTTGATCGTCGGCGATGTGCTGGCGGTGCTCACCTACCGGCGCCATGCCCACTGGCCCACGCTCTGGCGGCTGTTCCCCGCAGTGGCCGGAGGTGTGGTGCTGGGGACGCTGTTCATGCTGTGGGCGGACGACGCGGTGGTGCGCACCTCGATCGGCGCGATCCTGCTGTTCATGTCCGCGGTGACGGTGTGGCGCAGACGCGCCGCGAACACAGCGGGGGAGAGGGACGACGAGAGCGCGGCGGGCAGTGGCCGCCTGAAGACCCGCTCGTACGGTGTGCTCGGTGGCTTCACCACCATGGTGGCCAACGCGGGCGGCCCTGTGATGTCCCTCTATCTGATCTCCACCGGCTTCAAGAAGCTTGGTTTCCTCGGCACCTCGGCCTGGTTCTTCCTGATCGTCAACACCTCCAAGCTGCCCTTCAGCGCCGGCCTCGGCCTGATCGATGCCCGGTCACTGCTCCTGGACGCGGCCCTCGTGCTCTTCGTGCTGCCCGGCGCCTACGTCGGCAAGCGGTGCGTGAACCGGATCAACCAACGGCTTTTCGAGCACCTGGTGATCGGAGCGACGGTGCTCGGCGGGTTGCAGCTGCTGCTGCGCTGACGCGCGCGAGCCGGCCGCCGGGCCGACACGCTCACCCGCATCAGGTGATGCACGACCGGAGAACCCTCGCCAGACTGACGCAGTCCCGGAGACCCACCGTGCGGTGAGGGAGTACGCGGATGACCACGAAGGCGCAGACGCAGCAGACCGGAGCGGCCGCCGAGACAGGCGGGAAGTGGCGGTTGTGGGGGCCGTACCTCAGCGAACGGCAGTGGGGCACGGTCCGGGAGGACTACAGCGAGTCGGGAGACGCCTGGTCCTCCTTCCCGCACGATCACGCCCGGTCGCGCGCCTACCAGTGGGGCGAGGACGGCCTCGGCGGCATCTGCGACGAGAAGCAGCGGCTGTGCTTCGCGGTCGCGCTGTGGAACGGGCGCGATCCGATCCTCAAGGAGCGGGCGTTCGGGCTGACCAACAGCGAGGGCAATCACGGCGAGGACGTGAAGGAGTACTACTTCTATCTCGACAGCACGCCCAGCCATTCCTACCTGCGGTATCTGTACAAGTACCCGCAGGGCGAGTTCCCGTACAACGACCTGGTGACCACCAACCGGGCCCGCGGCCGGCAGGAGTTCGAGTACGAACTACTGGACACCGGGATCTTCGACGACGACCGGTACTTCGACGTCACCGTGGAGTACGCCAAGGCTGCGCCGGACGACATCCTGATCCGGATCACCGCCGAGAACCGCGGACCGGACGAGGCCACACTGCACCTGCTGCCGACGCTGTGGTTCCGCAACACCTGGTCCTGGCGGGAAGGGGGCGGCAAGCCCCGACTGGCCGCCGTCGAGAGCCCGCGCGGCACGACCGCGCTCCGCGCCGCCCATCCCGACCTGGGCAGCTACGACCTGAGGTGCGGCGGCCAGGTACCGCTGCTGTGCACCGAGAACGAGACCAACAACGAACGGCTCTTCGGATCACCCAACGCCTCGCCGTACGTCAAGGACGGCATCGGGCGGTACGTCGCGGGCGGCGAGACCGAGGCGGTCAATCCCGCGCGCGAAGGCACCAAGGCAGCGGCCCACTACACCCTGACCATCGCGGCGGGAGGCAGCGAGACCGTACGGCTGCGCCTGGCGCCCACCGGCTCTCCGATGCCCCTGGCCCGTGACTTCGACCGCGTCTTCCGGGACCGGCGGGCCGAGGCGGACGCCTTCTACCGCACGCTGATCCCGGACGGCGCGACCGAGGACGAGGCCCGTGTCATGCGTCAGGCGCTGGCCGGGATGCTGTGGAGCAAGCAGTACTACCACTTCGATGTGGAGGCCTGGCTTGCCGACCACGGCCTGGAGCCGTGGCGCGTGCCGCCCCGGGCGATGCGTAATCACGAGTGGTTCCACCTGGTCAGCGACGACATCGTGGCCATGCCGGACAAGTGGGAGTACCCGTGGTTCGCCGCCTGGGACCTGGCCTTCCACGCCGTCGCGCTGGCAATCGTGGACGCGGACTTCGCCAAGGAGCAGCTCGAACTGCTGCTGCGCGGCACACATCTGCACCCCAACGGCCAGATCCCGGCGTACGAATGGAACTTCACCGACGTCAATCCGCCGGTCCACGCCTGGGCCGCGTACTTCCTCTACGTCCTGGAACAGCGCCGTACCGGCCGGTCCGACCGGGACTTCCTGGAGCGCGTCTTCCAGAAGCTGCTCACCAATTTCACCTGGTGGGTCAACCGCAAGGACCCCGCGGGCCGCAATGTGTTCCAGGGCGGCTTCCTCGGTCTGGACAACATCGGCGTGTTCGACCGCAGTGCGCCATTGCCCACCGGCGGACAGCTGGAACAGGCCGACGGCACCGCGTGGATGGCCCTGTACTGCCAGACGATGCTGCAGATCGCCGGGGAGCTGGTCGAGCACAACCCCGCCGTCTATGAGGAGCATGTGCTCAAGTTCGCCGAGCACTTCCTGTGGATTTCGGGGGCCATGGACCGCACCGGTGACCTGCCGGACGATCTGTGGGACGAGGAGGACGGCTTCTTCTACGACGTCCTGCGGCTGCCGGACGGGCAGGCGGTCCGGCTGAAGGTCCGTTCGATGGTGGGCCTGCTTCCGCTGTGCGCCGCCACCGTGTTCCGGCCCGCCCAACTGGCGAAGGTGCCCGGTCTGGGTGACCGGCTGCGCCGTTTCGCCGGCCGGCATCCCTCGCTCACCGCCACCCTGGCCTCGGCTCAGGGCGGCGTCTCCGGCGGCCCCCGGCTGCTCTCCGTCGTCGACGAGAAGAAGCTGCAACGGGTCCTGGCGTATCTGCTCTCCGAGGACGAGTTCCTGAGCCCGTACGGCATCAGGTCCCTCTCCCGCCATCACGCCGAGCACCCGTACACCTTCTGGGTGCACGGCGAGGAATACCGGGTCGGCTATCTGCCCGCCGAATCGGACTCCGGGATGTTCGGCGGCAACTCCAACTGGCGCGGCCCCGTCTGGTTCCCCGTGAACGCCCTCATCATCCGCGGGCTGCTCAACCTGTACGCGTTCTACGGAGACGACTTCACCGTCGAATGCCCCACCGGCTCCGGCGTCCGGATGAACCTCTACGAGGTCGCCGAGGAGATCTCGGCGCGGCTCACCCGGCTCTTCCTGCGCGACGCCGACGGCAGCAGGCCCGTGTACGGCGGGCAGGAGAAATTCCGGAACGACCCGCACTGGCGCGACCTGATCTCCTTCCACGAGTACTTCCACGGCGACAACGGCGCGGGCATCGGCGCCGCCCACCAGACCGGCTGGACGGGCCTGGTCGCCACCTTGATGACCGTCTTCGGGCACCTCACGCCCGAGGACTTCCAGGCCGACCCCGCCCGGAGGCGGACACCATGACCAAACTCCCGGCGCAGCCCGTCATCCATGAGGTCAACACCCGAGTGTGGCTCCGCGAACTCCAGGCGCGCCCCGGCCGCCCGGCCGGTCTGGGCGAGGTACCCAAGGATGCCTGGGACGAGATCACCCCGCAGGGCATCGACGCCGTCTGGCTCATGGGGGTGTGGGAACGCAGCGACGTGGGCCGGGACATCGCCCTGCGCGACCCGGCGCTGCGCAGCGCCTTCAGGCAAGCACTGCCGGATGTGACGGAGGAGGACATCGCCGGGTCGCCGTACTGCATCCGCCGCTATGTCGTCGACGAGACGCTGGGCGGCAACGCGGGACTTACCTCGGCACGCGCCGAGCTGGCCCGTCGGGGCATCGGCCTGCTCCTCGACTACGTACCGAACCATCTCGCGCCGGACAGCCCCTGGGTGAGTGAGCACCCCGAATACTTCGTCCAGGGCACCGCCGAGGATCTGCGCCGTGACCCGGCCGCCTACCTGGAGGCCGGGGGCAGGGTCCTCGCCCGTGGCCGGGACCCGTTCTTCCCGCCCTGGCCGGACGTGGTGCAGCTCAACGCGTTCGCGCCGGGGCTGCGCGCGGCCACCACGGATGTACTCGCCCGGATCGGTGAGCTCTGCGACGGCGTCCGCTGCGACATGGCGATGCTGCTGATGAACGACATCTTCGCCAGGACCTGGCGACGCCATGCCGGCCCGCTGCCGGAGGAGGACTTCTGGACCGTCGTCCTGTCCGGCGTACGGCAGCGGCGCCCCGGTATGGCGTTCGTCGCCGAGGCGTACTGGGATCTCGAATGGACCCTGCAGCAGCAGGGGTTCGACTTCTGCTACGACAAGCGCCTGTACGACCGGATCCTGCACGAGGGCGCGGAGCCCGTGCGTGCACATCTGCGAGCGGGCGGGGACTACCAGCGCCGCCTCGTACGCTTCCTGGAGAACCACGACGAGCCGAGGGTGGCAGCGCACCTCGGCCCGCTGGAAGAACGTGCCGCTGCCGTCATGATGGCCACCCTCCCCGGTGCGACGCTGTGGCACGAGGGCCAGTTCACCGGCCGCCGCACGCGCCTTCCGGTCTTCCTGACCCGGCGCCCCGAGGAACCGCCCGACGCCGGGCTGCGGGCGTTCCACGAACGGTTGCTGAGTGCCGTGCACAGGAGCGGAATGCGCAACGGCGACTGGCGCCTCCTGGAGTGCGAGGGCTGGCCGGACAACGCCTCGCACCGTGCCCTGCTCGCCTGGTGCTGGACGGGGGAGACCGGCCGGTTCGTGATCATCGTCAACTTCGCCGGACATCGCTCCCAGGCCAGGGTGCGGCTGCCATGGTCCGAACTGGCGGACAGTCAGGTGCGGTTGACCGGTCTGCTGGACGACTCCCAGTACGAGCGCTCCGGTCGCGAACTGGCCGGCCCCGGACTCTTCGTCGACCTGGACGCCTGGGGCGTGCATCTCTTCACGGTCGAGCCGGCCGAGCCGGGCCGTGGCTGACCGCGGGAAGGCCGCGGGGGCAGGGGAGGCGGCGGGGCGGGCAGAGGACGCGGGCGCTGCCCGGGTCGTCCTTGCCGTCATCGCTACCCAGCAGCTGCTCATGGCGTACGACTCGACGGCCATGAACGTCGCCGTCTCCGACATCGTCACCGACCTCGACACCACACTGACCGGAGTGCAGACCGCGATCTCGCTCTACGCCCTGGTCATGGCCGCACTGATGATCACCGGCAGCAAACTCGGCAGCCGGGCCGGGCACCTGCGCATGTTCACCCTCGGCGCCACCCTCTACGGATGCGGCGCCCTGGTCACCGCGCTGAGCCCGGGTCTGCCGGTCATGCTCCTCGGCTGGTCGCTGCTCGAAGGCATCGGCGCGGCCCTGGTCTTCCCGGCGATCCTGTCCATCGCCACGCTGGCATTCACCGGCGCCGCGCGTACCCGCGCCCTCACCCTCGTCGGCGCGGCCGCAGGAGTGGGCGCCGCGCTCGGCCCCCTTCTCGGCGGCGTGCTCACTCGCTATCTGAGCTGGCGGGTCTCGTTCCTCCTGGAGACCGCCGTGACCGCGGTCGCCGTCGTCCTCATCAACCGGCAGCGTATACCCCGCCCGAAAACCGTCAGGCAGCCGTCGTTCGACATCCTGGGCGCTGTCCTGTCGGCGCTGGGCTTCGGTCTGATCGTGCTCGGCACCCTGCTGGCCAGCCGGTACGGGCTGCTCACCACACGCACCGACGTTGTGCTGTCCGGCCGGACCGTGCTCGGCGAGGGCGCTGTCTCGCCCACGGTGGTGTTCGGACTGTCCGGTGTCGTGGTGCTCGCACTGTTCGCCTGGTGGGAACGGCACCGCATACATACCGGACGCGATCCCCTCGTACGTCCCGCCGTCCTGCGCAACCGGGCCACACGGGTGGGGTCGTTGTCCCTGGGCCTGCAGTTCCTGGTACTGGCGGGGGTGTTCTTCCTCGTCCCCGTATTCGTGCAGACGACGCTGGACTACGACGCCCTGGAGAGCGGTCTGACGCTGCTCCCGGCGACCGTGATGCTCGTCCTGGGCGCGGCGGCCGGCACCCGGGCCGTCGGCAGGGGACGCACGACACGCAAGCCGCTCATCATCGTCGGCTTCCTGCTGATCGCCGCCGGTGCCGCAATGATCGTCTTCGCGTTCGAGCCGGTCAGCTCCGGCCTGAAGATCGCTCCCGGGCTGGCGGTCGCCGGTCTCGGCCTCGGCCTGTGCACACTGCTCCCGGACCTCGTCCAGTCCTCTGCTGCCGAGGACCGGGTCAGCGACGTCGCCGGACTCTCGCGCAGCTTCTCCTACCTGGGCCAGTCGCTGGGGATCGCCCTGGCCGGCGCGCTGATGATCGGTGTCCTGATCAGTACGGTGCTGGCCTCGGTCCGGACCAGTACCGTACTCACCGCCGGCCAGAAGGTCACCGTGGAGCACGCACTGGAGCACAGCGTGCAGGCGACCGCGGTGAGCGACCAGCAGCTGCGGGCGGAGCTGGGCAGGCAGGGCATCACCGGGCCGCCCGCCGACGAACTCGTACGCATCAACGTCCAGGCCCGTGAGGACGGTCTGACCGCCGCCATGGCAGCCATGGGCGTCTTCGCCCTGTCCGGCGCCGCACTGGCAGCGCGGCTGCCTCGGGCCGCACGGAAGCCGGCTCCCGCACGGGAACAGCGGCGGCATGCGTGAGCACCGGCGCGGTGCGAAGGGGACGGTGCCCCGCCCTTCCCGCACACCGCGGCCGATGGGCACCGGCACGGCAGTGGCTGTCGTCGTGGCCGTGCTGGTGGCCGCCAACCTGGCGAACAACCGCTGTCTGCCCGAGTGGGGGTGGCTGACCGCCCTCATCTCCGCCGCGCTGCTGCTGGGGGTGCTCTTCCGGGCCGGAGGTACCTGGGCAGATGCGGGGCTGGACCCCGCCACGCTGGGATGTGGCGCGCGCTGGGCCGTGGTGCTGATCGGGCTGGTCGGCGTGGGCTACGCGGCAGCGGCGCTGCTTCCGGCAGCCCGTGTCCTGTTCGCGGACGAGCGGTACAGCACGCTGACCGGAGGCCAGATGGCGGTGCGAGTCCTGGTCACGGTGCCCCTCGGCACGGTGCTGCTGGAGGAGATCGCCTTCCGCGGTGTGCTGTACGGCCTGGTGCGCCGGGCCCGGGGCGCGGTGTGGGCGACGGCCGTGTCGAGTCTGCTGTTCGGGTTGTGGCACGTCCTGCCGTCACTGCAGCTGGCGAGCGTTAAGCCCGCGCTGACGCCGGTGTTCGGTCAGTCCGCGCTCGGTGCGGTGGCCGCCGTCGTGGTCGCGGTGCTGTTCACCGGGGCCGCGGGCGTGCTCTTCTGCGAGCTGCGCCGCCGCAGCGGCAGCCTGCTGGCGCCCATGGGCCTGCATTGGGCGGTCAACGCCTTCGGCTATCTCGCCGGCTTCCTGCTGCTGCGCTGACCGGCCTGTGGCAGGCACGCGCCGTACGGCGGTGATGTCGGCCGTCACGCTGTCACTTCTCGGCCGCGATGATGTCCTTGAGACGGTCGAGGTCCTGGGTGGTGACGTCCGCGGGCCGAAGGACGGCGTTCCATGCGTCGACGTACTCGGTGGTGTACGTATGACCGTGGCCGCTCGGGACGTCGGTGGAGAACGGAAGGTCCGCGGTGACCTGCCAGAAGGTCACGAGGGGCAGCCACACCATCTGCTGGAGTACGTCGGCGCCGGGGTGCTCGCCGAGCCAGTCCGGTTTGCTGAGGACGAGGCGTGGGCTCCACCAGACGATCGGGTCGGACGGGTGCATGAGGTAGAGGACTCGGCTGTCCTTCCAGGGCCGGCTCGCCGGTGGGATCTCGGCCGCCGGATCGTTGGCGAACCGGACGGTGCGTCCTTCCTTGTAGACGGGGAGGATCTCGGGGCTGCCGGCGTCGCGGCCGTCGCTGAATTCCCGGAACAGTGTGTTGAAGGCGGGAGGGCCGGCGAACAGTGTGCCGTCGGTGCGGTTGCGCAGATCGTACTCGCCGCTGAAGGCGGTCTCACCGCCGAACGACCCCAGGCTCTCCCCGGCGACGAACAGCCGGGGACGGTCACCCGGTGGCAGCTTCGACCAACTGTCGTACACGGCGTCGAAGAGGGCGCGGCCCGCCTCGCGTGCCTTGGTCTGGTCGACCAGGTAGGAGAGCCAGGACGGGAGGTAGGAGTACTGGATCGCCACGGTGGCCGAGTCGCCGTCGCTGAGGTACTCGAACGTGTCCACCGCCGCGGGATCGACCCAACCGCTCCCGGTCGTCGTCACCACGAGCAGGTTCTCGCGCCGGAAGCCGCCCTGCCGGGTCAGATCGGCGACCGCTTCGGCGGCCCGGGACTCCGCACTGCCGGCCGATGCCAGCCCGGCGTAGGACCGGATCGGCGCCCTTGCCAGGCGGCCGGTGAACCTCGCGATGTCGTTCGCCGAAGGGCCGGTGCCGGTGAAGTTCCGCCCTTGCCTGCCCAGCGAGTCCCACGGTACGAGCGAGCCCGGCCCGCCCGAGCGCAGGCTCGACGAGGGCTGGCGCACCCCCTCCTCGGTCGTGGTGTCGCGCAGCGAGAACGCCTTGTTGGCGACGCCGACGAAGCCGTTGAGCAGCAGGCCGGTGACGATCGCCCAGACGAGGCCGGCGACCAGGGCCCAGCCGACCGCGGTCGCCGCGCGCGGCCCGACCCAGCGCCTCAGCAGGTCCTTCAGCCGGCGATACAGGTCGCGGATGCCGCGCGCGGTCAGCAGGAGGAGGCCGAAGACCAGTGCCGCGATGAGGGGCGAGATCACGGCGAGCGGGATGTTGTAGTGGGTGACTCCCATCAGCCGCCGGATTTCGTACTGCCAGTACTGCCCGAAGCCGAAGAAGAGGCCGAACAGGATGGCCGCACTGAGAAAGAACGCGGTCCAGGACCTGGGGTGCGGGGGCCGCGGCTCGCGATCGGCGAACGCACGCCACACCCACGCGGCGAGCACGCCGGCACCGTAACCGAGGGCCGCGTTGATGCCACAGATCAGGCCCTGCAGGATGCCGCCGCGCGGGAGCAGCGACGGGGTGTAGGAGAGACAGGCGAACAGGAGCGCTCCCCAACAGCCGGGGAGGGTGACGGACAGCAGCTCCCGGCGCTTGCGGGACCTCGGCGACGGGCGTGGTTCGTCCGCCGCCGAGGCATCCGCACTCCGGGACGGGCCGGCCGGTGACCCCGGACTGTTTTCCACCATGGCTACCCTCCGTCCGGAAGGCCGCGCCAGGACAGAGCAGCGACCGGTGCGACCGATGTCAGTGCATGACCGGGGTCAGTGCAGGATCCTGTCCTTCGCCCGCTGGAACTCGTCGTCCGAAATGTCGCCGCGTTCCCTGATCCGGGAGAGCTTCGCCAACTCGTCGGCCTGGCTGGGCCGGGACGTGCCGGTCGCCGCTGTCCGGCGGACGTAGTTGTCGAACGCCTCCTGCTGCGCCTGTGCCCTGTTCACTTCGCGCCGGCCCATGCCGCGGCCCCGGGCGAGAACGTAGACCAGGACACCGATGAAAGGCAGCACGACCACAAAGATGATCCAGGCCGCCTTGGCCCACCCGTTCAGCCCGTCGTCACGGAAGACATCGCCGATGACGCGGAAGAGCAGGAAGAACCACAGCACCCACATGAACAGCACGAACGTGGTCCAGAAAACCCCCAGGAGCGGATAGTCGTACGCGAGGGTCACGGAACCGCTCATGGACTTCTCCTTCCTTTCGCTTGCCTGCGGTCACACGCCGTGCAGCGCGGCGATGAGCTCGTCTTCGCGTTCCTTGGTGAGCGAGGTGTGCAGAACCGTGGGGTTGAAAGGCCGGAGGGCTTCCCGTACCCGGTCGGGAGTGGACTTCCGTACGAGCGCGAAAACCGCGGCACGCCCGGGCTCCAGGGCGCCGGCCGTCTCCTTGATGAACGCGTCGTTGAGGCCGACGTCCCGGAGCTTGCCTGCGACGGCGCCGGTCGCCGCGCCCGCCGCCGCACCGAAGACCGGCATCAGGAAGAGCATCCCGAACAGGGTTCCCCACAGGGCTCCCGTGGCCGCTCCCTTGGCGGTGGTGTTGTGGGCCTGCTGGACGTGCACCTTGCCGTCCTGGCTGCGCCAGGCCAGCGCGGCGTCCTCCAGGTCGAGCAGTTCTTCCTGGGAGAGCTGGCTGCTGAGACGCATGACGGCTTCGGCCTGTTCCTTGTCGGAGAAGCCGAGCACCACGAGTCCGGTCATGGGAACCTCCTGGGCAACGGGCCGGGCGTCGGCCCTGTGCGTTTCGTCGGTGGTCTCGACGGCGATTCCGCCCGCGGATTCACCCGTCGTCCGTTCAGTCGCCGGTTCAGTCGCTGGTTCAGCCGTCCGTTCCGTTGGTTCTTCTGACGCCCCTTCGTCGAGGCGCGCGGCGGCGGCGAGCAGTTCAGCGGCCACGGGGGCCATCGCCTCCTCGGTGAGGAAGCCCTCCGCGAGCGGCACGCCGCCCTGCTCGCGGATCGCACCTTTCAGCCTCCTCGCCCACCGGTGTTCAAGGAGGAGGAAACCCGCTGTGGCACCCGGATCCAGCGCATCCGCGATCTCTCGGATGTCGTCCGCGGCCATCCCGAAGGCGCGCCCCGGGGCCAGCGAAGGAAATGCCTTCTCCGCTTTCCGCATGCTGCCCGGTTCGAGTCCGAGCAGCGCGCTGATCGTGTCGCCCATTCCCTCGGCCTGATAGCCGAGGGCGACGAGATCACCGTTGGTGTCCTTCCGTACGACCAGGAGGTCCAGGACGAGTATCTGGCCCGCGGCCGCGAGTTCTTCCAGCTCTTCGAGGATCCGCCCCTCGAATGCCGCATCCGGGCCGAAGGTGATCACCAACAGCTGTATGGGCCCGGTCTCGGTCATCGTGTGCCTCCCTCGATAGGGGCTGCACGTCATTGAGCAGCAGATGGCGCCGGGCGGCATCCCCCGTAGCGGGTGAATGAACCCAACGCCGCGCATTCGCCGACGCGTTGACATGTCCAGTGCTAGTCGCAATGCTGTCGGAGCCATCTTCCATCGATGTAAAGCAGCATGGGAGAGGCCGAATCGATGGGACGGGACCATGAAGCTTTCTCGTTGTCTGTCCGGCGCCGCCGCCTTTGTGCTGGCCGGCGTGCTCGCCACCGTGATGTCCCTGTCGTCCGCCGAACCGGCCCGGGCGGATCAGACCGGTCTCCGGGCCGCCGACCCGAGCGTGATCCGGGTCGACAGCACCTACATCTCGGTGCAGTCGACCGGCGGCGGCATCGCCGTACGGCAAGCCTCGTCGACGGCCGGTCTCGCCTCGGCGCCCGCCCGGCAGGTCTGGTCGGACACCCGCGGCCTCGGGGAGGTCTGGGCCCCGGAGATCGTGCGGGACGGTGGCCGCTACTACATCTACTTCTCGGCCGGCCGCGGTGCCGCGCACCGGATGTACGTCATCAGCTCTGCCGCCGCGGACAACGGCTACACCGCCGAGACGAAGCTGGCGCTGCCGGACGACAAGTGGGCCATCGACGGAACCCTGTTCACCTTCAACGGACAGCGCTGGTTCGTCTGGTCCGGCTGGGCCGGCGACACCAACGTCGAGCAGAACCTCTACATCGCCCGGATGAGCAGCCCCACCGCACCCACCGGCGCCCGGTACGTCATCTCGCAGCCGCGGGAGGGCTGGGAGCGGGTGGTCGGCAACCCGTTCATCAACGAGGCGCCCGAAGCCATCAAGGACCCGAACGGGCAGCTGCACATCGTGTACTCCGCCAACGGCAGCTGGAGTGAGCAGTATTGCCTCGCCGACCTGCGTCTGCGGGCCGGCGGCGACCCGACGTATGTGTGGGACTGGTACAAGTCGAACGGCTGCCTGTTCGGCTCCAACCGCGCGACGATGATGTCCGGCTGGGACCCGACCCTGTACGTCAACGGCCCCGGCCACCACAGCTTCGTCCTGCTCAACGGCGACATCAACACCAGCCCGCCCGCGGGCCCGAAGTTCCCGCTGATGTTCCACGCGGTGCCGAAGGGAACGCCGTACTCGTGGGAGAACCGGTACTGGTACACCGGCACGTTCACCTGGTGGGGCAACAGCACCTACAGCCGTGCCAACGTGCCGGGGCCGAACACGGACACCGGCTGGAGCATCAAGTTCTTCGAGTGAGCGGTTGGCCCTTGGAAGAAAGGCCCGTTGCCGGGTTCTGACCGGACCGGCAGCGGGCGCACACCAGCACCGGACGGCGGCGCCACACGGACCTGGTTCATCGTCTTGTCAGCGTGACAGGCGAGCCGTATAACGTTGTAAAACTGCGCATCAGGGCTCGGCGCACGGCCCGCGCTGGTGACTGACATGGGACCCGCACCGGCCACCGGAGTCGGGCCGTTCGGGAAAGGATCGACGTGCGGGTCAGCCTCAAGGATGTCGCCGCGCACGCGGGGGTCTCCATCAAGACCGTCTCGAACGTGGTGAACGATCACCCGCACGTGACACCGGCGATGCGCGAGCGCGTCCAGCGGTCCATCGACGCGCTCGGCTACCTGCCCAACCTCGCGGCCAGGCACCTCCGCAAGGGACGTACGGGCATCATCGCCCTCGCGCTGCCCGAGTTCGGCAACCCCTACTTCGCCGAACTTGCCGCCGCGGTCATCGACGCGGCCGCCGAGCACGACTACATCGTGCTGCTGGACCACACCGGCGGCCGCCGTGAGCAGGAGATCCTGGTCAGCCAGGCCTTCCGGGCGCGGGTCATCGACGGACTGATCCTCAGCCCCATCGAGCTGGAGGCCGAGGACCTGTGCGACCGCGCGGAGGACGCGCCGATGGTGCTGCTCGGCGAACGCGAATACGACCTGCCGTACGACCACATCGCCATCGACAACGTCGCGGCGGCCCGCTCCGCCGTCCGCCACATGGTCGCCTTGGGGCGCCGGGAGGTGGCGTTCATCGGTGCCCGGCGCGGGCGCAGCGAGCCCGCCGAACTGCGGGTGCGCGGCTGGCGCGAGGAGCTGACCGCCGCCGGCCTGCCCGCCGACGACGGGCTCGTGGCCGTCACCGACGGCTGGGGGTTCGCGGACGGCGCCGCGGCCATGACCGGCATTCTGCGGGCCGGGCGATGTCCCGACGCGGTCTTCGCCTACAACGACCCGATGGCCATCGGTGCGATGCGGGTGCTGCACGAGTGGGGGCTGCGCGTGCCCGAGGATGTCGCGATGGCCGGGTTCGACGACGTGGTCGAGGGGCGCTTCGGCACGGTGACGCTCACCTCCGTGTCGCCGGACAAGGGAGCCATCGGCCGGCTCGCGGTGGAGTCGGTGCTCGCGCGGCTCAGCGGCAGGACGCCCGAGCGCCGGCGCATCCGGGCGAGCCACCGCCTCGTCGAGCGGGAGAGCACGCTGGGGCGCCGTACGGCGAGCGACGGCCGGCGTGCTTGAGCGCCGTACCAACGGCCGCCGACGGTCGGCAACCTGCCTGCCGAAGTCCGCGTGTCGTGCACGAAGGGTTTACAGCATCCTTCCAACGATGTAAAAACCCCTTGCGACGGACCGAACAACGTCCAACGCCCGGGGGAGAAGCACCACTTCCGCTCGTCGTTCAGCTCCCCCACTTCCTCCCAGCGGCACCCGGAACGGGGTCTTCATGCAGCACACCACTCACCGCTCTCACCTGCTCGCCCGTCCTGCGCTCGTGGTCGTCGCTGCCGCGGTGGCCCTGGCCGCCACCGGCTGCGCGAAGTCCGAGGACGACGTGTCGGACGGCAAAAACTCCTCGTCGGCCGCCGACGCCGGGCAGAAGGTCGTCACGCCGAAGCCCGGCAGCAAGAGCTGCACCATCGACGCCTACGGCGCCAAGAAGCTGGACTTGAAAGGCGCGACCGTCGGCTTCTCCCAGTCGGAGAAGGAGGCCAACCCGTTCCGCATCGCCGAGACGAAGTCCATCAAGGACGAGGCCTCCAGACGCGGCGTCAAGCTGCTCACGGCCAACGCCCAGTCGCAGTTCTCCAAGCAGATCAGCGATGTGCAGGACCTGCTCGCCAAGGGTGTCGACCTGCTGGTCATCGCACCGCTCAACTCCGACGGCTGGGACCCGGTGCTGAAGGCGGCCGCCGCCAAGAAGGTCCCGATCGTGACGATCGACCGCAAGATCAATGCCACTGCCTGCAAGGACTACGTCTCCTTCATCGCCTCCGACTTCGTCGAGCAGGGCCGGCGCGCCGCCGACCAGATGATCGAAGCGACCGGCGGCGAGGGAGAGGTCGCGATCCTGCGCGGCTCCGCGGGGAACAACGTCACCACCGAGCGCACCAAGGGGTTCAAGGAGCAGATCGAGAAGAAGGCCCCGGGCCTGAAGGTCGTCTTCGAGCAGACCGGCGACTTCACCCGCGAGAAGGGTCAGCAGGTCACCGAGCAGCTCATCCAGTCCAAGCCGGGGATCAAAGGCATCTACGCGGAGAACGACGAGATGGGCCTGGGCGCGATGGCCGCGCTCAAGGGCGCGGGCAAGAAGTCCGGTGACATCAAGATCGTCACGGTCGACGGCACCCGCAGCGCGGTCCAGGGCGTCGTGGACGGCTGGATCAGCGGTGTCGTCGAATCCAACCCGCGGTTCGGCCCGCTGGCGTTCCAGACGCTGGACACCTTCACCAAGGGCGAGAAGGTGCCCCAGGACGTCGTCATCCAGGACAGCGCCTACACCGCGGACAACGCCAAGCAGGACATCGGCAAGGCGTACTGACGCCCCGGCAGGGCCCGGAGGCAGCACGACGCTGCTGGTGGTCATCATCGCCGTGCCCGCTCGTGGCCCTGCTTCGTCCCGCCCCTTCTTCCCCTCCCGCAAGCCTCACCCCCCTTTCAGGAGGCACAGGTGTCTGCCCCGGCCGAAGTCCTCGCCGTCCGCGGACTGAGCAAGTCCTTTCCCGGCGTCCGGGCCCTGGACGACGTGGACCTCACCCTGCGTCCCGGTGAGGTGCACGCCCTGATCGGCGAGAACGGCGCCGGCAAGTCGACTCTCATCAAGCTCCTCACCGGCGTCCACCGGCCCGACGCGGGGGACATCACCCTCCAGGGCCGCAAGGTCTCCTTCGCCACCCCGCTGGAGGCCCAGAAGGCCGGCATCTCGACCATTTACCAAGAGGTCAACCTCATCCCGCTGCTGAGCGTGGCCCGCAACCTCTTCCTGGGCCGCGAGCCACGCACCCGGCTGGGTCTGCTGGACTTCGCCCGTATGCACCGGGAGGCCGGGGAGACACTGCGCACCTATGGCGTACGGGTGGACGTCCGGCAGCCGCTGCGTACCCTCGGCGTCGGCGCGCAGCAGATGGTGGCACTGGCCCGAGCGGTGGCGACCGACGCGCGGATCGTCATCATGGACGAACCGACCTCCTCCCTCGAACCGCGGGAGGTGGAGACCCTGTTCGCGGTGATCCGTCGGCTCCGCGACGACGGCATCGCCGTGGTCTACGTCAGCCACCGCCTCGATGAGCTGTACGCGGTGTGCGACACGGTCACCGTGCTGCGCGACGGCCGTCGCGTCCACCACGGCGACCTGGCAGGCCTCGACCGGCTGGCGCTGGTGTCGACCATGCTCGGCCGGGAGCTGGGCGAGGTGCGCAAGGAGGGGCTGACGAAGTTCGCCGGCGATCACCATGTCGCCGACAGCCAGCCCGTGCTGGAAGCGGACGGCCTGAGCGTCGCGCACAAGCTGCACGACGTATCCGTACGCATCCGGCCGGGCGAGGTCGTCGGACTGGGCGGGCTGCTCGGCTCCGGACGTACCGAGACGGCGAAGGCGATCTCCGGCGCCCTGCCGGTGCGCTCGGGGAACGTCATGGTGGCCGGCGTCCCGCTGCGGGGCGGCTCCACCCCCGCCGCCATCCGCGCGGGCATCAGCCTGCTGCCCGAGGACCGCAAGAGCGAAGGCATCGTCCCCGGCCTCTCCGTCCGCGAGAACATCGCGCTGGCCGCCCTGCCGCGTCTCTCGCGCTTCGGACTGGTCTCCGAGGCCCGCCTGGACAGCGTCGTCGACACGTTCGTCGAGCGGCTGCGGATCAAGGCGTCCTCGCCGCACCAGAAGGTCGGCGAACTCTCCGGCGGCAACCAGCAGAAGGTGCTCCTGGCCCGTTGGCTGGCGATGAACCCCAAGGTGCTGCTGCTCGACGAGCCCACCCGGGGCATCGACGTCGGCGCCAAGGCCGAGGTGCAGAAACTCGTGGACGAACTGGCCGCTGACGGCCTGGGCGTCCTGCTCATCTCCTCCGACCTGGAGGAACTGATCGAAGGGTCCGACCGCGTGGTCGTACTGAAGGACGGTGCGGTCGTCGGCGAACTGACCGGCGACGACGTCACCGAGGACAAGCTGATGCGGACCATCGCCGGGGACGCTCCGGCGGCGGACGCGGTCGGGAAGGCGGCCACCGATGGCTGAAGCCACCGTGCGGATGGCCCCGCTGGACAAGGCACGCGTCCTGCAGTGGCTGCAGACCTACGGCGTGTACGCCGGAGTGGCACTGCTGCTGGTCGTCAACATCGTCATCACACCGCACTTCCTGTCCGCGGAGAATTTCCGTACGCAGGCGGTGCAGGTCGCCCCGGTCATCATCGTCGCGCTGGGCATGGCCCTGGTCATCGGCACCGAGGGCGTCGACCTGTCGGTCGGTGCCGTGATGGCACTGGCGGCCTCGGTGACGGCCCTCTACCTCGGCTACGGCCTGCTGCCGGCCCTGTTGGTGGTGGCACTGTTCGCCGCCGGCGTCGGACTGGCCAACGGGGCACTGGTGGCCCTGGTGGGAGTACAGCCCATCGTGGCCACCCTGGCCCTCATGGTCGGCGGCCGGGGCCTCGCCCTGGTGCTGCTGCCGCAGCTGAAGGACCTCCACAACCCCGCGCTGGCCTCCCTGGGCTCCGCCGACATCGTGGGCATTCCCTACCTCATCCTGATCGCCGCTGTCCTGTCGCTGCTGGTCGCCTTCGTGGTGCGCCGCACCACCTTCGGCCGCCGCCTCCTTGCCATCGGCGACAGCCGCCCCGCGGCCCAGCTCGCCGGCCTGCCGGTACGCCGCGTACTGATCGTGGTGTACGTACTCTCCGCGCTGCTCGCGGCCGTGGCCGGCGTCCTCGCCACCGCCCGGCTCCAGGCCAGCGACCCGACCTCCCTCGGCAACCTGATGGAACTCTCCGCCATCACCGCCGTCGTGGTCGGTGGCACTCCGCTGAGCGGCGGCCGGGTCAACATCGGCGGCACCGTAGCGGGAGCCGTCCTCATCCAGCTGCTCACCGCCACCCTCATCAAGCACGATCTGCCCCCTTCGTGGACCCAGATCGCCCAGGCCATAGTGATCGTGTGCGCGGTCTACGCGGCACGGGGACGGGGGAAGCGATGACCGCCACGGAGACGGGCACGCCCGTGACCACGGCGAGCAACGAACCGACGGCCGCTTCCGAACCGGTCGGACACGCCCGTTCCGAGCGGCTGAGCGCGCTGGGCCAGCAGCATGGTGCGCTGGCCGTCCTGGTGATCGTCTTTCTGGTGGCGTCGTTCGGTCTCGACTCCTTCGCCACCGGCGACAACATCGCCAACATGGCGACCAGTTCGGCGTTCCTGGCCGTCGTCGCCCTGGGCATGACCTTCGTGATCATCACGGGCGGCATCGACCTGTCCGTCGGCTCCCTGTTCGCCCTCGGCGGGGTGCTGGCCGCCTGGGGCGCACGCCACGGATCCCTGCTCGCCCTGCTGCTGCCGTTGGTGGTGTGCGGTGCGATCGGCCTCGTCAACGGGCTGCTGGTGGCCCGCTCCCGGCTGGCACCCTTCATCGTCACCCTGGCCGCCATGCTCGGAGCGCGCGGCCTGCTGCTGGCCCTCACGGACGAGGGCGCCGACACCTACCTCATCGGCAAGGGCTCGCTCCTCGCCGAACTCGGCCAGGGCACCACCCTCGGCCTCGGCAACCCCGTATGGATCATGCTGGCCCTGTTCGTCGCGGGCGCCGTGGTGCTGCGCCGTACCCGGTTCGGCCAGCATGTGTACGCGGTGGGCGGCAACGAGGACGCGGCGGCCCTGATGGGCGCCCCGGTGGCCCGCACCAAGATCATTGTCTATTCCCTGTCCGGTGTGCTGGCCGGGCTGGCCGGCGCGCTCAACGCCGCCTGGCTCGCCTCCGGCGTGACCATCCTCGGCAACGGCATGGAGCTGGACGCCATCTCCGCAGTCGTCATCGGCGGCACCCTGCTGACCGGCGGCCTCGGCTACATCAGCGGCTCGCTGGTCGGCGTCCTGCTGCTGAAGGTGATCCAGAACGTCATCAACCAGATCGGCTCGCTGGACTCCTCCTACCAGCAGGTCGTCAGCGGTGCCTTCCTGGCCGTGGTGGTCATCGCCCAGACCTGGCTCGGCCGCAGGCGGCAGCTGATGTGACCCCGTACACGCACGTCTCCCACCCCCACCTCTCAAGGAGTCACGACGTGTCGCTCACCCGCACGTCGTTCCCCTGTTCCCCGGCGCAGACGCTGGGCCCGACGGGCCACCACCGCACTGGCCGCGCTCACCTTGATGGGCACGGCCCTGGCGGCCTCCGGCACCGCGGCCGCCGCACGGACCTTCTGCCCCGTCCGGGGCGTCAACGGGGGGAGTGCGGCTGCCCGCTCACCACTTCCCCGACCAGTACCTGCGCCACTACGACAGCGAACTGCGGCCGGCCACCCCGGGCGGCACACACCTGGGCCCCGTGGGCACCGTGACGGGCGCGTAGCGGCCGTCCGGCGACAGCGGCCGGCCCGGTGGGTGGCGGTACACCGGGCCGGTCGGTCGTGAGCTATGCCAGGGCGCAGGTGCGCAAGGTGGCGAATACTCCGCGTGCGCGGGCGTCGTCCGGCAGGTTCCAGTGACCGGTGACGTGGCCGATCACCCCCGGCCCGGGGACGAACGGGCCGTCCGGGGCGGGCTGCAGGACGCGGTGCAGGCGGAGGGTCGCGCCGTCCGGCACAGTCAGCTCAGTGCTTTCTAGGCCGTCGGCGGCAGTGGGGGAGAAGTGCGTGGAGAGGGATCCCTCGCCGGTGTACGCGGCGGTGACCTCCCGGTCGGGGGTGTTGCTGATGCTCTGAGCCTGGGCCTGCGCCCGGCCCTCGATCAGCGCCAGCAACTGGATGACCAGCACCGGGTCGTGGCAGCCGTCGTAGGCCCAGCGTTTCCCCAGCACCCCGTGCTCCATCGTGCCGATGAGCGCGTGCTCCGCCCCGTCCAGCGGTGCACCACGGTAGGTGAAGGGGATCAGGTACGTGAGGAGCTGGGGACCGGAGGCGTCGGTGACGACCATGAACTCGATGCCGACCTCACCTTCCGGGTCGTCCAGCCGGAAGCCACCCGCCTTCTCCAGCTTCGGTCCGCCCGGGCCGCCGTCGTACCACGGGCGGTCGGGCAGCCAGGAGTTGAGCAGTTCCAGTTTGGTCGGCGTGATGGTGGTGCGGTGCATGACGGCCATGACTGCTGCTCTCTTCCGTTATGTGGACGTGGAACGCGCTCCGGCGGCCCTGAGGCAGCCGGAGCGCATGACGGGTTGCTACCCGAGCGTGATCCGTCGCGCGGTCACTCGCCGGAGACGGGAGCGCCTTCCTCCGCGGGCAGGGTGTCCATGAAGGAGCTGACCGAGAAGACCGCGCGGCCGACGCCCGCCGGACCGTAGCCGGGAGGCGAGGACAGGCCGTGCCGCTGCATCGCCGAGCGGTAGGCGTCCAGCAGCCGGATGTGGTACTCCAGCGGCGCGCCCTGCGGGTTGCTCCTGCCCAGCGGCGTCGTCGGCTCCGGGCACCAGGTGGTGAACCGCGGGGTGATGCCGTTGGACATGAAGAAGTCCAGGCCCTCGGTGGTGGAGGCGACGGCCTCGTCCACGGTGTTGAAGCCGTAGGGCGCCGCCATCTCGACGCCGGCGACGAAGTTCGGGATCACGTTGCGCGGCCCGAAGACGTCCGCCGAGTCCAGGATCCGGCGGTGCCACTCCTCGCGGCCGACGTACCGCTCCTTGCCGGGGCAGTACAGCTCGAAGAGGCGCTTGTCCCAGACCTCGAAGTTCGGGTGGTAGATGCGGATGCCGTAGTCGTGGAAGCGCTTGACGTCGTCCTTGGGCAGCGCCTGCGCGACGACCTTGCCGGTCCAGCGGCCGGGGAACCGCTCCTCGATGGCCTTGGCGTACATCCCGTAGAAGTCCGCCTCGTCCATGCCCTGCACCTTGGAGGTGATCGAGCCACCGGTGAGGGTGTAGGCGCTGGAGGCGCCGAGGGTGTCGTGGTCGGAGATGATCTGGAGCGCCTCCAGCACCTCCTCGACGGGCTTGACTCCCGTGTAGGGGCGGCCTGCGGCCTTGTGCTGGCGCCAGTTGTGGTTGATGTCGCAGTACTGGCACTCCTCCTTGGCGCCGAAGTACTGGCACACCCGGAAGACCGTCAGGTAGATCAGGTAGCCCCACTGGATGGTGGGTGCCACCTCCATCACCGACTTGCCGTTGGCCAGCGTGTGCCGGTAGTAGTCCGGCATCGGCGGCAGGCCGACGTCCGAGATCCGCTTCCCGTCGAGGTAGAGCCCGAGGGCGCCGTCCTCGCCGGCCTGCACCCGGTAGGGGGAGTCCGGGTTCACGCGCACCGAGACGACGGTACGGCGCAGGTCGTACGGGCCGCCGGTGAGCACGACCTCCTCCGGCGGCCGCCGCAGCGCGGCCTCACCCAGCTCGGGGAGCGTGCGGTGGTCGAAGGAGAAGATGAAGTAGGACTTCGGCTTGACCTCGCCGGTCGCTTCGTCGGTCGTGTCGCTGAGCGCCGAGTCGTCGAAGGCCATTCCGCCCCGGAGCAGGTCTTCCTTGATCACCGCTTCGCGCGGGATGTGCGGGAAGCGCTGCATCAGGTCCTCGACCAGCGCGGTCCGGTTCGGGTGTCCCTGCAGGTCCTGCTGGGGGGACGGGGCCCGGCGGGACGGCACGGGGGACGGCATCGGCAACGGCGTCGGGGATGACGGCATGGTGTGAACGAACTCCTCACTTCGCGGCCCGGGGGCGCCCCCGACGGTACTCCTGCGCCCGAATCGCCCGCACACCTGCCTCCCCGTTCGGCGATCATTTCCGGCACGGGACCGCTCTGCCGGCGCGTCGATACCCCTCGGCGACTGCTTACGGTGCGTCCGTTCTCACTCTCAGCGATTGCGGCGGGCCGTGGTCGCGGCGCGGCCCGGTGTGTGGCCGAAGGTGCGGCGGAAGACGTCGATGAATGCGCTGGCCGAAGACCAGCCGCACTGGTGCGCCACGACCGTCACCGGCGTGTCCTGGGCGAGCAGCGCCAGGGCGTGGCCGAGCCGCAGCTGGGTGCGCCACTGCGGGAACGTCATGCCCAGGTCGGCCTTGAACAGGCGGGACAGCGTCCGCTCGCTGGCGCCGACCTGTCTGCCCAGGGCCGCCAGAGTGCGGTTGTCGGCCGGATCGGCGTGCAGGATCTCGCAGAGCGCCTTGAGCTGGGGCGCGGTGGGCGTCGGTACGTGGAGCGGCTGCTGGGGGGCGACCCGCAGCTGGTCGCAGAGGACGGCACGCAGGCGGCGTTGTTCCGGGCTGTCAGCGGCCGGGTCGCGGGTGCAGGCGAGGATCAGCTCGCGCAGCAGTGGGCCGACGGTCAGTACGGTGGGCTCGTCCAGGCCGAGCGGGTTGGTGTCGGCGGGCAGGCCGATCAGGTGCAGTTCGAGCTCGCCCTGTGCGTGGTGGGAGTGCACGGTGCCGGCCGGTACCCAGATCGCCCGGGTGGCCGGGGCCGTCCATGAGCCCGCGCCGGTGGTGACGGCGAGTACGCCCCGGCCCGCGTAGACGATCTGGTGGTCGTCGTGGCGATGGGCGTCGATGCCTGCGCCGGGGGCCAGCCAGCGGGCGTTGGTGGGTGCCACCGACTCATGGCGGATTTCCCTCATTGATTGGCAGAATATCGGAAGTACGGCATGGCGACCACGGCCGATCATGGCGCTATGCCAAGGAACAAGTCGATCGTGCTGCTGTCGGTGGGACATGCCTGCGTGGACGTCTATCAGGGCGCCGTGGCGGCCCTGGTCCCGTTTTTCGTCGCCGAGCGCGCCTACACGTACGCCGCGGCCTCGGGCATCGTGCTCGCCGCCAGCCTTCTGTCCTCGGTGGCGCAGCCCTTCTTCGGAGCGCTCACCGACCGGCACCCCATCCCCTGGCTGCTGCCGGTGAGCACGCTGCTCGGCGGACTGGGCGTGGCGCTGAGCGGGATCACCGGCTCGTACGCGCTCACGCTGCTGTTCGTCGCGCTGTCCGGCATCGGAGTCGCCGCCTACCATCCGGAGTCCGCGCGCCTCGCGCGGGTCGCCAGCAAGGGCCGCCACAGCTCCATGGGGTGGTTCTCCCTGGGCGGCAACGTTGGTTTCTCCGCGGCTCCGCTCCTGGTCACTGCTGTGATCGCCACCGGCGGACTGCGGCTGTCCCCCTTGCTGATCCTGCCCGCGCTGGTCGGCAGTGTGCTGACGCTGCCGGTGCTGCGGGCGCTGGCGAAGGTGCCGCAGGCCGCCGGCGGCAAGGGGGCCGCGGAGGGCCGGGACGACTGGAACTCGTTCATACGGCTGTCACTGGCGGTGGTGTGCCGGTCGATCGCGTTCGTCGGGCTGAGCACCTTCATCGCCTTCCACGTCCGGGAGCAGACGGGTGGCGGCACGGTCGCCGGTTCGGCCGCTCTGTTCGTGCTCTACCTCGGCGGTGCCGTCGGCACGGTCGTCGGCAGCAACCTGGCGCACCGCTGGGACCGGGTCACGGTGGTGAGCACGGCGTACCTGGTCACGGCCGCCGCTGTCGCCGGCGTGGTGTTCGTGCCGGGCCCGGCGATCTACCTGTTCGTGGCGCTGACCTCGATCGGCCTGTACGTGCCGTTCTCGCTGCAGGTCACGCTCGCCCAGGACTATCTGCCCACCCGTGTCGGAACGGCCAGCGGCATCACCCTCGGCCTGATGGTCAGCGTCGGCGGCCTGACCAGCCCGATCATCGGCAGCATCGCCGATGCCACGTCGCTGCGTACGGCCCTGATGCCCCTCATCGTGATGCCCGCCCTGAGCTGGCTGCTGTTCCGCACCTTGCCCGAACCGGCCGTGCCCGAGCCCCTGCTGGGAGACAGCGCTGAGGAAGCCGCGCCGGAGGCCGGCACTCAGGAGACCGGCACCCAGCGAGCCGCCACGTGACGTCCCCCTCGACCGCATCCGCCGAGGCTGCCCGTCCACCGGTCCAGGAGGCCTGTCCGCTGGCCGCCTGGGGGTGCCGTACCGGGCTGGAGCACCCCGACTGGCAGCTGATGTCCAGCCACGCCACGTCGGTCGGCAGCGTCGAGTACTGCCGGTGCACCTGTGCGGCGGTGGTGCTGCTCCACGAGGGTGAGGTGGCGGCCTTCGCGGCTCCCGATCCCGCCTAGCATCGCGGCCGGCCGGCTCAGGTCGCTGCGATCAGGGACTTGCGGAACTGCTCGATCACCTCGTCGAGGAGGTGCGTGCCCTCCGGGAGCAGCTGCGGCTCGCCCTCGTGGAAGGTGAGGTGCTCGTTGAGGAGGAAGAAGCTCTGCACCACGTGCCGTGCGCCCAGCGAGACGGCCACGGGCCGCAGGGCGTAGTCGAGGACGAGGAGATGGGCCATGCTGCCGCCGGTGGCCAGTGGCAGCACGGCCTTCTGCCGGAACCCGTACTGGGGCAGCAGGTCCAGGAAGGTCTTGAGCAGGCCCGAGAAGCTCGCTTTGTACGTCGGTGTGGCGAGGACGATGCCATCGGCCCGGGCGACCTGTTCGAGGGCCTCGGCGATCGCGGGATCCGTGGCGTCGGCGTTCATCAGCGGTGCGGCCGGCAGGGTGCGGACTTTCAGGTGCCCGACGTGCCACTCGGACTCGGCGAGGCGCCGCGCCACGTGGTCGCCGATGGCTTCGGTCTTGGAGGTCGCTGACGGGCTGCCGGATATGACCAATACGTGGGACACAGCCACCCCTGGTGTCGTGTGGTCCGGTCGGGAAACCTGGCGAGTGCGGAGCGGGGGGGGGGGGGGGGGGGGGGGGCCCCCCCCCCCCCCCCCCCCCCCCCGCCGCACGTCAGGCCGGCCAGCCGAAGGCGCTGATGGTGTCACGCTCGCGCTGCGGCTCCGGGTCGCTGAAGACGAAGCACCGCGTGTTGGTGACGCTGCCGCCCTCGGCCTGGGCGGTCGAGAAGATCAGCACCGGCTGCGGGGCGCCTTCCCTGGTGAGGAAGTTGGCCCGGAAGTTGATGATCGGCGAGTCCTCGTCCCAGCGGCCGAGGAAGTCGTCGAGCAGCCCCTGGTCCTCGTAGATGGTGCGGATGTGCTGACCGACGTACTCGTTCGGCGAGGGGGTGTATCCGACGAGGGCGACGTCCGCCGGGTTGGCGTGCATGACCTGGCCGTTGACGCCGATCAGGTGGATCGCCACCGGGGCGACCTCATAGAACTCGCGCAGCACGTCCTCCTGGTCCTTGGCGGGGGCCAGGGTGGGCAGCGGGCATGCGTTGACGGCGCGGATCCAGGTAGAGGCGTCGGAGGTGACGTCCTCGACGGTGCTGTTGGAGACCGGGAGCCGCTCGCCCAGCTCCGGCCGGCTCACCCAGTGGATGCGGGTGTCGGCGCCGCTGCCGGTCAGGACGGCGTTCACGCGGGCGGTCTGCTCGTGCGTGCCGTCGATGCCACGGTAGGTGACCTGGACGTTCTCCACGCGCTGGTCCTTCTCCAGGCGCTGGATCAGCTCCTTGAGACCGTCCGTCGCGCCGTCGAGCAGGATACGGCCGCCCAGGTGGTCGGCCTCCCCGCCCATCAGCACGGACTGGGCCCGGTTGTGCAGGACGATGGCGCCGGAGCGGTCGGTGACCGTGATGCCCACCGAGCTGTTCGCGATGACATCGATCAGCTGGTCGACGGAGGGTCGCTGGTCGTTCGGCATTGCTGACTCCATTCGTTCGGGGTGCTGAGGTGAGGGGACTGGTTACGGTGTGTTACGAGAGGTTGCTTTCGGTGTGTCGGTGTGAGGGGACAGGTTCGATGGGCCGGCTTGTCACTCCGGGGGCGTGATGCTTTCCGGGTGCCGGCTGTGGTGGACGGTCCGCGTGATGGCCTCCGCGATCGCCCGCGGGTCGGACAGGTAGTAGTCGTGGCCGCCGCGGAAGGTGGACAGCCCCAGGTACGGGCCGCTCGTGAAGCGTTGCCACTGCTCCATCTCGGCCGGGCGGGCGAAAGGGTCCGAGGCGCCGCACAGCAGGGCCAGGGGTGCCCGCACCGCCTGGTGAGCGGTCCGGTACTCACCCCGCATCCGCAGGTCCCGATCCATCCACTGCTCCCCGGCGCCGTCCTGCCGGTCCGGTGCCCGCAGGGCGGCGAACGCGGTGGTCAGCAATGAGCGGGGCTTGCTTCCCGGCTCGCGGGCGCCCGACGCGGACAGGCTGGCGGCCTCGCATACGGGCCGGGCCTCGAAACGCAGCGTCAGTTCGTAGGCGTACAGCGCGCCCAGGCTGTGTCCGAAGAAGTGCAGCCGGCGCCCCGGCAGGGCCTCGGCCAGTTCGGTGGCCCAGCGGTCGGCCGCTTCGTGCACGGAACCGGGCGGCTCCTCGGTGGCCAGCCGGCCGCGTCCCGGCGTCTCGCAGTGCACGGCGGGCAGGGCGTCGGCGAGGAGGTCACCGATCGGGAAGTACGGCGAGGCGACGCTGCCCGCCGGCGGCAGGAAGACGATGACGTCGTCGGCACTGTCCGCAGCGCCCTGGATGACTATGGACCGTTGGGTACTAGCACCCATCGTCGCTCCCCGCACGGATGTCGGCCGTCAGTGTCATTGGAAGAAGTTCTGCTCGATCTCCTTGAGGGTGCGAAAGGAATCGAGACTGACGGCGTCCGCGTCCAGTGCCGTTCCGCGCAGGTCCTCGATGTACAGGACGAGCTCGACGAACTGCAGGGAATCCACGAGGCGCGAGTCGATGATGTCGGTCTCGGGCGCCAGGTCCGTCAGGTCCGGATTCCGTTCGAGAATCCAGTCGCGTACGTCCGTCCAGGTCGCTGTCATCAGCCCTCCATGTGCCGTGCGGCGTTCGGTCCGGTGGTGTCACTGCCCGGCGGGGGTGGTCAGGCCGATGAGCGCGTTGAACGCCCCTACGCGGTCCGCCACTTCGTTTGCCAGGGCGAGATCCGACGGGCCGTAGACCCCACGGCGGTGCTTCGCCTCCCGGACGAAGACGACGTGGCCGCCGGACAGTCCGCGGTAGTCCAGCGAGACCACCACCGCCGAGTCACCGCCCCCCTCCCGCAGCAGCTCCAGGTGGCGCGGGTCGGTCTTGCCGGCGAGCTTCTCGTGCTCGCTGACGACGAGCTGCCGCTGCCCCGCCTCCACGGCGATGTCGCGCAGCGTTTTGAGGACGGCGGTCAGCTCGTCCGGGCCCTGGACGACGGCCTGCCCGTGGGTGGGCCCGGCGTCCAGCGAGACCGCGGTGGCGAAGAAGGGCGCGCAGGCCCGGGCGACGGCCGGGAGGACGCCGGCCGCGTCCTCGGTGTCGCGGACGGTGGTGCTGACGTGCGCGACGAATCCCAGGGACTCCTCGGCTGCCTTGCGCCCCGCGATGTACTTCAGGGCGGTGTTCCAGTTCTGGGTCGGGGCTCCGGCGGTGTTTTCGGGCATGGCGAGTCCTCGGAGGGTGGGGTGCGGATGGATGTGGGCGAGGTGACCGGGAAGGGGACCGGTCGCTCAGTGGAACCGGACGTCCGGGTCGAGCAGGCACAGCCGTCCGTCGGCGAGATGCAGCCGGTCGTTGCTGAAGTTGAGGACGGCCGAGCGCAGGTCGCGCAGCGCCTTTTCCAGGCGGGTCGGCGAGTCCTGGAGGTAGCCGTGCTTGAGGCCGACCGCGTCGATGAGCTCCTCCACGGCGGCGTGGCACTCCTCGGCCGCCGTGATCTTCAAGTTGTTGAGCAGCAGCTGGTGGCTGGTGACCGACCAGTCCGTACCGGACTCGGCCAGCTCCTGGGTCCGGCGCAGCAGCGCGTGCACGGTCTCCAGTCGCTGCCGGGCCCGGGAGAGCCGGGTGAGCAGCAACTCGGAGGTGAGGTCGAAGCGCTTGCGGCCGGCCGGGTCGCGCAGCAGGCGCAGCACCCGGGACAGGGCCCCGGCGGCGGTGCCCAGCCAGGCGGCAGACCAGCCGAGGTGGGCGAGCGGGCCGAAGACGGACTGCACGATGCGGTGGAAGGCACCGTGCTCGCCGATCACCTGATGGCCGGGGATACGGCCGCTGAGCTTGAGCGGCAGGCTGTGGGTGGCCCGCATGCCCAAGGGGCTCCACCCTCCGACCACCTGCACGTCCAGCTGGTGGCGGTGGGCGTAGACGAGGGACACATGGTGATCGGCCGTGGCGTACGGGCTGCGCATGGTGATCAGGAACCCGTCGGCAGAGGTGCCGCCGGTCGAGATGGGGACCGCCCGGTCGACCTCCAGCGTGCCGTCCGCCTCGTGCAGCGGCTCCTCGGACTTGAACAGGTCCGCGCCCTTGCCGCTCTCGGTGGTCACGGAGGCCAGGTACAGCTTGCCGGCGGCGAGGAGCGGGATCAGTTCCTCGCGCAGCGGCGACGCGGCGTGCCGTACCACGGCCTCGGCCTGCTGACAGTGCATCACGAAAATCATGGACAGCGACATGTCGGTACGCCCGAGCACCAGGCCGGCCTCGATGAGGTCGCCGAGGGTGCCGCCGAGGCCGCCTTCCTCCTTGGGCACCAGCAGGCCCAGCAGACGGGTGTCGCGCAGCTGCGCCAGGGCCTCATCGGGGAACGTCGCGTCCCGGTCGTTCCGGTCCAGGTGCCGCTCAGCGACCTGGGTCACCGCCGCGAGGCGTTCCGCGAGGTCGGGGACGCCGGTCCGGCCCGCACCCTTGAATGTCGTTGCTGTTGCCGTAGCCGTGGACGTTGCCGTGGTCATCGTGCCTCTTTCCGGGGGCCGGCGGGGGTCGCCGTGAGCGACCGGTAGTCGATCTTTCCGTTGCGGCTCAGGGGGAGCGCGTCCCATTGCCGCCAGTGCCGTGGCACCATCACCGGGGGCAGGGCCGCGCTCAGCGCCTGCTTCAGTTCCTGCTGCGGCACCTCCTCGCGCAGGGTGTAGTGGGCGACGAGTTCGCTGACGGGTCCCTCGTCGGAGACGGTGACGGCGCAGCTCTCGACGGCGGGGTGCCGGCTGAGGGTGGCCTCGATCTCGCCCAGTTCCATGCGTACGCCGCCGACCTTCACCTGCCGGTCGTCGCGGCCCAGGTAGTGCACGAGCCCGTCCTCGACCCGGGCGAGGTCGCCGGTGCGGTAGATCCGTCCGGTCGACGAGTCCGGGTCGAAGGGGTCGCGGAAGAAGGCACGTTCGGTAGTGGCGGGGTCGTTGAGATAGCCGAGCCCGACGCAGGTGCCGCCGACGAACAGCTCGCCGCTTTCCCTCGGTTCGGCCGGCCGCCAGGCGCCGTCGTCGTTCTGGAGCAGGACGTGGAGGGTGCAGTTGGCCACGGGAGTGCCGACCGGCAGCCGGGGGCGCGCCAGGTCGGCGCGGGTCACCACGTGCAGGGTGACATCGTCGGAGCACTCCGCGGGCCCGTAGGCGTTGACCAGGGACACATGCGGGAGCGTGTCGAGCACCTGCTCCGCGAGGGCGGGGTACACCTCTTCGCCGGTGGACAGCAGCCACCGCAGACCCGGCAGCGCCGGTCCGTCCTTGCGCCGTATTTCGTCGATCAGCCGGCCGATGACGGTGGGTACCAGCTCCACGACGGTCACGCCCGTGGTGTCGAGGGCACCGAGCAACCAGCGCGGCATACGCATCGCCGCGTCGTCGAGCACGACGACCCTGCCGCCGACCAGGAAGGGGCAGAGCATCTGCCAGATGGAGATGTCGAACACCAGCGGGGCGGAGAAGGCGATGGCGTCCTCGGGCCCCAGGGCCAGGTCTGCCACCTTGGACCACAGGTGGTTGAGCAGGCCGCGGTGTTCGATGGTGGCGCCCTTCGGGCGGCCGGTGGTGCCGGAGGTGAAGATCGTGTAGCGGGCCTCGCCGCTACGGTCACCGTACGGCCCGTCGTCCAGGCCGCCGGGCCTGCCCTCGGCCGGCAGGCTGAGGGTGCCGACCCCTTCGGCGACGGCGGCCGAGTGGGCGGCGGAGGCGGTTCCGTCGGAGTAGTCGAGCAGCAGGGCGGGCCGGCTGCGGTCGAGCACGTCCCGGACGCGGCCCTCCGGCCAGCCCAGGTCGATCGGCAGGTACGACGCCCCGAGGCTCTCCAGCGCGAGGAAGGCCACTGGCGTGTGCGCACTGCGCGGCCCGACGCAGGCGACGACGTCACCGGCCTCCACCCCGCGGATCCGCATTGCGTCCCGCGCCGCGGCGACCCGGGCTACCAACTCGGCGTAGGTCAGGGTGCGTTCGCGGTCCTGGACCGCACAGGCGTCCGGTCGGATCCGGGCGTGCCGGGCGACGTGGTCGAGGAGGGCGGTCGCCGAGTCGAGGTCCGCGGGGTTGCGCAGTACCAGTTCCCGGGCCCGGGTGACCGCACCCGGCGCCAGCGGCAGTTCGGGGCGGACCTGTGGATCGGGGTCTGCGGTTGCGGTGCGAGGCGGGGCCGAGGCCTGGCTGTCCAAGGTCTCTCCTGGATCCATCGGGGGTGGCGAGTGGTGATCGGTCAGCTGGGCGTCGCGAGGACGAGGTGCGCTTCGTGCGGCAGTCGGTGGTGCAGAAGGTCCATCGCGGAGTGCCGCCGCAACCGAACTTCGTCGCGGGGGCCGATCGCGCTGTCAGCCTTGCAAGCCCCTGTCGAGGTCTTGTCGAAAGAGAGCCCCACAAGCGGTCAACGAATGCGCATGAGGACGGCAAAGATGCAGGCCAGGGGTGCAGTGGAGGCTCCCGGGGGACCCGGAAGCGGTGGTGGGGAGGTGAGGCGGCGAGGCGCGGCGGCAGACTTCACGCGCCCGCGAAGGCGGGCGAGACGTACCTGATGGCGGGGCCGGCCGTGGGGTCCTTGCGGCAGGTCGGCGCGGTCAGGGAGCCGGCTCTGGGCACGCGCGTGGTAAGGATGAAGATCTGCGGTCCGGGTCCCATTGCCGGGCTGGCTAGAGTGGCGGCCATGAGCGATCGCCGTGGAACTCGGACCATGTCGCCGGTGCTGCTCGGCGTGGATGACGGCGGCTGGTTGCCTGTTACCGCGGGCGAGTCGGGAGCGGCCGTCTTTCGCAGCGCAGACGCCACTCGGTATGCCAAGTGCGTGCCCGCTGCGGATGCGGCCGACCTGAAAGCCGAGCGCGACCGGGTCACCTGGCTGAGCGAACAGGGTGTACCGGGTCCCCGAGTGCTCGACTGGCAGTTCGGTGACGCCGGCGGCTGTCTGGTGACGAGTGCTGTCCCCGGCATACCTGCTGATCAGGTGCCTGCTGAGGACCTGCGGGGCGCCTGGCAACGCATCGCGGACGCGGTCCGCCGACTGCACGAGGCGCCCGTGTCCCGGTGTCCCTTCCGCTGGGGGCTGGACGCCATGGTCGCCGTGGCACGCGACGTCGTGGCGCGTGACGCCGTCAACCCCGAGTTCCTCCCCGTCGACCAGCAGCGGACGCCCGCCGCGGAGCTGCTGGACCGCCTCAGCCGGCAGGTCTCACAGCGACGGGAGCAGGAAGCCGCCGACCTGGTCGTTTGCCACGGGGATCTGTGCCTGCCCAACATCATCCTCGATCCGCGGACCCTGGACGTGTCGGGCTTCATCGACTTGGGCCGCCTCGGACTGGCCGACCGCTACGCCGACCTGGCGCTGCTGCTCGCCAACGCGCGAGAAACGTGGCCGGACGAGGAGCAGGCTCGGAGTGCGGACGTGGCCTTTGCCGAGAGGTACGGCATCGCCCTCGACCACGACCGCCTGCGCTTCTACCTCCATCTCGACCCGCTCACCTGGGGCTGATCGATTTCCTGGGGGCGATCAGTGGTGAACGTGCGCATCGAGGTGGCCGGAGGCACGGCGGAACGTGGCCGGGCGCGGTGGTGCACCGCCCCGCGACCACGCACCTCTCGCTCACACGGCGCTGGGCTCCGACGACAGGATGGCCAGTTGGAGGTCCTTGAGCGGAGTGCCGGGCTCGATGCCGATCTCGCTCACCAGCCGGGTGCGCAACGCGCGCAGCACTTCCAGTGCCTCGGCCCGGCGTCCGACCAGGGCGAGTGCGCGGACGTACTGGGCGTGCAGCCCCTCGTGGAGAGGGTGCATGGTCGTCACCGCGGCGAGCTGGGTGATGGCTCGTTGGTGCAGGCCGGCCTTGATCTGCGCTTCTGCCCGTATCGCTATGGCATCGAGCCGGGACTCCTCGAAGAACCGTCGCTTGGAATCGAGTACCGGGCCCGCCGGGGTGTCGACCAGGGCGTCGCCCCGCCACAGCTCCAGCGCGTCATCGAGCAGTGCGATGCCGGCCTGGGTCTCGCCCCGCTCCAGCGCCCTGGTTCCCAGGTTCCGTATCCGCTGGAATTCCAGCCAGTCCAGCCGGATATGGGTGCTTTTCATTCCGTAGCCGCCGGCGCCGGTCACCAGGATCTCCCGGGCGACTTGGGAGGACGGGCATCCGGTGAGTTGGGACAACGTTTTCCTGCAGTTCAGGATGTAGGTCTGCAGGGTACGGAGCCCGGTGGCGGGCGGTCGCTCCCGCCAGAGCTCGCGCTTGAAGGCGGACAACGGAACCACCTGGTCCGCGTGGACCAGCAGCATGGCCATAACCGTGCGAATCTTTGGTGCGATCGAGACGCCTTCGGCCGAAGCGGAGACACCCAGGCGCAGAGGGCCGAGGACTCCGCTGTGAACCGCGACTCCAACATCCTCGTTCAGCGGGCGTGTTCGTGCTAACGGTCCAGGAGCTAGTTCGTCCATAAGCTTCGAGCGATACACCAGTGCCCACCAATCTCTTTGCGTGCCAGATGCCGGTGACCCATCGAAATTCACAGAAGCCAACACGAACATACACAGGGCTTCACAGGGCAACCAGACGTATCCGGCCTCCCGTGGCGTTAAAGCTACGACCGGACTTTGCATACAACGCCTGTGGTGGCGAAAGATGAACTCCCGTTTCGCTCCTTTTGTGACGACTGGCGCAGGGGCCGCCACCCATTCCAGGCGTGGAATTATGCGGGGGAACAGGGGATCGCTACCCGCAGTCACCTCTCGGTTCCCATGCCGCTTTCATGAGTGTCCGAGTCCCGTTGCGGCGCGCTGAAATGGCGCAATCTGCACCGTGGTTTCCAGCCGCTCCGGTGGCTCGCGGGCGTTGGCGGAAACTCCCGCGTTACACAGTGGCAATGCTTGTACAGCATCCGCGCATGATCGCGGCGATCACTGCCGGGCACCCGTCCGAGCTGCGATTCGACATTCTCTTCAACCGTTTCTTGAACACCCTTTGCAACTCTTCCGATGTCCCATCGACTCCGCCCCCGGCCGAGTCCGCGTCGAAGGAGTCCAGGGCGGCGAACGCCGTATTGACAGAGAGCGCTTTGCGTAACAAGTAGCCCAAGTGCTCGCCGTTCCGTTCCCGTTACCCCTCACGAACGACAGGCGTGACACGGCACGCCCCGCACCCCACCAGCAGCCCCTCGTCCGTCGCCGGACAGCACATGGCGGGCTGTAGGCAGGAGACAGCTCACCATGTCCGACACAGGCGTCCCACTTCGTGCAGATCCGGTCCGCCAGGCGCAGCGGCGCCGGCCGTGGACTGCCGTGGAGCGGCAGGGGCTTGCCCTCCGGTTCATCCTGATCATCGGTGACGAGCGACTGACCGAGGTACTTCGGATCGTGTGCGACCACGACGCCGTGACGGTGGATTTCCCCGAGGCGTCCGTCCGTGTCGGCCTGTCCCGACTGCTTCCCGAGGGATCCGGCGTCGTGCTCGACTGCCGGGCCTCCTACCGCTCCGGCGACCTCGGTCCGTACGAGAGCCCGTATGAGAGTCCGTACGACACCACCCGCAGGTGGCAGCGGACCCTCACCGGCTCCCCGGGTGCGCCGCACCAGAGGGAAGCGCTCCTGCAGGAGATCCTGGCCGGCCGCGACCGAGTTCCCCGGCCCGCCCGGACTCGCCTGTCCACTCCTCTGCCCCTCAAGGATGTGCAATGACCCTTCCTCGCATCGTCACTCACCCCGATCCCGACGTCTTCGAGACCCTGGAGTCGGAAGTCCGCAGCTACTGCCGCGGCTGGCCGACCGTCTTCGACCGTGCCCGCGGCTCGTACCTGTACGACGAGCGGGGCCGTGCCTACGTCGACTTCTTCACCGGGGCGGGTTCGCTGAACTACGGCCACAACAACCCTGTCCTCAAGGGCGCGTTGCTCGACTACCTTCAGCGCGACGGTGTCACCCACGGTCTGGACATGTCGACCACGGCCAAACGCGCGTTCCTGGAGACCTTCCGGGACGTGGTCCTGAAGCCCCGCGAACTGCCGTACAAGGTGATGTTCCCGGGCCCGACCGGCGCCAATGCCGTCGAGGCAGCGCTCAAGCTGGCCCGCAAGGTCAAAGGGCGCGAGACCGTCGTGTCGTTCACGAACGCCTTCCACGGTATGACCCTCGGCGCCCTCGCCGTCACGGGCAACACCTTCAAACGGGCCGGCGCGGGTGTACCGCTGGTACACAGCACCCCGCTGCCCTACGACGGCTATCTCGACGACGCCTCTTCTTTCGCCTGGTTCGAGCGGCTGCTGGCGGACAAGGGCTCCGGACTGGACCGTCCCGCCGCTGTGATCGTCGAGACCGTGCAGGGCGAGGGCGGCATCAACGTGGCCGGGGCCGGGTGGCTTCGCGAACTCGCCGAGCTGTGCCGGCACCACGACATGCTGCTGATCGTGGATGACGTCCAGATGGGCTGTGGCCGCACCGGTGCGTTCTTCTCCTTCGAGGAATCGGGCATCGTCCCCGACATCGTCACCGTGTCCAAGTCCATCAGCGGCTACGGACTGCCGATGGCGTTGTGCCTCTTCAAGCCGGAACTCGACATCTGGGAACCGGGCGAACACAACGGAACCTTCCGCGGCAACAACCCCGCCTTCGTCACCGCCACCGCCGCGCTCAACACCTACTGGCGGGACGACCAGCTGGAGAAGCAGACGCTGCTCCGGGGCGAGCAGGTCGCGCAGGAGCTGGCGACGGTCAGTGCCGAACACCTCGAAGAGGTGAAGGGGGTACGTGGCCGGGGCCTGGTGTGGGGTCTGGAGTTCCACGACACGCATCGCGCGACGCGGGCCGCCGCGCGGGCCTTCGAACTCGGCCTACTGGTCGAAACCTCCGGCCCGGACAGTGAGGTGCTCAAACTCCTGCCGCCCCTCACGGTGACCCCCGACGAACTCGACGAGGGCCTGCACGTCCTGGCTCGCGCGATACGGGAGACGGCCTGACCACCCTTGACCATCCTGTCCGGAAGCCGGCGCCGTGCCCTGTCGGGCGCTGACCCTCATGAATCCGTTTCATGCTGGTCAGCGCGGCGCCGGTGCCTGGGCAGACCAAAGCCTGCCGGCTCCTCACTTCGTGCCGTGATGACGAGGTGCGAGTTCCTCAGGCCGCGGCAGAGCCTCTCGACGCCGCTGGTACAGCCCTCCCAGTCCACGGAGCCGTGTTCAGCATCTCCTCGGGATCGAAAGTGTCCTCTTCGGCTATGGACACGCGGAACCCTCATATCCATTGGTGGTTCAGCCGGGCGGTGTGAAGCGGAGGAGCGTGGCGGTGTCGCGGTCCGCCAGCCAGAAGCTGCCTTCGGTGGCGGGGACGAGGGCGGTCAGATTCTTCGCTCCTCGTACGGGCCAGAGGATGACTTTGCCCTTGAGCTTGCCCTGGGTGGCGATGCGCCCGACTCGGTGGTCCGTTGTGAACCAGAGGGCCTTGTCCGGCCCGAGGACGATGTCGCTCGGGTACTTGGAGCCATGTACCGGGAAATGGGTGAGGCCGCCGTCGGTGTCCATGCGTCCGATGCTGCGCCGGTCGGTGAACCACAGCGCTTCGTCGGGTCCGGCGACGATGTCATTGGGGGCCGAGTTCTTGGGCAGGGGCCACTTCTTGTAGTCCCCCTCGGCGGTGAGACGTCCGATGCCCTCGTGCTGCTTCGCGCCGTACTCGTTCTTCTGGGAGAACCACACCGCCCCGTCCGGCCCCAGGGCCATGCCGCCGGCGCCGACGTCGAACTGGGTCTTCAGCCGTGTGATGCGGTCCAGCCCCCGCTTCGCGTCTGCGCGGCTGAAGACCTTCGAGCCGCGGTCGGAGTGGTCGAACCAGATGGTGTCGTCGGGGCCGAGTGTCAGGGCGTCGGGGAAACCCGGGCCGTCGGCACTGGCGCCCGGCCCGTTACCGGGTGCGCCGTAACTGTCGCTCCACCAGGTGAACTTGCCGGACGGGCCGAGGCGTCCGATCTGGTCGCCGGCGGTGTACCAGATCCCGCCGTCCGGGGACTCCTGGAGGTCGGCCGGAGCGGGCAGCAAGCCGCCGTCGCGGGGCAGGGGGTGCTGGGTGACCTTCCCCGAGGGGGCGATCTCCGCGATCGCGGCGAGCGCCGACTCGGTGACCCACAGCGTCCCGTCGTCGGACCGAATCATGTCGCCGGGGGAGGCGTTGCCCGGCAGGAGGATCACGGTAGGGACAGAAGGAGAGGGGGCGGGAGTCGGAGTGCCGTCGTCCGCGCGGCCGTGGGAATCCGGCCCGCAGCCGGCCACCGCGAGCGCCGCCGTCAGTGCGAGCGCCGCGGCGGTCCTCCGCCGTGCCTCACTTCCCGCAGCGCAGCGACGACGGTGCCTCCGTGCCCATGTGCTGCTCCCAGTCGCCCGGCCGGAGTTCCCTGCCGGCCGACGAGCAGACGGTACGGATCCAGACACGCGGATCGAGCCTCCATTCGATGAGCTGACCCATGTCGTTGGTGGTAGGGCCGTCTGGTTCGGGGGCGTCGGTCTCCGAGATGTCGGCCTCCGTCGCGGTGACGAGCTTCTTCCCGTCGGCTGTGAGGGTGAGGCCCGTCGACTCCGGCTTGTTGCCCTCGGGCAGCGGGAGCGTCCCGAGGGCACTCTCGGACGGCAGGTCGAGGAGGCGAACGGTGTGGTCCTGGGACGTCGTCCCGGCGACGAGGCCCCCGCCGGTGACCGGGCCGACGGCGGGGTCGGCTACGCCCTCGACCGTGCCGAGACGCCGGCTGCCGGACGGGGTCCACGACTCCAGAGCGCTGCTGCCGCGTTGGACGAGCAGGAGGTCGCCGGCGTAGGTGAAGCCCCGGGCGTCGTTCACGGGGATCGTACGGATGCGACCGGACTCGGTGTTGATGACGCGGATGCGGGCGCCGCCGGGCTCGCCCATGGCTTCCCCGTCAAGCACCGCGGCATGCTCGGCCCGCGCGTCCAGCGCCACGTAGCTGCGGCTCAGCTCGGCGCGGGAGGAGGCCGTCGGCGCCATGGACCTCGGGCCCGGCACCTCGCGCAGCACCTTGCCGGACTCCGCGTCCCTGAAGCGGACCGTGCCGGAGGCGTGCACCTCTGCCACCTGCCGGCCGCCGGGCAGGTACTGCAGCAGCTGGGGAGGGTCGGAGAGCCGGAGCGGGTTCGGTAGCGCGGGCCAGGTGCCGACGGAGCGCCACGCGCGTCCGCGGACGAGGATCTCCGCGCTGCCGTCCGTCCCCACCACAGTCAGACGTTTGCTGTCGGGCCGCCACAGCAGCTCCGCGAACCGGGGGACTTTCACCCTGGGGGGCATCATCCGCTGCCACTCCTTCGTGGCGGGAACACCGAGTCTCAGGGTCGACAGCCGCGTTCCTTCGCTGTCCATGACCGCCGCGTCGCGCCCGTCCGGCGAGACGGACACGCGCGGCGCCTCACAGGCCAGGCAGGAGTCCGGGACCGGGACTCCGACAGCTCGTGAGATACGTGTGCGCTGGTTCAGGTCCCACAGGCTGAGCATGTCGCGGGATGCGGAGACGAGCCTGCTGCTGCCGGAGCCGACGAAGCTGAGGGCGCCCCGGGGGACCGAGCCGGCACCCGTGAGGGTGAGGGGGTCGGACGCCTTCCCGCCAGGCGCGTGCGTCCGGCTCACGCGCAGGGTGGGACCGATGGCCGTGGCCACATGGGAGCCGCCGGGGCTGACGGCCAGGGCTGTCGTAAGGCCCGGTTCCGTCTTCGCCTCCAGATCCGGTTTGTAGCCGTCGGGCTTGCCTCGAGTCGGCCAGACCGGCAGCGAGGAGCCCTTGTTGCTGTAGCTGATGTGGCTGCCGTCCGGTGCGAGTGCGGAGGCCACGTTGTAGGTGCCGAAGCTGAGGGAGTTCCCGGCGGTGCGGGTGAGCCGCTTCATGGAGACCCGGTTCCAGTCGCCGTTGGCGTCCTCAAGGATCACCAGCTCCGCATCCCCGTCGAAGGCGAGCGCTGTCGGGTCCGACGTCATGTCCTTGAGCTGGAGGTGTCTGGTTCTGCCCGAGCCCCGGTCCAGGACCGAGAGCGTGCTCGGGACCTCGAACTCCGAGGTCCTCGTGGTGACCGCGACGTAACGCCCCGACGGGGAGACCGCGAGGGCCGTAGGCAGCTCCCTCCTGGGCAGTCGGGGCGTGGCCGAGCGCTCCCCGTACGCCCATACGCGGACCGTGCGGCGGTCGGCGGCCGCGATCGTACCGCCACTGTTGTTGGCCGCGACTGTCTCCACCGGGCCGGGGAGACGGCCGAGCTCGACATGGCGGCCGAACCGATTCCCCTCAACGACCCACTTCTCCACCATGCCGTTCCGGGTCCCGGCGACGGCACCCCGCCCGTCCGCCGTGCCCGCCACCGCGGTGACCGTCCCGGCGGCCCGCACGCTTCCGGTCAGATGGGGACTCTCGGTGACCGCGCGGAAGAGGGCCCGGCGGGTCAGTGGGTCGGCGTGCTGCCGGTAGGCCCGCTCGGCGAACAGTCCCGCGAGCCCTACGTCGCTGCGCAGCAGATCCTCCGACACATCGGCCATCCGGTGCGCGGTGGTCAGCCGGTCCCTGGCGGCCGACTCCCGGTGCTCCACCACGACACCGGACGTCACGGCCGCCACGACCAGGGCCATCGCGGTGACCAGGCGGGCGGTGCGGAAGCGGCGGGCGTACCGGTCGGCCTGCCGGAGCGTTTCGGCGAACTTGACGTCCGCGGGCTCGGGCGCGTTCGCGGCATCGGTCCGGTTCGCGGCGGGAGCAACCAGCCGCAGCCCCTTGCGGCGCGCGGCCAGCAGCTTGCTCTCCATGCCGCTGACGCCGGTGAGACGCTCACCATTGCCCAGCGCCCCCGTCACCGCGGTGCGCGGACGCAGACCGTAGAAAATGCCGCGCAAGCCGGCCACGCTGGGCCGCCGTGTCCGGGGATGCCGCAGGAGTTCCCGCAGGCCCAGGGCGAAGGCGACGCCGAGGGAAGGGCCCTCGATCCGTGGGGGAAGGGCAGGACGGTCCGTGATGACGAGGCGCCACAGCACGCACCGCGAGCCGCGACCGGGCCCCGCCAGGGCCCACGCCCGGCCGAGGGCGGTCGCGAACTGGCCGTCGGAGCTGCGCAGACCCGTCATGGAGCGGGGGTCGGGGTACAGGCCCGGAGGCCCGGCGGGGAACTCGCAGAGCTGCAGTACGCCGGTGGCACCGGGCTCCTCGCCGTCCTCGGGATCCGTCTCTCCGAACACCACCGGTACCTGTACGAGCGGCCGTCTGCGCGGCTCGCAGCCCGCCATCAGCAGCGCGGCGGTGATCAGCGTGCCGTCCGGTGCGGGGGATCGCTCGGCCTCGCCACCGGGCAGCTGCGGGATGCGTTCGAGGACCGCGTTCAGCCGCTCGGCGGTGTCCGCCGGAAGACCGTCGACTCCCCGGCCGGACGGCTGAGCAGGGCCGGGCGCGGCGTGGGCGGACAACAGGCCGCTGCCCGCCCACATGCTCCGCACGCGGGCAAGGGCATCGTCGTGCTGCGCCGCCCCGCCCTCCGGTGCGCTGAGCGCGAGGGCCAGCAGATAGGCGTGGCCGGCGGGCGTCATGGCGTCGGCCGACTGATCCGGAGCTGTCGCGTCGATCCAGGCGGCCAGCTCCTCGGCCGGCCCGGAGCGCAGCCAGGCGGGGTCTGCACGGACCGCCTCACTGCAGGCCTTCCACCACAACTGCCGCTCTCCGAGCAGCTCGTGCACCGCGGCCTGCGAACTCGCAGCCTCCCGGAGTACGGCATCGACCGCGGCGCGGTGCCGCCCGGCGGCGCCGGGCGCCGCCTTCCTGAACGGCCTGGCCGCTGTCTCCTTGGACACCTTTGATGCCGCCTCCTTGGACGTCATTGCAGCGCACTGTCGATGACGTCGCGCATCCCTTCGCCCACGACCTCCCTCACGCGACGCCAGGCGTCCCGGGTCGTTTCGTTGAGCGCCGCGCCGATGGAGTCCGTGACGGTGGCCGGGGACCAGTCCGCCTCCGCCGGGACGGGATACGGGCCGGTGGCGGCCCACGTCGCGTCCGGTCCGAAGCCGCTGAGGCGGACGTACGAGGCCGCGGGCCCGAACCGCCCCCGCGCCACGGGCACGAGGAGGACGTGCTCGTCCCCGCCCGGCTGTGCGTAGGTGACCGTGGCCAGCTGGGGCTGGTCCTCGTCGTCGCCATCGCGCACGACCAGCTCAAGTCGGTACTCGGACGAGTCGCCCGCGGGACGACGCAGCAGGAACCTCGTACGGCCGTCGGGGGAGGAGGCCTCAAGGACCACGGCGTCACTCCCGGCGGCGGTCAGCGCGCCGACCGCGGGAAGCGGCGGCAGCGTGAACCACCCCGGGGCAAGGGGACGGGCCGGGGGCCGATGCGCGAGCGGCTGTGGTGAAGCGAGGGCAGGAGCGGAGGCGGGGCCGTGGACGGGGCGGCGTGGGGGGAGGGGGACGCCGATGAAGGATGCCCAGGTGCGCTGCCAGATGCTGTACCCGGCACGTCCGCGTTCCGCTGCCCGCCGGGGGCCGGTGCTGGTGCCACGTCCGCCGGTGAATGATGCCCAGGAGCGCCGGGCGACCGATCCGCGACTCACGGCGTGGCCTCCCCTCGCGTCCGGTCGCGTCCCGGTGGCTCGGGCTGCGTGGGGACGGCCGGAGGAGCCGGGTCGGTGGGAGGGGCCGGTGTGGTGGACGGGACCGGGACGGTGGGTGCGGCGACTCCGGGCCCGGGGGCGGCTCCTGAGGGGACTCCGGACGCGGCCCCGGGAGCGGCGCCGGTCTGGAGTGCTTCGGCCATGGTGGTGGCGCTGCCCATCTGGGCGAGTACGGCAGGCGCTGAAGCGCCCACGGCGATGGCCGCGTACACCCCGGCCAGCTCGCCGTGGAGCAGCCAGCCCGCCGCACCGCCCAGCACGATGCGGAAGAGCGCGGCGAGCGCATCAGCGGGCGGGTCGATGTACGTGCTGAGCTGTGGCAACACTTCGGTGGCCACCCTCGCCGCATGCCGCGCCTGTTGCCATGCGTGCAGCCGCCCGAAGGTCACGACGGCCTCGACGATCAGCCCGCCGCCGGCGCCGTACAGCGCGCCCTCGGCCCACGAAAGCATCGGACCCCCGTCCTTTCGGCCCGGTCTCATGACCCGGTTGCATCACACCCGGTGAACCGCCCTGCTTCAGCCAAACGTACCGGCGCCCTCTCGAACTTGACCTCTCAGTAAGGAAGTTAGCGCCTCCCGGGCGGAACATGGCTGATTTTCGCCGTGTCATCTCGTGGCGGGGAGATGGGGCCGACCCGTACGCGATTCCTTGGCGGGGCCCTCGGGTGCTCCCGCAGTGGCCCGATCTTGCGCAAAGCTGTCCCTGTCGACACTTTCAGGTCAATATCCGTGTTCCGAGAATGGGCACTCGATCTCCTCCGGCGCCGGCACACGCGGGCAACGGATACTCGAACTCGTCAGGAGAGCCATGGCACTGGAGACTGGAGATGCGCGACCGCTGCGAACGATGTGGCACAGCGCTGCGTCCCGACTGCGGCGGTGAACTCGTCGGCCGCCCTCGCCGCGCGGCGGCCTAGTACCAGTCCTTGGGCCGCTGCAGCGGCCGGTGCAACGAGTTCTGCAACTCGGGCAGGAACCATGAAGCCACGGGCCTTCGAAGAGGTCAGTCCGTTGGCCGGCCCGGCAGAATTGCTTAAACGACAGGGACAGTGGGCACATCATGAAGCACTCGACGAATCCTTGGGCAACCGCTTCGCTGGGGAACGCCAGGATGTTGAGGGGCGAGTACGCTCCGGGACGAAGTGCAGAGTCCCGATGGTTACCTGCGGGCGATCCGCGGTCGTTGCCGAGGCTGGACGCGGAGGCCGCAGGCCGCAACGCGGCAGGTGAGGACGTACAGGTCGTCTACAGCGCCCGTGGCGACAAGTTCATGATCGTTCCTCGGCGGGATGAGGCAGCGTGAGCGAGATGAAGAGTGGCCCTTCACATGGTCTGAGAGCCTCGTCAGGAACCCATGCGGAACCGGAGGCCCACGAGCAACTCCGCGACCTTCCGGAGCTGCGGCTCGGGGCGGCCGCGGCGGAGCAGTGGGCGGGGCTGCGCCTGCGGGGCCTGATCACGGATGCAGCCGAGGCGCTGCCTCCGCATCCGGGCCGGGATGCGCTTCTGGCCGAGCTGACAACTGTGGCGAACCGCGCGAAGTCGTTGGATGAGGTCCTGAGTGCGACTCGCGAGGTCGGCCGAGTGGTGGCGGCAGCGATCGCCGATGCAGAGCGCTTGCGTCCATGGTGGCGGCGCTGAGCGGAGACAACGGCTTCGGCCCTACTGCCCGGGCAGAAGCAGTGTCGAGCTCCCACCGGCGGCCTTGGGCTCCAGTGCGGCCAGCCGGGCGAGAACGGTGCCGGCCTCGGGAACGCCGAGCGCGGTGTAGAGGGCCAGGGCATCTGCCCAGTGACGGTGGGCCTTGGCCCGGTCGCCGGTGGCCAGGTGGGTGGCGGCAAGGCCATCGTGGGCGCGGGCTTGCTCGAATCGGGCGCCGATGGCAGTCGCCACGGTCAGTGCGGCGGTGTGCCGGGCGCGGGCCACGGCCGTACGGCCGCCGGCATGCAGGCTCTCGCCGAGGCCGTTGAGCGCCGCTGCTTCGCCGGTACGGTTGCCGAGCCGCCGGAAGAGCCGCAGGGCTTGGTCGTGCAGCTCGATCGCTCGTCCATGGTCGCCTTGAGAACAGCGGAACCAGCCTTGAGCCGTGCGGGCATAGGCCTCCCCGGAGCGGTTGCCGAGCCGGCGGCACAGGGCCAGGGCCTGCTGCAGCCGGTCGATGGCAGGGCCGCACTCGCCCTGCTTCCAGGCGGACAGGCCGAGAAAGAGCAACGCCAGGGCTTCTCCATCGCTGTCGCCCGCCTGCCGGAAGAGAGCGATGGCGTGCTGGTGGTGCTCGGTGGCCTGCTGGTAGTGGCCCTGCCGCCAACGGACGAGACCGAGGTGGCTCAGTGCGTCGCCTTCGCCGACTGTGTTGCCGGTCTGCCGGAACAGAGCGAGGGACTGATCGAGGTGATCACTTGCCTGTGGGTAGTGGCCCTGCCAGAAGCAGACCATTCCGAGCCGGTACAGCGCGCGGGCTTCAGCCGTCCGGTCGCCGGCACTGCGGGCGGCCTGATGCGCGTGGGTGTGCACGGCGTGTGCTTCGGCATATCGGCTGCTGACGTCGAGGTAACGGGAGAGCGTGTCGGCCAGGCCGAGGGCAGGTGGGTGCAGGCCCGTACGCGCGGCGTGGAGGCAGGCGGCGACCAGGTTGTCGCGTTCGGTCTCCAACCAGTCCCGGGCCGCGTCGGGGCCGGTGACCGCCGGCAGTGGGGCGGGCAGGGAAGCCGCGGGTGGCCGATGGTGTGGGGCTGCTGGATGGAAGGCGGCCATGGCACCGGTGGCGCTGAACAGATAGTGATCGAAGAGACGGGTCAGGGCGGCGTGCCTGTCGGCATCGGAGTCGGTACGGGTGGCGAGTTCGGCGGAGTAGGCGCGCAGCAGATCGTGCATGCCGTAGCGGGTGCTTCCGGTGTGGTGGAGGAGGTGCGCGCGAACCAGTACGCCGAGTGAGCGGCGGGTCTCCTCCGGGCCGGTGCCGTTGAGAGCGGCCGCCGCGGTGGGATCGATGTCGGGCCCGGGGTGCAGACCGAGGAGGCGTAACGTGCGGGCAGCGGGAGCGGGCAGCTGCTGGTAGGACCAGGAGAAGACGGCGCGTACGGTGGCGCGGGGGTCACCGCCGGAGTCCAGGAGGTCCAGTCGCCGTTGCTGGTCGGTCAGCTCCGTGACCAGGACGGACAGGTCGTCGTGCGGACGTGAGGCGGCCAGTTCGGCGGCGATACGGAGCGCCAGCGGCAGCCGTACGCACAAGACGGCCAGCTGCGCGGCGGCCCGGGGAGCAGTCTGTACGCGGGGACCGATCAGCCGGCGCAGCAGCGTGAGGGCGTCGGTCGTGGGCAGTGTGCCGAGGGTGAGCCGTCGGGCGCCGTGCAGGGCGACCAGGTCGGCGAGGGAATCCCGGCTGGTCACGAGCACTGGACACGTCGGGGTCCCGGGCAGCAGCGGCTTGACGTGCTCTCCTGAGGAAGCGTTGTCCAGGAGTACCAGAACGCGCCGCCCGGTCAACTCGCTGCGGTAACGGGCCGCCCGGTCCTCCATCGTCAAGGGGATGCTCTGCCCGTCGAGTCCGAGTGCGGTCAAGAACCGGGCCAGCGCATCGCCCGGAGCCACCGGCCGTTCGGGGTCGTACCCGCGCAGATCGATGTACAACTGCCCGTCAGGAAATGCTTCTTGCGCTCGGTGGGCCCAGTGCACCGCCAAGGCCGTCTTGCCCACCCCGGCCGCACCGGTGACCGCACCGATCGCCATCCCGCGGTCGTCCGAGCCCCGATGCGCCAGCGCATCGAGCTCGGCCAACTGCTCCTGCCGCCCGATGAAGCCCATGACGTCACCAGGCAGCATGCGAGGTGCCCGTACCGTTTCGGCCCTGGTCATCGGCGGTGAGGTCAGAGCGGGATCGGCGGTGAGCACCGCCTGCTCCAGACGCCGCAGCTCGGGGCCGGGGTCGACGCCCAGTTCGTCGACCAGCAACAGCCGGGCGTCGCGGTACACGGACAGCGCCTCGGCCTGGCGGCCGGAGCGGTACAGGGCGATCATGAGGTGTGCGTGCATCCGTTCCCGCAACGGGTGGTGCCTGACCAGCCCGGTCAGTTCGGCCACCAGCTCCGCGTGCCGGCCCAGTGCCAGGTCCACCTCGATACGCTCCTCCAGCACGGTGAGTCGTTGCTCCTCCAGCCGGTCCCGCTCGATGTCCAGCAACGGTGCGGTAAGCCCCTCGCACAGCCGGCCCCGCCAGAGCCGCAGCGCACCATGCAGTGCCTCGGCCGCTACGGCCATATCGCCCGTGGCCCGAGCGGTGTGCGCACGTGCCACTTCCCGGCCGAAGGCGTGCAGGTCCAGTGCATCGGCGGGCACGGTCAGCAGGTATCCGGCGTCGGTCCAGGCGAGAAGGGAGGACGGACCGCGAGGCCGCCGGTCCGGTTCGAGCACCCGGCGCAGTGCGGAGACATGCCGCTGCAGCAGATTCAGCGCGCGTGCCGGAGGCGCGAGTCCCCACACCGCTTCCATGAGCCGATCCGTCGATACCGGTTGGTTGGCGTGCAGCAGAAGCACCGCGAGTACCACACGCTGTTGTGCCTCGCCGAGTTGCAGCGGTGCGGTGCCGAGCCGCACACGTAACGGACCGAGCAGTTCGTAAGACCGTGCAGGTGCTGTCTGCTGATCACTCATCGCAGTCCCCGTGGCCGACTGTCCCCGTGCACCGAGCAATCCCTTACAGCCTACGCTGACCCGGCGTGAGCAACTGGCTCTGCGCCAGTGTGCGGTAGAGACGGTCGGACCGTAGGAGCTCGTCGTGCGTGCCGGTAGCGCGGATTCGGCCGGCGTCGAGTACGGCGATGTGGTCGGCGGAGCGGACCGTGGAGAGACGGTGAGCGATGATGAGAAGCGTCGCCTCTGCCGTCACCTGCTCCAGCGTGTCGGTCAGCGCAGCCTCGTTCAGCGCGTCCATCTGCGAGGTGGGTTCGTCCAGGAGAAGCAGAGAAGGGCGGGGCAGCAGCGCACGGGCGATGGCGACGCGTTGGCGCTCGCCGCCGGACAGGAGTGTGCCGCGGTCGCCGACCGGGGTGTCGAGGCCGGCCGGCAGCCGACGCAATAGGTCGTTGAGGTTGGCCAGCTCGACGGCGCGGAGCAGTTCGGCCTCGGTGGCGTGCGGAGCCCCGTAGCAGAGGTTGTCTCGGAGGGTGCCGTAGAGAACGGGAGAGTCCTGTTCGACCAGGCCGATGCGGGCCCGGCAGGTGCCGAGGGCGAGCTGTCGGCGGGTGTCCAGGCCGTCCAGGAGGATGTCGCCCCGGTCGGGGTCGTAGAAGCGGGCAATGAGGGCGAAGACGGTCGACTTACCGGCACCGGAGGGGCCGACAAGGGCCGTGCGGGAGCGCTGCGGCACGGTGAGGGAGACGCCCCGCAGCACAGGACGGTCGCCGTAGGCGAAGTGGACGTCGCGCAGCTCCAGTACGGGCGTTGCCGCGTGGCAGCCGGGACGCCAGGCACGGTGGCCGTTGGTTGAGATCAGGTCCTCGACCGGCAGACGGGCCATGCCGTCGATGCGTTTCAAGGCGCCGCGGCCTCTCTGTATCAGACCGGCGGTCTCGAAGAGGGCGGACAGCGGCGCTTCGAGGTAGGTGAGATAGAGCAGGAACGCGACGAGCCGGGCCAGGTCGAGGCTCCCGTGCGAGACCCGCACACTGCCGACGACCAGGACGAGGATGAACGTACCGTTGGTGGACAGGCCGACCAGGGGACCGATCACGGCGTCGAGTTTGACGACGTGGATCCCCGCGCGCCACGCGGCACGTGCTTGATCCGTGACGCGTCGGGCCTCGCGCTCCTCCGCGTGATTGATCTTGACGGTGCGGATGGCGGACAGCGCCCGGTCGAGGTCCGCTGCCATCCGGCCCACGCTTTCCTGGGTGCGTTCGGTGGCTGTTCTGATGCCTCGCACCAGCAATGTGGTGAGGCAGGTGCAGACGCCGATGGTGACGCAGACGAGAACGAAGAGGAACGCATCGATCCACACCATCATCACGGTCGCCCCGATGACGAAGAGCAGTCCGGAGAGTACGTCGACCGATCCGAAGGCGACCACGTCACGCAGCAGGGTGGTGTCCGCGTTGACACGGGAGATGAGGTCGGCCATGCGGTGGTTGTCGTACGTGCGCATCGGCAGCCGCAGCAAGCGCGAGACGAGCCTGGTACGCAGACCCAGAACGATGCTTTCGCCGACGCGTTGCAGGAGGTAGTGCGCGCCGCCGCCGGCCACCGCCTCCGCCACGAACACCAAGGCGAGCAGGATCAGAAGGGGGACGAGGCCCGGTCCGCTGCGGGTGGCTTCGACGGCGCGCATGGCCAGGAGCGGCTGAGCCAGGCTCAGTGCGGAGGAGGCGATGGTGAGGAGCAGAGCCAGGAGAACGCTCCTGCCGTGACCGCGAGCGGTGGCGAGGAGGGTCCGCAGGGACACACCGGCGGACGCGTCACGCAGGAACATCACCCGTCCCGGCACCCGTCGGCAGCGGACATCGTTCCGACGGGCGTGGTCCGATGCGTATCAGGGCCCGGTACTGGCCGACCTCGGCCGGCTCTGCCACGGGCCGGCCGTCGGCCTCGACCCAGGCGTGTGCCCGGAAGGGGAACGTCCGGACTCCGGTGCACCACGTGGGCCAGACACCGGTCGCCCGGCAGAGCAGAGCCGTGGCAAGTGAACGCACCACGCATGCCTGCCCCGCACACATGCCGCTCATCGCGACCACGTCCCGTCGGGCTCGCTCCGCCTGCCCGTACGAGGCGGGAGCGGCGCCACGGCTCAGTACACCGAGGACGGTACGGATGCGCGCGGGTGACCGCCGTGCCAGAAGTCGCGCCGTACCGACGGCAACGCCTGCCGTTGCCTTGCGCCGTAGTGTCATCCGCCGGCGGTCACGCTGCCGTTCGGCCGGATGCAGCGTGGTCCTGGCGGTGGTGAGGACGGGGCGTTCCGGTTCACTCGTGACGGGAAGTTCCGGTTCACTCATGAGGTCTCCACGAGACGGGCGGAGCGCAGCGAGTCGATCAGAGCCGTGACATCCTCGCTTGCCCGGTCGGCCGGGACCGGGTGATCATCAGCCAGTACACGTGCCGCGTCGGCAGGTGTACCGCCTGCCAGGAGGGTGTCCAGCACCGCGGTGCCGGTGTGGTTGAGCTGCCAGTAGTCGCCGCGGCGTTCGTCGAGCAGCACGGCTCCGTCGTCGTTCTTCGTGAGGGACACGTGCGGAAACAGGCGCAAGGTCATACGTCCTCCTCAAGCATCGTCACGGCGGCCGGCCGCGGACTCCATGTCGCGCAGCCACGCCTCGCAGGCGAGGGTCAGCGCCAGCGCGTGAGGGCTCAGGCCGGGCATGAAGGAGCTCGCGCACATCCGGCGCAGAGCCATCGCATCGATGAGTCCCCGGGCGGCCAGTCGGGATTCTTCGGTGAGTGCGAGCAGTTCGCTGCGGTGGCGTCGCAAGCCTTCGTACAACAGCTCCTCCGCGACGCCACCGCCCTTGGTCGTGCGGCGCAGCAGCTCGTGGGGGAGCAGCCCGCGCATGGCCTCCGTCATGAGTGGTTTGTAGTGCCAGGGCGTGGTGCGTTCGTGCGGCCGGACAGCCAGGCACGCCTCGACGACCCGGTCGTCCAGCAGGGGAGCGGCCATCGGCAGCCCGCTGTCCGCCATGAGCCAGCCGTCCAGCCGGCTGGCCCGGCCGCTGAAGCGCACGGCTTCCAGCGTCGAGTGCTGCCCTCGGTGCGCCGCGAGCGGTGTCCACGGTGACTCTTCGGCGAGGGAGTGGACCGCGTCGACGGCCCTGGCGGTGGCCCACGACGGGAGCCGGGGGGCTTGGCCCCAGCCCAGGTGTTCGGCCGGTGTCGCGGGAGGCGGCGGTTCGGTGAGGTGGGGGAGAACGGCGGCGAGCCACTGGCGGTAGCTACGACGATCGGCCAGTGCGGCCAGTGAGTCGCGCAGCGACCACCGGTGGCGTGCGCGGTACCCCCGAAGGTGGTCCCAGGCGATGCGCGGACGCGTGCGTGCGAGGTCGTACAGGTAACTCAGCATGCATTCGAGCACCTCGTCACCGCCGTGCCCGGTCAGATGGCGGCCGGAGGAGTGGTGGGGCAGACGGCGTGTGACGTCCAGCAGGAGAGCACGGTCCTCCAGGCCCGGGTAGGGCTCGTCGAGCACCGTGCCCGGTGTGCTCACCTCCGCGAACGGCAAGGGCGACTCCCCCTCGGGGACGAAGACCGCTTCCACATCCGGCAGCGCTGCCAGCGCCGTCTTCACCCAGTACGGGTCATCATCGCCGGTACCGGCGACCGGGAAGGTGAACGTGGTGAGACGGTCGGCCAGGCGTGCCGCCAGGAAGCAGACCGGGGTACTGTCCAGGCCGCCGGAGAGGTCACAGCTGCGGGCTCCACCGCCTCGGACCGCAGCAGTCACTGCGGCGCTGAGGGCGTCGCGCAGCCGTGGCGCCCCCGCGGAGAGGGAGAGGCCGGCCGCAGGGGGGCACCACCATGTCGTCGTCGTGGCGGGCCGGTCAGCCCTCAGATGAAGGTACGCGTCCTCCGGCACGGCCTGTACGCCGGACCACACGGACTGGCCCTGCAAAGGGTGCGGAGCGGCGGGTGACAGCAGACGTACGGCAATCTGCCGGTCATCAATTCCCGTGCCCAGCATCCGGGCGAGCACGTCGGCGCGGCTGGCGGCAAGGCGGTGATGACCGGCGCGGGCACGGAAGACGCGACATGTGCCGGAGAGCGTGCCCTGTACTCGCACGCCGTCCGGGTCGGCCGCCACCAGATGGAAGGCGCCGGACAGCTGAGGCAGTAGGCGGTCCACGTCATGGACGGTGTGCAACGGCCGGATCGCAGCGGTCAGCTCCGCCTCCGTCATGGAGCAGTATCCGATCAACGCCACCCGGAGCGGGCCGGCTTCGGCAACGGTGACGGCTCCGTCGCGCCACTGCCCGAGCAGCCAGGGGCGCCCCGAGCCGTGGTCGATGCGCCGGAGTCCGGCGAGTACCGGTACGTGGGACACGGCGAGAGCGGCCGCGTGGTCGGGCAGGACCACGAACCACGCCTCGCCGTGCACCGACCCGGGTAAGTGGGTCATGCCACTCCTAGCGCATCAGTGATAGGGGCAGTACCAGCCCCGACAGTCGCGGTCTTCACCGTGCCTTCGACCGCGGGTCAGGTCCGCGAACGAACCGACCTTCACCAGCATGGGAGGCTCATAGGCCGAGCTGCGCATTGCGCACCCCCTCTCTCCGCTACCGACGTTCGGTTGTGGGTGCCGAACAGACTGCCCCGGGCGCGTCACTTCGCCGTCACACCGCAGGTGAGTAGGGGCGGTGCACCGCCCCGGGTCAGGTCAGTGCCCGTCGCATCAGCGCACGGAACCGGTCCGAGGGCTCCACCCCGAGCTCCCGGCGCAGGAGGCGGCGGAAGGCCTGGTAGTGCCGTACCGCATCACCGAGATTGCGTTCGGCCAGATGCACGGTCACCACCGCGCGGTGCGCACTCTCACGCAGCGGGTCCGTTCGCACGCACTCCAATGCTGCCTCCAGCGCCAGTGCGTACCCGGCGTGTTCGATGAGGTGGCCGACCAGCGTTTCGAGAGCGTGCAAGCGCAACTGCTGGAGTCGTTCGCGCTCCAGCACGACCCAGTCCTCGTCCCAGCCGGGCAGTAGTTCTCCGGTGAGGAGCGGGGCGACGTTGGGCTGCCTGTCCGCCGTCGCCTCCGGCTGCACGGCACGCAGTGCGCACCAGCACAGGTCGTGTACGTCGACGCGCACCGAGTCCTCCAGCGCGAGGGTGTCCTGGTGGCTCCGGACCACTGACGGCCGCTGATGGCGCAGCCGCCACAGTGTGGTGCGCAGGCTGCCCAGCGCGTGGTCTTCTGTGACGTCCGGCCACAGTGTGCCGGCGAGGACAGTGCGGGTCGCTTGCTGACGTAGCCCCAGGTACGCCAGCAGTCGCTGGCCGCTCGCGCTGACGTCAGTTGCCTCGGAGGCCTCACCACCGTACTGAAGCCGGAAGCCCCCGAGCAGTCTGAGGTGGGCGATGGGAGGCACGTCGGGTGTGGTCGCCGCTCCGGTTCGTGGGTGCTCCGGTAACCGTTCTGTCAGCTGTCGAGTCATCGCGGAATATCGCCCCGATCCCGGTCCACAGTGTGCCGTCCTCCAGCGAAATGCATCGAGCGCATCGAGCGCCGCACTGTCTCGCTGTGCGGCTCGCGAACATCGGTGCCGTCCCGCGGGAGTTCCTTGACCTCGCGATCAGCGCATCGAGCGCGAGCCATCACGAGTTCGGAGTGCACGCCTTCCCGGGGGCCAACCGTAGGCGGGAGCTGCGGCGTTGCTAGCTGCCGGAGGTCGTTGAACGCGGGCCGAGCGGTTCTGCGGTGGCAAAGTCCTGGTAATCGCGCCGTGCTCGATCGGCAGCGTGCCGGAGAGCGGCACAGCTCTGTCCGGGGCCTGCCTGACATACGCTCACACTGCTGGCGTATCCATCGGAAACCAACCAGCCAGCACCCCTTGCCGGAAGTGTGTTCCGCCCTGGTGGACACCGACGAGCCGGAACCGTACGTCATGTGCGCGGGGGCGCTCGAAACCGGTGCCGTTCTGAGGGAGGCCGGGGGATCCCAGGTGATGCCGGTCGGCGACCTCCATTGAGTGGACCCTCGTCGCGACGCGTGCAGTTCCCCGCATCGCGCCCGGCGGCCCGAGTGGATGGCTCCGCTGATGACCGTACGGACAGAACCCGATGGCGAGCCCAAGGGGTGCGGGATGCCCCACGCCGCCGTCGCGCGACCGGGGGAGAAGGGGCGCCGACCACTGTTACCCGCGCGCCTGCGAAAACGCCGGGCGAGGCGTGCACCCTGCGCTACGGCCGTGCCATGCGGAATCGTCCGGAACAACCTCCCGCGCTGACCGAAAGGCACCGAGTGGGAGGACGGTTCCCCACACCCGACCAGGCTCCGTCCCTCGGACGAATCCTGTGCCACGTGCTCCAGGAGAACGCACGCCACGTCGGCCACCTCGACATCGCCCGTGAGCTGATCGCGGAGAGCATCGCCGCGCCGACCAGTGCTGCGGCCTCGTCCGAGCCGAGGAGTTTCTGGTCCAGGCCGATGGTGGTGATCGCGACGACGAGCGGCAGGCACGTCGAGGCGAACAAGGGCAGGGCCACCCGGTCACGACGGCTCAGATCCCTGGGAGCGAACAGATACACCGGCCCACCGCGCACCAGCAGGAACAGCAGCAGGAAGAGCGGCACCAGCAGGAGGGTGCCGGGGTTGTGCAGCAGGGCGTCCAGGTCGAACTCGATGCCGGTGACGACGTAGAACAGCGGTACCAGGAAGCCGAACCCCATCGCCTCCACCTTGCCGAGCACCTCCGCACTGCTGGCGGGCGCGGCCCGGTGCAGTATCAGGCGGGTGAGGACCCCGGCGGCGAAGGCGCCCAGCAGTACGTCGAGGCCGAAGACCTCGGCCAGGCCCAGCATGCAGGCCAGCAGGAGCATGACGAACCGCACCGCGAACTGGCCGCTGCTGTGCAGTGTCCGCTCGGTGAGCCGGACGAACCAGCGTGACCGGGGACGCAGCGCCCAGAAGACGGCGCCGGCTGTGAGCACTCCGAACGCTGCCAGCAGGGCCGCCGACTCGGCCGGCCGGCGCCCGCTGAGCAACAGCGCCACGGCGACCACGGGACCGAACTCGCCGACCGCCCCGAACGCGGACATCACTGTGCCGAAACGGCCCCGCAGTTCACCGCGGTCACGCAGCATCGGCAGGACCGTCCCGAGCGCCGTACTGGTCAGTGCCGTACCGATGACGAACGCCTTGAACATCTCCCCGCCGCTGATCAGGAGGGCCAGCCCGATACCGACGGCCAGGGAGACCAGCCAGGCCCACAACGCGCGTCGCAGTGTGTCACCGCGGACATCGGCGAACTCGATTTCGTAACCGGCCAGGAAGATCAGCATGGCCAGTCCGAGGTGGGCGAGTGTGTCGGTGACCTTGTCGGGGTGTGCCCAGCCGAGGACGTCCGGGCCGAGCAGGATGCCGAGGGCGATCTCGAAGATGACCAGGGGTACGGAGAGCCGGCGTCGTGTGACGTATACCAGCAGCGGCGCCAGTACGGCGGCGGTCATGATCAGGACGAGGGTGCCGGGATGCGTCATGAGTTGCTGCCGTGTCGCCGTGTCAGGGGGTGACGATGGCGAAGTCGGGGTCGGGATCGGTGAGGAAACCGAGGAGTTCCGTCAGCTTTCCCAGGTCGCCGGTGACCTCGACGCCTGCGCGTTCGGCCAGTTCGTCGGGGGTGATGGCGCCGACGAGCACCGCGCGCAGGGCCGCTTCGTCGAGGGCGATCTCCACGTCCGGATCGGCCGCTGCCGGGCTGACGCCGGTGACCTGGGTGAGGACGCCGTTGCGTAGCTGGAGGGTGATGGGGGCCGCGGCTTTGAGGTTCCAGCGGATGGCGATCTCCGTTTCCCAGCTGCGCGGGCCGTTGACCCGGACGGCGAGGGAGTCGAAGAGCTGTTCCAGCGTCAGGGCCGACAGCAGGTCGGCGGCGACGGTCGAGGTGGGGGTGCCGACCGGTCCCTTGCGCAGCTCCAGGGCCCCGGTGAGGAAGAAGTTGCGCCACGTACCGTTCTCGCTGCCGTATCCGAGCTGCTCCAGGGCGTCGGCCTGCAGCTCACGGGCCTGTGCATTGTCCGGATCGGTGAACAGCACATGATCGACGACCTGGACCACCCACCGGAAGTCGCCGTCGGCGTAGCACTGCCGGGCGCGGCCGAGGACCTCGTCCGCACCGCCCATGAACTCCACGTACCGCCGTGCCGCCTCGACCGGTGGGTGCTGCCACAGGCGCGCGGGGTTGCCGTCGAACCAGCCCAGGTACCGCTGGTAGACAGCCTTGGCGTTGTGGTTGACCGAACCGTAGTAACCGTGCGTGTGCCAGGCCCGCTCCAGAGCCGGAGGCATCTTGATCACCTCGGCGACCTCCGGGGCCGTCAGACCCTGGTTGAGCATGCGCAGCGTCTGATCGTGCAGGTAGGCGTACAGGTCCCGCTGTTCCGACAGGTACGACAGGACACGCTCGCGACCCCACACCGGCCAGTGGTGCGAGGCGAACGCGACGTCCGAGCCGTCGACGAACAGGCCGATGGACTCGGTGAGGTAGCGGGCCCAGTTGCGCGGATCACGGACCTGGGCGCCGCGCAGGGTGAGCAGGTTGTGGAGGTTGTGGGTGGCGTTCTCCGCCATGCACAGCGCCGCATGGTCCGGGAAATGGATGTTCAGCTCCGCCGGTGCTTCGGTGCCGGGGGTGAGCTGGAAGACCATCCGGATGCCGTCGATCGTCTCGGTCTGCCCGGTGCGGGCGATGTGCACGGTGGGCGGGATCAGGCCGACCGCGCCGGTGGAGATGGTCTGGCCCAGGCCCGTGCCGATCTGGCCGCGCTCGCCCTTGGGAAGCGCGGCACCGTACATGTAGGTGGCTCGGCGGTTCATCGCCGTACCGGCGTAGACGTTCTCGCTGACAGCGTGGTCGAGGAAGCCCTCGGGCGCGAGCACCGGAAGGCTCCTCGCCGCCTCCCCGTCGGGGACGACGCCACGCACCCCGCCGAAGTGGTCGGCGTGACTGTGCGTGTACAGCACGCCGGTGACGGGCCGGTCACCGCGATGGGCGCGGTACAGCGCGAGGGCCGCGGCGGCGGTCTCGGCGCACAGCAGCGGGTCGATCACGAAGACGCCCCGCTCGCCCTCCACCAGGGTCATGTTCGACAGATCGAAGCCGCGTACCTGGTAGATGCCCTCGACGACTTCGAACAGACCGTGGTCGGCAGCCAGCCGGCTCTGCCGCCACAGGCTCGGGTTGGCCGTGTCCGGGCAGTCCTGATCCAAGAAGCCGTACGCGCCGAGGTCCCAGACGGTACTGCCGTCGGGAGAGCGGATCAGGTTGTCCGACGCGGTCCCCATGAAGCCGCGGCGTGCGTCCTCGAGGTCCTGCGTGTCATCGAAGGCAAAGCGCTGCCGCACCGCCCGGTTGGCATCCGCGATGACCGGCTCCGCGGACTTGGGCTCGGTGTTTCCAGGCATCGCAGCTCCTTCGCAGGCTGTGCGGAGGCCAGTGGCACAACGACCCCACAGGCGCTGTGCGGAGGCCGGTGACTCGACGACGCGCGGCAGTGTCACTCTTCCCTGGCCGTCCGGCCCGGACAACCGCATGTACGCCGTCGGGAGGACGGTGCGCCTGTGCAGGCGTCCGAGTGGGCCCACGCGAGCGGACCCGCGGGCTGGCGCGGCCGCCGGCGCCGTCCGATGCTCGAAGTCCGATGTCCCGTGCCCGGAACCGAGGGAGCCGATGAGCGAGCTGTTCCCCACCCCCGGCCGACGATGACGGACCCCCTGCGTACGCGGTTCGCGCACGGCAGTCGGGGTACGCACCGCGCCCGACGCACGCGCAGCCATGCCCTCGCGCTCCTCCTGGTCGTGGCGGGCGCGCTGCTGGGCTGGACGCTGCCGCTCTGGGAACGGCAGCTGCCCGCGGCCGGCCTGACCTTCGACGCCTCCACGGCGCAGGCAACGCTCGCCGCGATCGCCGGCGGCATGATCACCCTGGCCGGTTTCGTCGTCACGGCCATCACGCTCGTCGTCCAGACCGTGCAGGCCATGTCGCCCCGCCTCGTCGCGGCCCTCGGCCACTTCAGCCGGTACCTCGTCCTGTTCGGCCTGCTGATCGGCACCGCTCTGTACGCGCTGGTGGCACTGAGCCAGATCCGCGGCGAGAACGTCCCCCGGCTGACGGTGACGCTCGCCGTCGGCCTCGTCCTGGCCGACGCCGTGACCGTACTGTCCCTGCTCGCCTCCCTGCGGCACGCCGTGACCGGCGGTGGGCTCGCGCGAGCCGTCGGGGCACGGCTGCGCACTGTCGTCGACCAGGTCTATCCGCCCGAGGCGGGGTCGCGTCCCGCTCCCACCGGCGGGCAGGGGCCGGTGCCGGAGAGCCACGCGTTGCCGCCAGAGGTGCCCGTCGTCTACGGCAGGCGGCCATCGGTGATCTTCGCGCTGGACGAACCCCAGCTGATCCGGCTCGCCGCCAGGCACGACATCCGCGTGCGCTTCGTGCACGCCGTGGGCTCTTTCGTCGGCACAGGCACAACGGTTGCCTACCTGGAGTTCTTGAATGCCCAACCTGCCTGCGCTTCCACGAGCACCGACACCGCCATCGGCGCCGGCACTGGCTCGGCGCGGCACAGCCGGCTGGCCCGCCAAGTGGCCGCCCACATTCGCTTCGGCCCCAGCCGCACCGTGGAGCAGGACCCCGCGTACGGCTTCCGCCTCCTCGCCGACATCGCCATCAGGGCGCTGTCACCCGCGGTGAACGACCCGACCACGGCGGTCCAGGCACTGGACCAGATCGAGGACGTCCTCCTACGCCTGGCCCGCCGCCCCCTCGGCCCCGCGTGGCTGCTGGACAAGCACGGCCGGCCGCGCATCCACAGTCCCGCACCCGAGTGGCCTGACCTGATCTCGCTCGCCCTGGACGAAACACTCCTCTACGGCGCCGCCAACCCGCAGATCGTCCGGCGCCTGTATGCCCTCTTCGACCGCCTGCTCGCCGCCACCACCGGTGACCGCAGAGCACCGGTCACCGAACGCCGTCAGGCACTGGAACGCCTGGCGGCCACCGGCCTCCCCGACCCACTGCTGCGAAGTGTGGCGGTTCAGCCCGACCCCCATGGCCTCGGCGGAGCCCAGCTGCACGGTGCCCGAGCCCGGGAAGAACGGAACACGTAGCGTGAGCCGTAGTCATCCGAAGCGTCAGGTAGCTGCGCCGATCACTGGAAGGCGACAACGACCTGTCGAGCAGGAGAAGGAGATGATCTCGACGTGCTGCTCACGAACGTGGTTCCCGGGATCCCGTCCGGTCGAGTCGAACTGGCGGGATCTTGTGGTCTTCGGAGGTTGCGGTAGCAGGCGCCGATTTCCAACGTTTGGGTGCCCTACAGCTTCCCGACGGTCAGCGAAGTGTGGCTGCACCTGCTGGACGGGTGCGGTGTGCAGGGGGTGCCTGGCGTGCCGGATGTGTCGTTCGTCAACCTCTTCGCGGTCGTACTGATCGCGCTGCTCGCTCCGCTGCTGCTCGGCCTTGCTCCCCGCGTGCGCATTCCAGCGGTGGTGCTGGAGATCGTCGCGGGCATTGTCTTCGGCCCTGCCGGTCTCGGCTGGATCCAGGTCGACCTGCCGGTCCAGATCGTGGCCCTTCTCGGGCTCGCGTTTCTGCTGTTCCTGGCCGGTCTTGAGATCGATCTGCATTGGCTGCGGGGGCGCTTGCTGGGCAACGCGCTGCTCGGCTATGTGGTAACCCTCGTCCTCGGTACGGCGGCAGGGGTGTTCTTCCGGTTGGCCGGGTGGGTGCAGAGTCCGCTGCTGATCGCGGTCGCCCTCTCGGCCACCTCTTTGGGGCTGGTCGTTCCACTCCTCAAAGACGTGGGTCACACGGGCAGTGAGGTGGGGAAGGCCATCATCGCGGCCTCCTCGGTGGCGGACTTCGGCGCTGTGGTGCTGCTGTCCCTGCTGTTCTCCACCTCGGGCGGTAGTACCGGCGGCCGTGTCGTGCTGCTGGTCGCCTTCACCTTTCTGGTGGCCCTGGCCGTGTTGCTGGCGAGCCGCTCGATGCGCCTCGGTGATGTGCTGCTGCGCTTGCAGGACACCACGGCGCAGATCAGGGTCCGGGCGGCGGTCGTGCTGCTCGTCGGGTTCGTTGCGCTGGCCGAGAGGCTCGGTCTGGAGACCATTCTGGGGGCGTTCCTGGCCGGTGCGGTCGTCGGCCTGGTGGACCGGGGCTCCGCCACCCACCCTCACTTCCGCACCAAGCTGGAAGCCCTCGGATACGGCTTTCTGATTCCGGTGTTCTTCGTCGCCAGCGGCCTGCGTCTGGATCTGCGGGGGCTGATCGAAAGCCCTTCGGCCCTGCTGCCGGTTCCGCTGTTTCTGGTGGCTTTGCTGGTCGTACGCGGCGTGCCGGCACTGCTGTACCGGCGCTCGCTGGGGATACGGTCATCGCTGGCGGCAGTCCTGCTGCAGGCCACCTCCCTGCCGTTCCTGGTCACAGCGGCGCAGATCGGGGTCACCGTGGGGCTGATGAGGCCCGTCACAGCCGCGGCTCTGGTCTGTGCCGGACTGCTGTCCGTTCTGTTGTTCCCGGTGGGCGCGCTGGTGCTGCTGCGCGGCCGCGAGGAGGCGCCGTCGACGCAGACCGGGACGGGCCCCTCGGGTATGGGCGAGGCCATGTGAGGGTGCCTACGCGGCCCCGGCCTGCTGCCTGGGCTCAGAGCCGGCAGATCTCGACGAAGTGCGGGTTGCGGGTTGCGTGTGGTTGCGCATCCGGGATTCGGGGAGTATCCGAGCGGGGATGACCGCTACGGCGTTTTGTGTATTCTCGAAGAACAGGCAAATCCATGGGAGTTACCCTCAGGGGGCAGATCCATGGGAATCGTTTCGCGGGGCTTTCACGGCCGGGCGCGCCCAGCGGATGTGAAGCTGCCTCCCGGCCAGTATCTGACCGAGGACTTTCCGGTGCTGTCGGCCGGTCCCACGCCGAGCATCGCGCGGGGGGACTGGGAGTTCACCATCACGACCGAGAGCGGAAGACGCCACCGCTGGTCGTGGCCGGAGCTGCTGGCGCTGCCGAGCGAGCGGCCGACGGTGGACCTGCATTGCGTGACCAAGTGGTCGAAGCTGGGCACCGGCTGGCAAGGGGTATCGCTGGACACGCTGTTCGCCGGGGTGGAGACGGCGGCCGATTTCGTGCTGGTCCACTCCTACGGCGGCTACACGACGAACCTGCCGCTGGCGGACCTGCTGGGCGGCAGGGCGTGGATCGCCTACCAGTACGAGGGGGAGGACCTGGCTCCGGTGCACGGCGGGCCGGCACGGCTGCTGGTGCCGCATCTCTACCTGTGGAAGTCGGCCAAGTGGGTGCGTGGCATGCGGCTGCTGACCGAGGACGAGCCGGGGTTCTGGGAGAGCATCGGCTACCACGACTACGGTGACCCGTGGCGCGAGCAGCGGTACCAGGGCGACTGAAGGGCCCCCTGACCTGGCAGGCCGCCCGACTGGTCGGCCTGCACGACGAGACGCCCACGGCCCGCACGCTGGCTTTCGACGTACCAGGCTGGACCGGGCACCTGGCCGGCCAGCACGTGGATGTGCGGCTGACCGCCGAGGACGGCTACAGCACCCAGCGCAGCTACTCGCTGGCCTCTGCGCCCGACGGCGACCGGATCGCGCTGACGGTGCAGCGCGTGCCCGGCGGGGAGGTCTCGCCGTATCTGGCCGATGTGATGGAGATCGGTGACCTGGTGGAGATCCGGGGCCCGGTGGGCGGCTGGTTCGTCTGGCGCCCGGCCGACACCCGCCCGGTGCTGCTGGTGGGCGGCGGATCGGGGATCGCCCCGCTGATGGCCATGATCCGCACCCGCCGCAACCTCGGCAGCCCCACCCCCTTCCGGCTGATCTACTCGGTTCGCACCCCCGAGGACCGGTACTACGCCTCCGAACTGCGCACCCCGCAGCCCGGTGACGGCGGCCTGGAGGTCACCCACCTCTACACCCGGCGGACGCCTGAGAACTGGCCGAGACCCGCCAAGCGCCTGCAGCTCGCCGACCTGCAGGCCTATGGCTGGCCACCGGAGATCGAGCCGGTCTGTCTCGTCTGCGGGCCGACCGGCTTCGTCGAGGCCGCCGCGGCCGAGCTGGTGGCCACGGGCCACGATCCCCGTCGGATCAGAACCGAACGCTTCGGCCCCACGGGAGGCTGACATGGACCGGCAGGACACCATGGAGTACGAGGACGGCAACGCACTCGCCGGTCCCCTGGGCGAACTGTTCGTCCTGGATGTCACGGTGGCCACCGGCCGCTGCGCCGACTGCGGGCTGACCGCCCGTGTTGCGGAGCTGCGCGTGTACGCGCATGCCCCGGGCCTGGTGGCCCGCTGCCCGCGCTGCGACGCAGTGATCCTCCGGCTCGTACGGGCCCCCGACGCCGCATGGCTGGACCTGCGCGGGGCGGTCTGCCTTCGCGTTCCGCTGCCTCCCGCATGAAGCCGCGGCTCCGCCTCGGCGCCGCTCCCGTGGGACGGGGCGGTAGCGGACCTCCGCGGCGGCTTTATTGGGAATTCAGGACCACCACCGGCATCAGCACCGGTACGACATTCGAGGAGTGCCGGCAGGGCCGGGAGGGGAATGCGCTGCCCCTGCGTATCGACGCCAAGGACCTGAGCAGGCAGCGGACGATCAAGGTGGGGACCGTGCTGGGCACCGAGACCAGAGAGGGAAACCTCGCCATGCTCAAGGTCACCGAGATCACGCCCAGTGCGGAAAGCGATCTGCCGGACGTCCTGACCGAGCTGACGCTCCGGGAGAACGCTTGATCAGTGATGTGGAGAGGTTGACCTGGCTCGGAAGGAAGAGCGAGCCCTGTCGCCTTCCTTCCGAGCCTTCCGGCTATGGCGACGGCTGGGTGGCGTCGGGGCCCACCGACGGCAGGTAGTGCGGCGCTCGCCAGGCGGACAGCCGGTGTTCCACCGCGGCCCCCAGCGACAGCAGCCTGGTGTCCTGGTGGTTACCGGCCATCAGGAGCACTCCGACGGGCAGCTCGTTCACGAACCCGGCGGGCACCGAGAGGGACGGGTATCCGGCGACGGCCGCGGGGGTGGAGGACGGGATCACGTCGTTGTCGCCCCGTGCGCAGTCGGTCGTCCAGGCGGGCGGATTCGTCGGCGAGGCGATGGCATCCAGCCGATGGGCGGCAATGGTCTCGTCGATGGAGCGCTGCGAGAGATCCTTCAGCTCGGCGCGCTTGGCCCGGTACGAGGGATCGGTGGTGGGAGGCGCGGCGAGGGCCTGCTCGAACAGCTGCTGGCCGGCGAAGCAGGTCTGCTCCGCGGGGTGGGAGCGGTTGAACTCGATGAGTTCGGCGAGGCTCTGCGGCCCCTTGCGGGTGGCGAGGTAGGCGTCGATGTCCCGGTGGAACTCACTGAGCAGTGCCGGGAATTCGAGCTCGGCGAGTCGCTTCTGATACGGGGGCGTCACCTCGACGACCGTGGCTCCCGCCGCCCGCAGCTTCTTCGCGGTACGGGTCATCAGCGCGTCCACCTCCGGGCCGAGCGAGGGCAGCCGCCACAGGCCGATCCGCTTGCCGCGCAGGTCGCCCGTGCGAGCCGACCCGTTCGGGAGGCCGAGGGAGTCACCGGGGCGCGAAGCGGTACGGTCGCCGCTGAGCACCGACAGGGTGAGCGCGGTGTCGGTCACATTGCGCGCCATGGGCCCCGCGGTGTCCTGCTCGGCGGAGATCGGTACCACGCCGTCCTGGCTGACCAGTCCGAGGCTGGGCTTGTGGCCGACCACCCCGTTCATTCCGGCCGGGCAGACGATGGAGCCGTCCGTCTCGGTGCCGATCGCCACCTGTGCCAGGGAGGCGGCGAGCGCGGCGCCCGAACCGGCGGAGGAGCCGCACGGATTCCTGTCGAGCACGTACGGGTTATTGGTCTGCCCGCCCACCGCCGACCAGCCCGATGTCGGCTTCTCCGCACGGAAGTTGGCCCACTCGGAGAGGTTGGTCTTGCCGAGGATCACCGCTCCCGCGTCCCGCAGTCGCTGCACCAGGAGGGCGTCATTGCGCGGTGGGCTGCCGGCCAGTGCGAGCGACCCGGCCGTCGTCGGCATACCGCGGGTGTCCACGTTGTCCTTGAGCAGGACGGGGATGCCGTCGAGCGGTCCGAGGGTGCGTCCGTGCCGGTGCCGGGCATCGCTGGCGGCGGCCTGGCGCAGAGCCGTCGGGTCGGTACGCAGCACCGCGTGGACCTTCGGGTCGATGGTCTTGATCCGCCACAGGTAGGCGCTGGTCAGCGCCGACGAGGTGAGCGATCCGCGAGCCATACGTGCCTGCAACTGCGGGATGGTGGCCGTGTCGAGGTCGACGCCCGGCTTCGGAGGTGAACCGGCCGGTGCCTGCTGATGGTCGGCACCAGTATTCGCGCCCTCCGCGTACGAATGCGGTACGGCGGCACACAGGGTTCCCGCGACCAGGGTGACGGCTGCCAGTGTCCCCATGCTCCTGTTTCTCATGCTCCTCATGAGAGGTAGCCGACTATACGGCCGCGCCCTGGCGCAAGGGTGCCTCGATCGCTTGCCTCATTGGTGGGAACGGTCGGCGTAAAGGCCTCATTGGGGGCGGGGCGGCCACTCACCGCGGTGGGCCGGCTCTGGGCGATCAGTTCTTCCAGGATCGCCGTCACGACCGTGGGCTGCAGGGAAAGCCGGTGTGGCCGGTGTCCAGGCTGTGCACGTCGTAGGTGTTGTCAGGGGTGAGCGCGTCGCCCTCGGCGATCAGCCGGTCCTGCATTGCCACCGGGAGTGTGCGGTCACTGGTGAGTCGGATATACGTGCGGGCGATCGTTCCCCAGGTGTTGGCGTGCCCCCGGGCGCCAGCCGCCATCACAGCAGGGGACTCATCGGGCTGCAGGAGGTTGAGAAGGGCGCGGAACTGCTCGTCGGTGGCATCCGCCATGCTCGCTGCCTTGGCGGCGTCGAGCATGGCGGGATCGGCCGTCCGGTAGTTGGCCCTGCCGACGCCGAGGCCGGCCGGGTCGCCCACGTTCAACGCTGCCAGTGGGGCCAGCAGGTTGTCGGCGCACTCGGGCTCCTGCATGTACGCGACCGGACTGTGCAGCTCAACGCAGGACCACGCGGATATGTAGACGAGCCATCATGGTGAGTACTCATGATCCGGATCGTAGTGAGCACGCCTCGGCCCGGCCGCTGGTTTTCGGTGGGCCGCCGGCCGTCCGGACACGCTCACTCGCGGTCGTCGGCCACCACCACGCAGGCGCTGAGATGCCAGGTCCGGTCCTCCTTCGCGGAGAATTCCAGGTCCACTTCGCGCCCTGAGGACCCGCCGTCCAGGGGGAAGCGGAGCCAGGTGAACTCCCGTCCGTCGAGCTGCTCGCTGCGGGCCTTCTCCTCGCCGTCCACGCGGACGACCAGCGTCCTGTTGAAGGTGTTGGGATCGCCGGTGAGCAGATGCGCTGTGCAGCGCCCGGCGGGCAGCTTCAGGCGCAGCACGGTCGGGGCGCTGTCGCGTACGTAGTCCCGGCGTACGACGTCGAAGAGTCCGGTGTCGGTGGCGTCCGGTGTGTTGCCCACCCAGCCGAAGTCCGCGCCCTCGTGCCAGGTGCTGTCGGGCGAGAGGCGGGTGTAGTCCTTGAGTACCGGCGCCGAGCCGGGCCCGGCGTCCAAAGCGTGTACGCATCGGGCGGCGGGCGGGACGACGACGGCCTTTGCCAGGCTGCGCAGCGAGGAGTCGAGGACCGGAACGGACCCCGACTCCGGGCGCGCGTGCAGGGTGGCGAGTGCGGGGACCGGCGGCGGTACCACGGTCATCCTCACCGTGGTGTCTCCTCGTGAGGTCACGTAGCCGGTTGCCTGCTCGGATCGCCAGCCGTCGGGTACGTCCAGCGAGACGGTCGTGCGCAGGCCGGAGCCGGTCGCATTGACCAGCTGCACCGGCAGCTCGTTGCGTTCGCCGCCCAGCAGCGCCGTGTCGGCCGGGGCGATGACCGCTTGGAGCCAGCTGCGCCGCTCGTCGCGCACCCGGCTGAGCTCGAACCAGTAGGCGACCAGGGTGTCCCGCCACTTTGCGGCCTCGGCCAGCTGCCGGTCGAACTGGCGGTGTACCTCGGTGAAGCGTTGATGGTCGATGCGGCGGCGCAGCCCGTCCCAGTCCTTGCGCATGTCGGCGACCCGTGCCGCACCGGCGAAGTGTGTGTCGTAGATGTGCTGGATGACGGTCGTGCCGTTGGCCAGCCGGTGGGTGTAGGGGACGTGGTGGAGGAAGAGGAGCAGCTCCTCGGGACAGTTCTCCAGTGACTCGTAGGCGTCCCGTGTCGCCGGCGCGTAGAGCTCGGTGTATCCGTTGCCGGTGGCGGCCGTACGGTCGTAGCCGATGCCCTCGCGGTTGGACTTGTGGAACTGGGTGGTCGTGGTCGGGCTGGGGTCGAAGTGCCCCGTCACCGAGCCGTCCGGCGGGTGCGTGATGTATCCGGTGCCCAGCGGTGAGGTGTAGTCCTCGTAGGTGTGCCAGGAGCCCAGCAGCAGGGCGGAGACCGTGGTGATGACGTGGGGGTCGTTGCCGAACGTCATCCGGGTCCACTCGTCCGCCAGGTCCTCGGCGGACAGCTCCGGGTTCCAGGCGAGCCTTCCGTAGCCGTGGGTGTTGGCGGCGGCGAGGTGGGAGCCGGTCCAGTTTCTGGCGTCGCCGAAATTCATCACGCCGGCGAAGCCGGAGCGCGTGTAGGAGTGCACCCGGCCGGTCACGACACGGGCCACGGTGCTTCCCTCGCCGCCCTTGCGCGTGTCGAAGTCCAGGACTTCCTTCCATTGCGGCACCAGGTAGCACAGGTGGGTGGAGTGCCCGGTGTACTCCTGCGTCACCTGGAGCTCGATCATCGAGTTCGTACGCGGCAGCGAGCCGAAGAGGGGATGGGCCGGTTCGCGGACCTGGAAGTCGATGGGGCCGTTCTTGATCTGCACGATGACGTTTTCCGCGAACTTCCCGTCCAGCGGCGTGAAGTCCTGGTAGGCCTGCCGGTCCCATTGCTCGTCGCCGTCGTGGACGAAGGACCGCCACATCACGATCCCACGGTGCGGTTCGAGTGCGCCTGCCAGCAGGTTTGCCCCGTCGGCGTGGGTGCGTCCGTAGTCCAGCGGTCCGGGGCGCCCCTCGGAGTTGGCCTTCACGAGGAAGCCGCCGAAGTCCTCGATCTTGCCGTAGATCTCCTTGGCCTTCTTCTGCCACCAATCGCGCACGCCCGCGTCGAAGGGGTCGGCCGTGTCCAGCCCGCCCAGGTCGATGGGCGCCGCGAAGTTCGCCGTGACGTACAGCGTCACGCCGTAGCGGCGCAGTACGCCGGCCAGCGCGGCCAGCTTGGTCAGGAACGGCTCGGCGAGATAGTCCGCGGGCGTGTTGACATTGTTGATCACGGCGCCGTTGATGCCGAGCGAGGCCAGGACGCGCGCGTAGTCCGTGTACCGGGCGTCGGGCTGCGGCAGTCTCTCCCAGTCGAAGAAGGACAGGCCCGCATAGCCGCGCTCGATGGAGCCGTCGATGTTGTCCCAGTGGTCGGCCACGCGCAACGGCGCGGCGGGGCGCTCCGTGAGATCGACGTGCTCCAGCGGCCGCCGGGTCTGCACGAGCCGCAGCAGATGGAACGCGCCGTAGAGCACACCGCGGTCGGTGTGGGCCGCCACCACGGTGCGGATTCTGCCGCGCTTGGTGACGTGGCGGATGAGGTAGCCCTCATCGCCCAGCTCGGCCAGATCGGCCGCCGGGATGAGTTCCCGAATCAGGGGGGAGGTCTTCGGCGTACCCACCACGAGTGCCGCGCCGGACGGGGTGTCGGAGCGTGCCTTCACACGCGTGCCGAGCAGGCCGGTCAGCCCGCGGGTCAACTCGTCCACCGCCGATCGCTGGAGCGGGCCGCCCCCCTGCCAGACGAGGGTCCGCAGAGCGGCGCGGTAGCGCTTGAGCTGTCCGGGGTCCGCCACCTGCCGGTAACGCAGCCACAGCTCATAGCCGTCCTCCGCGGACAACGTTGTCGACGAGGGTCCGGCACCGACGGCCGACTGCGCCGAGGCCGGCCCCGAGAGGCCTGGGGAACCGACCACGCCACCCAGCGCGGCCGCGGACAGAACGCTCCGGCGCCGTATTCCTGAGCTCATGAGTTCTCCCTTTCGTCGCTGAACGAACGGTGCACACAAGGGTGTTGGCTACTGGCCTCCCAGGCCCGTGGTGGCCACCGACTTCACGATGTGCCGCTGGAAGAAGACGAAGACCAGCACCAGCGGCAGCGCGGCCAGCACCGCCGACGCCATGGTCTGCGCGTAATTGACGCCGTAGGCGTCCTTCACCGAGGTGATACCGACGGGCAGTGTCATCAGCGCCGGGTCGGACGTGGAGATGAACGGCCACATGAAGTTGTTCCATGCGCCGATGAACACGAAGATGGCGACGGCGGCGAGCATCGGGCGGGACAGGGGCAGCATCACCGACCAGAAGATGCGGGCGTGCCCGGCACCGTCGAGCCGGGCCGCCTCCTCCAGTTCACGGGGGATGGTGTCGAAGTGCTTCTTCAGGATGAAGACCATCACCGGGGCGACCGTCTGCGGCAGGATCACGGCCGCGTAGGTGTCGACCAGATTCAGAGTGAGCATCTGCTGGAACCACGGGACCATCAGCAGCTGCGGCGGCACCAGGATCGCCGCCGTGGACATCGTGAAGAGCCACCGGCGGCCCCGGAACAGGGTCCGGGAGAAGGCGTAGCCGGCCATCGCCGACACCACCACGGTGACGAGGGTGACCGCCGCGGAGATGACGAAGCTGTTCAGCATCCACAGTGGCAGGTCGCCGCGTTCGAGCACGGTACGGAAGCCGTCCAGGGTGAAGCCGGCCTGCGGCCATATCCAGTGCAGCGGGTCGCTGGCGTCCTGCTCGGACTTGACCGAGGTGAACACCGCCCAGGCCATCGGCAGCAGCCAGGTGAGGGCCAGTACCGAGAGGGTGGCCAGTGCGAGCGTCCGCGAGAGCCTGCTCGCTCCCAGGGTGAGGTTGGGACGGCGCTGCGGGGCCGGTCGCCGCGTCCGCCCGGCCCGGGGCACGGCGGGGACGGGGGAGAGGGCGCGGCGCCCCGGGCGTACCACCCGGGCTTCGGTGGCGGTCATGTCACTTCTCCCTGCGGCGGAAGGCGAGGAACTGCGCGGCGGAGGCGAGGACGACGAGGGCGAAGAAGACATAGCTGATGGCGGAGGCGTAGCCGAGCCGGTAGCCGGTGAAGCCCATGTCGTAGAGGTACTCGACGACCGGGCGGGTGGAGCCGTTGGGGCCGCCCTTGGTCAGCAGGTACACCTGGTCGAAGACCTTCAGCGAGGCGAGCACCTGGAGCACGGCGATCACGGAGGTGATACGTCGCAGCTGAGGCAGCGTCACATGCCACAGCCGCCGCCACGCGCCGGCTCCGTCCAGCGCCGCGGCCTCGTACAGATGATCCGGCACCGACTGCAGCGCCGCGAGGAAGAGCAGGAAGTTGAAGCCGACCGTCCACCACAACGTGGCGATCACGATCGCGTACAGGGCGGTCGACTCGTCGCTCAGCCAGCTGAGGCCGTCCAGGCCGACCGCGCTCAGCAGGTGGTTGTAGAGACCGAGGTCCGGCTGGTAGAGCCACGTCCACAGCAGGCTGATGACGCCCACCGGCAGCAGGTAGGGGGCGAAGAACGCCAGCCGCCACACCCACTGGCCGGGCAGTCCGGTGTGCACCAGCAGCGCCATGCCGAGCGCCACCGTCACCAGCGGCACCGTGGAGACCGCGGTGAACCACACGGTGTGCCACACCGAGCGCCACATCTCGGCATCGCCCAGGGCCTCGCCGTAGTTGTCCAGGCCGACGAACGAGGGGGAGTGGGCGGACAGCGAGGCGTCGGTGAGGCTCATCCAGAGGCCGTCCGCCAGCGGCCAGAGCATGAAGACGGCGAACAGGAGAAGGAAGGGCAGGGCGAAGAGGAGGCCGGGAGGGACGTATCGGCGCGCTCTGGTGCCGAGCCTTTCGGCTCTGTTGCCGGATTCTTCGGAGGTGCCGACGGCGTCTCGCGGCCGGCCGGGCGAAGCGTACTGAGTGGACATCGATGGCTCCTTCGCGGCGGCTCAGGCGGGGCTCGGCCGGGACAGGGCCGTGTTGATGCGCTGGATCATGGCGCGGGCCGCCCGGTCGGGCGCCAGGCCGTCGAGCAGCGCCTGCTGCAGCACTTGTGACATGGCGTTCTGGAAGTCGGACCCGGCACCGGTGAACCAGACCGCCGGGTCGAGCACCACGTGGTCGGCGGCGCGCGCGTACCGCGACTGCGGTTCGAGCCGTGCGTACACCCGGGTGCGGGTCACCGGCTCGTAAGCGGGGATGTGACCGGCCTTCGCCCAGGTCTGCCCTGCCTTGAGGATGGCCGCCACCGCCTGGTGCGTCCGTCTGCGCTGTGCCTCGTCGCGACCGGGATGCCGGGGGAGTACGAAGGAGTGGGAGTCGGCGTAGATCGCGGGGGTGCCGAAGACCGTGGGGAAGGGCGCCGCACCGACCTTCGGGTCGGCGGCGCGGAAGGTGCCGAGCTCCCACTCCCCGGTCAGTGTCATGGCCGTCTGCCCGTTGGTGAAGGAGGCCAGCGCCGCCGGGTAGTCCAGGCGGCGGGGGTTGGCGCGCCCGTCGACCAGCTTGGCCATGAACGCGATGACCTCGGCCATGGCGTCCGTGTCCGCCGTCACGGGGCCGCCCTCGGGCAGTGCGAAGTCGTTCCCGGTCTGCCGGTACAGCCCGTAGAACAGCCGCCAGCCCTGAGCCGTGTCATTGACGTATCCGAAGGACACACCCTGCTTGCCGGATGCCTTCGCCAGCTCTCTGCCCGCCTCCAGGAAGCGCGCCGGCGAGGAGAACGCCTCCTGGTCCAGCTCCCCGTCGCCCGTCAGCAGTCCGGCCTTGCGGGCGACGGCGGGGTGGAAGAAGACGATGAAGGGGTGGGTGTCCAGTGGCACGGCGTACGTCCGGCCGCGGTACTGCGTGCGGCGCCACACCGCGTCGGCGAAGTCCTCCTCGCGGACACCGAACTCGGCGAGCAGATCGGTGTCCCATGGGTCCACCAGTTCCGTGGGTGCGTAACCCGCCAGGCGCGACATGTGCGCGATGGCGACGTCCGGCCCGCGCCCGCCGGCCGAGGCCATCGCGAGTTTGGTGTAGTACGGCGTGCCCCACTCCAGCACGGTGCGTTCGACGTGGGTACCGGGCATGTCCGGCCGGGCGGTACGCAACAGATCGTTCAGCAGGACCCCGTCGGCGCCGCTGAACAGGTCCCACAGGTGCACGGTACGCGGGTCACCGGCGGCCGCGGCCGTACCGCAGCCGGTGAGTGCCCCGCCGGCGGCCAGTACGGCGGCCGAGGCCAGCGAAGCCCGCAGCACGTCCCGCCGGGACAGGTCGACCATGGAGCTGCCTCTCTCTGCATCGGTGTACGGCAAGGTGGTGCTCAGCCGGTGGTCTCGCAGGCCGCCGCGCGCTGCTGGACGCGGCGCAGTGCGGCCATGTCGAACTTCTCGCTGCGGTCGAACCCGTAGACGCCATTGCGTTCCTGGAAGACGTCGGTGAGCTGCGTGTAGCAGTAGCCGAACATGTCCGGGTCGTCGAGCAGCACGTTCACCAGGCCGGTGAAGCGCGCGATGACCTCCTCGGCGCTGCGCGGCCGCTCGCCGTACCCCCAGGACGTGCCGGTCTCGTCGCCGGCCGCGGTGTCCGCTGCGGCGGGGTCCCACCAGATGCCGCCGAACTCACTGCAGAAGTACGGCTGCCCACGGTAGGGGACCGACCAAGTACGGCCTCCAGGACCGGTGTTGAGGTAAGGGCGGTCCTCGGCGAGCCCCGACATCGTCTTGGCGAACGCCTCGACGTTCTGCTCGTAGCAATGCGAGTCGTAGATGTCGGTCTCCGGTACGCGGTGTGCGTAACCGGAGGCGTCGATCACCGGCCGGCTGGGGTCGGCCTGCTTGGTGGCCAGGAACATCGCCCGTGTGACGTCGTCGAGTCCGGTGATCCGGTCGTGCAGGTGCTGGTAGGTCTCGTTCAGCGGGCACCAGCCGATGATCGAAGGGTGCGAGTGGTCCCGCTCCAGCGCCTCCAGCCACTGCGTGACGTAACTGGCGTCCGGGCGTTGATTGTCGTCGCGGACGCCGGTCTCGCAGCCCCAGTCGCCGAACTCGCCCCACACCAGATAGCCCAGCCGGTCGGCGTGGTAGAGGTACCGCTCCTCGAACACCTTCTGGTGCAGCCGGGCTCCGTTGAAGCCGGCCCGCAGGCCGAGCTCGATGTCGCGCACCAGGTCGGCGTCGGTGGGCGCGGTCATCAGCCCGTCCGGGTAGTAGCCCTGGTCGAGCACGAGCCGCTGGAACACCGGCTCGCCGTTGAGCAGGACCCGCTTGCCGTGCAGTGCCACGGACCGCAGCCCCGCGTACGACGTGGCCTCGTCGACGACGGCGCCTTCGGCGTCGAGCAGCTGGAGCCGCAGGTCGTACAGGTGCGGGTCCGCCGGCGACCAGGTCCGCACCCGGCCCTGCGGGAGTGCCAGCACCAGCCGCGGGCACAGGTCGAGGTCGGCGCGGGCCTCGGCGCGCACCGCTTCGCCCTGCCCGTCGGTGAGGACCGCGCGCACTCGGTGACCCGGCAGGTTGGCGGTGACCGGCAGTTCCAGGTGGAAGGCGCCCGAGCCCAGGTCGGGGGTGATGCGGGGGCGCTTGAAGCGGGTGCGGGCCGGGACCGGCTCCAGCCACACCGTCTGCCAGATGCCGGTGGTCCGGGTGTAGTGGCAGTGCGTGTTGGCGTACCAGGTGGCCTGCTTGCCGCGGGCCTGCGGACCGTGCCGGCTGTCCCGCGCCCGCACCACGATCACCGCGTCCTCGCCGGGTGCGGCCACGCCGCGCAGCTCCGCGGTGAACGGGGTGAAACCGCCGCGGTGGCGTGCCACCTCGGTGCCGTTGACCCAGACCGTGGCGTCCTGGTCCACCGCTCCGAAGTGCAGCAGCACATCGGATCCGGCCCACTCGGCCGGGACCGTCACGGTGCGCCGGTACCAGACGGCCTCCATGAAGTCGGTGTCGCCGATACCGGACAGCTCGGACTCGGGGCAGAACGGCACGGTGATCTCGCCCGAGAGGTCACGGTCACGCAGCCCGCGCTCCAGGCCGCTGTCCGCCCGGTCCACCTCGAACTGCCAGCGGCCGTTGAGGTTCAGCCATGCGGCCCGGGCGAACTGGGGGCGCGGATACTCGGGACGCGGAATGTCCGTGGGCAGGGGCCTGCTCATGCTGCTCCTCGCTTGTGCCGGTGCACTCGGGTCGAGCTCATGCCACCATGCAGTTACATCGATGTAAATACTGGCGATCGGCAAAGTTTTCGTACGGACACGCCTGTCGCATCCGCCCGACGGCCCGCCCGCGACGGCCGGATACGATCCCCGGTGGCGGAAGGAAGCAAGGCATATGGGCAGGCCAAGGATCAAGGATGTCGCTGAGTACGCCGGCGTCTCCCCGAAGACGGTGTCGAACGTCCTCAACGACTACGAGCACGTCTCCGACCGGACCAGGACCGTGGTCCGGGAGGCCATCGACGCCCTCGGTTACCGGGTCAACATCGCCGGCCGCCAGTTGCGCCGCGGTCGCACGGGCGTGATCGCCCTCGCCGTCCCCGACCTGGACATCGCCTACTTCGCGGAACTCGCGCACCACATCATGCTGGCGGCGGAGCGGCGCGGCGGCACCGTCCTCATCCTGGAGACCCGCGGCCGCCGGGAGCGCGAGATCGCCGCCGTACAGGGATTTGACGCGGAGTTCACCGACGGAGTCATCCTCAGCCCGCTCGCCCTGCAGCCCCGCGACCTCGCCCGGCGCGACACCCGACTGCCGCTGGTGCTGCTCGGCGAGTGCAATCCGCCCGGCAGCGCCGACCACGTCGCCATCGACAACGTGGCGGCGGCCCGCGAGGCGACCGAACACCTGCTGTCGCGCGGCCGCCGCCGGATCGCCGTGATCGGCGGCGCGCTGCGCGGCCCGCGGAACACCGGACGGCTGCGCACGATGGGGTATCAGAAGGCGCTGGATGCCGCGGACGTCCCGCTGCCGGACGACCTCGTGGTGCCGGTGCCCGCCTACCGCTGGGCCGACGGGGCTAGTGCCGCCCGCGCCCTCATGCGGGGGCCGGAGCCGCCGGACGCGCTGCTCTGCCTCAACGACCACCTGGCGCTCGGCGCCGTACGCGCCCTGCACGAGGATGGCTGGTCGGTGCCGAAGGACCTGGACGTCGTGGGCTTCGACGACATCGAGGCCACCCGCTACAGCATCCCCACCCTCACCACCGTGGCCCCCGACAAGCCCGGCATCGCACAGGAAGCGGTGGGCCTGCTGCTGGACCGCATCGACGGCGTGAGTGCCGGTAGCGGAAAGACCGACGGCGGAAAGGCCGACGGCGCCGCCGTTGAGAAGGTGGCGGGACACCGGCTGCTCGTACGGGAGAGCTCGGGAGGCTGAGGGGGCACAAGGGGGCACCCACAGCGCTGGTCTCCCCGTGTCTCTCAACTGTCGCGCGCAAGGGGTTTACAGCGTGCTTTCAACGATGTAAAACCCAGACCGGTAACCCAGCGGCGTTCTGGAGCAACTGGGACCACGACACCAACATCTTCAAGAGTGATGACGTTCGCCCAGGACCACGGCAAGAAGATGATCACCTTCGAGAGCGGGATGACGACCGCTCACCACCTCGATGATGTCTGCACCCCGTTATGCCGCTGCCTGACGGCAGGCGGCTTCAGTGCCGGGTGCGGCTGATGCTCCCCGAAAGGTGTCCGCATGCCCCAGAGACCATTCCGCGCCCTGCTCGCCCGTGCGGGGCTGCTCGCCGTCGCCCTGCTCGCGCTGGTCGCGGGACTGCTTCCGGCCTCGGCCGCACCGGTCGCCGAGCGCGCGGGGGCCGCGGCGGCCGGTACGTTCCGCAATCCGCTCAACACGGGACCCGACCCGTTTATGACCCACTGGAAAGGGTCCTACTACCTGACCACGACGCAGGGCGACAGCATCCGGATGTGGCGCTCGTCCTCCCTCGGCAACCTGCTCTCGTCCGATCCCGTCACCGTCTGGACCGACTCGGACGCTTCCCGCAACCGCAACATCTGGGCTCCGGAGTTCTACCGGTTCGGTGACCGCTGGTACATGTACTACACGGCCGACGACGGTGTGGACGAACACCACCGCCTGTACGTCCTGGAGTCCGAGCGCGACGACCCCACCGGGCCGTACCACTTCAAGGCCGAGCTCGCGCCGCCCAACCACGCGAACGACTTCGCCATCGACGCGGGCATCCTGCAGCACAACGGCCGCCTGTATCTGGCCTACAGCGGCATCAACCAGTACCAGCACAACGGGCTCAACATCGCCCCGATGTCCAACCCCTACACGGTCTCCGGTGACGCCGTCGCCCTCAACGGAGCCGGCGGCTGCCCCGAGGTGCGGGAGGGCCCCGAGTTCCTCTACCGCAACGGCCGTACGTGGATGACGTACTCGACCTGCGACACCGGCAAGCCCGATTACCAGGTCTGGATGATGTCGCTGCCCTCGGACGCCGACCCGCTCGTCCCCGGCAACTGGCGGCAGCACCAGGGCGCGGCCTTCTCCCGGGCCGACGACCGCGGCGTGTTCGGCCCCGGCCACCACGCCTTCTTCCAGTCCCCGGACGGCAAGGAAGACTGGATCGTCTACCACGCCAAGACCACGTCCGCGTACACGTACGGCAACCGTACGCCCCGGGCCCAGAAGATCACCTGGCGCGCGGACGGCAGTCCCGACCTGGGCCGGCCGCTCGCGCTCGGAGCCACTCAGGACCTGCCCTCGGGCGACCCCGGGTCGGGCAACTACTGGATCAATGACGACGGCCGGTCCAGCGGGCCCGGCAAACTGACCTACAGCGGATCCTGGAACTCCGGTACCGGCTGCGGCACGCAGTGCTTCTGGAGCGACGACCACTGGAGCGACCAGGCCGACGCCACGGCCACCTTCTCCTTCACCGGCACCCGCATCGCGCTGCTGTCCGTCAAGGACGTCGGCAACGGCTACGCGGCGATCAGCATCGACGGCGGTCCGGAACAGCAGGTGGACTTCCACGGCGCACTCCGAGTCGGTGAGGCCCTGCAGTACATGAGCCCCCGCCTCGCGAACGGCAACCACACCCTCCGCATCCGCGTGACCGGCCGGCACAACAACGACTCCCAGGCGTCCTTCGTGAGCGTCGACCGCGCCGAGGTCTACGTGAACTGAACCGCACCCCCGGCCACGTCGCGTGGCCGGGGGCCCGAGCCATTGCGGCAAAAGGGTGATTCACGAGAGATTCACGTCTTCTCGCGTTGCCTCTTCCAGGGAGTGTCGTTAGCGATATCAATCATCGCTCGTACGCGTGGCGATAGAGGAATGCAGCTGACATATGTGTGAAGAGCATGCGTGCAACAGCAGCATTTATTGAGGTGGGGGAGGGGGTTCCTGTGTGCCGTCAGCAGCCGGTCATGAGGCCGGCCACCCAATACGCCGCGCGTGGCATCACTTGCAAGAGCGCACACAGGTCCTCGCCTGTGTGACACAACTCAAGACAAGAGAAGAATCAATGCGACAGACATTGCAGAGCATCGCGCTCGTCGCGGCAACCGCCGCGGGACTCTTCGCAGCAGCCGGCGGCACCGCCCACGCGGACGCCGGAGCAACGGGCGCGGCCGCCGGCTCGCCGGGCGTGCTGGCGGGCACCCTGGCCCAGCTGCCGGTACACGTCCCGGTCAACGTGTGCGGAAACACCGTGAACGTCGTCGGACTGCTGAATCCGGCGGCAGGCAACACCTGTGCAAACGGCAAGCGGGACAACGCCGGCCGGCACGGAGGGCACCACCAAGGCGGCCACCAGCACGGTGGGCACCAGCAAGGTGGCGCCGAGGCCCATGGTACGGTCGGCGACTCGCCGGGGGTGGGCTCGGGCAACGGCATCCAGCTGCCGGTCGACCTGCCGGTCAACGCCTGCGGCAACACCATCGACGTCGTCGGCGTACTCAACCCGGTCACGGGCAACACGTGCTCGAACGACGGCCCGGTGCAGCGTCCGCCCCACCACCGGCCGCCGACGGAACACCCGCACCAGCCGCCCACCGACCACAAGCCGCCCACGTCTCCGGAGAAGGAGACGCCTCCGGCCAAGCCGCAGGCACCGCGCCCGCATGCGCCGTCAGCCGACGAGCGCGCGTCAGGCGAAAAGGCTCCTCATACGCCGGCCCCTGCGCCCGCCGCCCTGGCTGAGACCGGAGCCGAGTGGCTCGGCCTGACGACCGCCGGCAGCGCAGCCGCACTTCTCAGTGGCGCGTTCCTGGTTCGACGGGCCCGCCGAGCCCGCAGCTGAACGCTCGCCGCGTACGTGTGCGGACGGGCGGACGATGACCCGCATTGAATGACAGGCCTGCTGCTTCCCGGAAACCATCCGGAAGCCACCCGGAACCACCATCCGGAAATCGCCGGGAAATCAGCCGGGAGGCAGCAGGCACGGATCGCCGGCCGTGGTCGGTCACCGCCCGGGGCGAATGGTGAGCCGTACGCCCTCGGCAAGCCGGTACGGGCGGGTGTCCACGACGGCTCCGAGGAGTCGGCGGAGCCGGCTCACCTCCGCTCGTGCGGTGACGAGATGGTCGGGGTCGCCGAAGAGGGACCGGCTCAGGGCTGCCGCGGTCAGGCCGGTGGGACCGGCCGCGTGCAGCAGAGACAGAATCTGAGCGTGGCGCCTGGTGATGCTCCGGCACCAGATGGTGTCGCCCGTACTCGCCCGCAGAACCGGTGCCCCGGACAGGTCGAGAGCGAGCAGTACGGTGCGGCCGCGGCCCATCGGCCGGACGAGCCAGCCGTTGGGCAGTCGCTCCGGCAGCCAGGCGCCGAGTCCGGGCACGGCGATGGCCTGGCCGGCCCGTGGTGCGGCGATCCGGTCGGCCACAGCAACGCCGGCACGGTGCGCGACCCAGCCGTTGTCATCCACGACCAGAGCGGGGCCCGCGGCCCCGGCCAGCAGCGGTTCGGCCACCTGCCTCAGCGCGTCCAGCCGTTTCTGGTGCGACCGCCACAGCTCCGCCTCGGCCAGCCGCGTCGCCGCCTGGACCAGCATGCCGACCGCGGGGTGCAGGGACAGCGCCGGGCCGCTGACGTCGATGACCCCGAGCATCTCGCCCGTACGTGGGTCGTGGATCGGAGCAGCACTGCAGTACCAGGGGTGCTGGCCCTGCTCGAAGTGCTCGCCGGCGAGAAGTTCGACGGGCGCGGCCTCGGCCAGTGCCGTTCCGATCGCGTTCGTGCCGACCTTGGCCTCGGTCCAGTCCGCGCCCTCGGTGAATTCCAGTGCGTCGGCCCGGCGGCGGACGGCCGAAGCGCCCGCCCGCCACAGGACGGCGCCCTCGGCGTCGGTCACCACCAGCATCATGGTCGCCGCGTCCGAGGCGGCATGGAACATCTCGGCGATGCGATCGACGACATCGCGCAACGGTGAGTCGTACCGCCGCCGCGCGACCTCGTCCGCCGCGAAGATGGCGCGTTCGTTCACGCGGTCCGCCGTCAGACCGAGCTCCATCATCCGCGACCAGGAGTGGGAGACGATGGCGCGCGGTGGCACCGGCGGGCGGGCGCCGGCCATGACCGCCTCATGCATGCGGACCAGGTCCCGGGCGTGGGTCGGGAGGTTACGGCCAGGCGGGACGGCGCCGCGCACGCGTACCACCTCCCGGCTACCGCACCGTCGCGTCAGCCGCTCCAGGATAGGAGCCGGCCGACGCGATGACCACGGTCCTGCGCGCGTGCAACTCGACGCAACCGTTGCCGCCGGTACCCCGGCCGGGGTGAGATCGGCGTGACGTCATGAACGTCCGGTCGAAGGGAGTTCCGATGGCACAGATGCTGGATGCGGTGGAACAGGACCGTTCTCCCCAGGCACGCGTCGACGATTGGCTCGCCCGGTTCGAGGCCGCACTCGCGGCTCGGGACGTGGCGGCCGCGGCCTCACTGTTCGCCACCACCAGCTACTGGCGGGATCTGGTGGCCTTCACCTGGAACATCAAGACCGTGGAGGGCCGGGCCGGCGTCGCGGACCTGCTCACCGCCTGCCTCGACAGCACCGGCCCGGCCGATTTCCGCACCACCGAAGCCCCGACGGAGGCCGACGGCGTCACCGAGGCGTGGATCGAGTTCGAGACCGCGGTGGGACACGCGAAGGGCCATCTGCGGCTGACCGACGAGGGCGCGTGGACGTTGCTGACCAGCCTTCGCGAGCTCAAGGACTTCCCGGAACCGCGGGGTGACCTGCGGCCCAGGGGCGCGCTGCACGGCGTGATCGCCCAGCGTCGCTCCTGGGCCGAGGAGCGGGACCTGGAGCAGGAGCAGCTGGGTTATGACCGGCAGCCGTACGTGGTGGTCATCGGCGGTGGTCAGGGCGGCATCGCGCTCGGTGCCCGGCTGCGTCAGCTCGGCGTGCCGGCCCTGGTCGTGGAGCGCAACGACCGGCCGGGCGACTCCTGGCGCAAGCGGTACAAGAGCCTGTGCCTGCACGACCCCGTCTGGTACGACCACCTTCCTTACCTGCCCTTCCCGGACAATTGGCCGGTGTTCGCGCCGAAGGACAAGATCGCGGACTGGCTGGAGATGTACACCCGCGTGATGGACGTGCCGTACTGGACGCGGTCGGAGGTCACCTCGGCCGCCTTCGACGAGGCGACCGAGACCTGGCGGGTCGTGGTGGACCGGGACGGCGAGGAGACCGTGCTCACTCCGCGCCACCTCGTCTTCGCCACCGGCATGTCGGGCAAGCCCAACCTCCCGTCGTTCCCCGGCATGGACCGGTTCGCGGGCGAGCAGCACCACTCGTCGCAGCACCCGGGCCCGGACCGGTACGCGGGCAAGAAGGCGGTCGTCATCGGATCCAACAACTCCGCGCACGACATCTGCGCGGCGCTGTGGGAACACGGCGCCGACGTGACGATGGTGCAGCGTTCCTCGACGCACGTCGTGCGGTCGGATTCCCTGATGGAACTGGGTCTCGGGGACCTCTATTCCGAACGTGCGGTACGCGCCGGGGTGACCACCGAGAAGGCCGACATGGTGTTCGCGTCGCTGCCCTACCGGATCATGCACGAGTTCCAGATCCCGGTCTACGACCGGATCCGCGAACGCGACGCCGACTTCTACGAACGCCTCGCCAAAGCCGGCTTCGAGCACGACTGGGGCGACGACGGGTCGGGCCTGTTCATGAAGTACCTGCGCCGCGGCTCCGGTTACTACATCGACGTGGGTGCGGCCGAACTCGTGGCCGACGGCAGGATCAAGCTCGCCCGGGGCCAGGTCGACCACCTCACCCGGACCGGCGTCGTACTCGCCGACGGTACGGAACTGGACGCCGATCTGATCGTCTACGCGACCGGCTACGGCTCCATGAACGGCTGGGTCGCCGACCTGTGCGGCCAGGAGATGGCGGACCGGGTCGGCAAGTGCTGGGGGCTGGGCTCGGACACGACCAAGGACCCTGGCCCGTGGGAAGGCGAACAGCGCAACATGTGGAAGCCCACCCAACAGCCGGGGCTGTGGTTCCACGGCGGGAACCTGCACCAGTCCCGCCACTACTCGCTGTACCTCGCGCTCCAGCTGAAGGCCCGCTACGAGGACCTCCCCACCCCGGTCTACGGCCTCCAGGAGGTCCACCACCTCGCCTGAATCCGAGCCGGGGCGGCCGCGATGTGTCCAAGCACCGCGGCTGCCCCGGCACTGGGCTGCGCCGTTCTCCCAGGCCGTCGTTGCTTTCATCTCTTGAAGTGAAGCGGATGGTTCCGAATCCCTTGACGACCCTTCTTGCGACGAGTTAACTCAAGGCGTGAACAAGGTCTGGACCAGGTCTAGTTGGGCCGGCCCCGGCGTCATTGCCGGTTGGCCGGACCACTGTGCACTGCATACGGAGGGGCAGCCAGCCCCCTCCTGAGTGTCCAGGTCTTCAACACTTCGTGGCACGCGCACCACCTCGTGCACACGCACGACTTCGTGGCACACGCACGACCGACGGCAGTGCGGCCGTCACGGGCCGACGCCCGCCTCCCCCCCCCACACCGCACAGGAGCCGCTATGAGTTCATCAGCACGGCACGGAACCAGGCACAAAAGCAGGCACGACGGCAGTCACGGAAGTAGTACTCAGCGCCTGCGTTCCGTCTCGCAGCGTCGCCTCGCCCGCCGGAGCGCGCTCGGTGTGGCCGCTGCTGCGGTCATCGGCGGCGCGACCATGGCGGCGGCCGACGCCGCACCGGCCGACGGCCCCAAGGCCACCGACGCGCCGCAGGCCGTGGCCCCATATCTGTACAACGGCTGGGGCGATACGCCCGATCCCGCGACGGTGATGGACGCGACCGGCGTCAAGTGGTTCACGCTGGCCTTCGTCCTCAGCAGCGGTGCGTGCGATCCGCAGTGGGACGGCAGCCGGCCCCTCACCGGCGGCGTCGACGCGAAGACCGTGGACACCATCCGCGCCAAGGGCGGTGACGTCATCCCCTCCTTCGGCGGAGCCAGCGGCAGCAAGCTGGAGCAGAGCTGCCAGGACGCCTCGGCGCTGGCCGGTGCGTACCAGAAGGTGATCGATGCCTACGACCTGAAGGCGATCGACATCGACATCGAGGGCGATGCCTACAACGACCCCGAGGTGCAGCAGAAGGCGATCGACGCGCTGAAGCAGGTGAAGGCCGACAACGCCGGCCTGGCGACGTACGTCACGTTCCCCAGCGCCCAGGACGGCCCGGACGACAGCATGATCAAGCGGGCCGCCGACTCCGGTCTGGAGGTGGACGGCTGGACGATCATGCCGTTCGACTTCGGCGACGCCGGCGACCAGGACATGGGCGAACTGACCAAGAAGGCCGCCGAGGGCCTGAAGAACACCGTCAAGGACGCCTACGGCTACAGCGACGACGAGGCCTACCGGCACAGCGGCGTCTCGTCGATGAACGGCATCACCGACGTCAACGAGCGGGTCACTCCGGAGAACTTCGAGGCCATCCGCGACTACGCCCAGGAACACCACCTCGCCCGGCTCACCTACTGGTCGGCCAACCGCGACCGTCCGTGCCCCGGCGCCTACCCCAACGACGACACCTGCTCCGGAGTGGACCAGGAACCCTGGCAGTTCGCCAAGATATTCGCCGGATACACGGGCTGACGGGGCGGGGAGACACCGTGAAGCTGAACATCAACCGCAAGGGACCCACCGGAGCGGACCGGCCGCGCCACCGACGGCGCCGCGCCCTGCCCGCCGCAGCCACCGCGCTGCTCCTCGCGACCGGCACCGCAACCCTCGTCACCACGCAGAGCGCGAGCGCCGGTCCCGAACACTCCACGACGCAGAAGCAGGCGCAGACGCAGACGCTGGGGCAAAAGCAGCAGCACCTCACCGCGGCGGACGCTCCCGACCTCGGCCCCAATGTCGACGTCTTCGACCCCTCGATGTCCAAGGACGAGATCCAGTCCCGGCTCGACACCGTCTTCAAGGAGCAGGAGAAGGACCAGTTCGGCCAGGAACGGCACGCGCTGCTCTTCAAGCCGGGCAAGTACGAGGTGGACGCCAACATCGGCTTCTACACGCAGATCGCCGGACTCGGTCTGTCGCCCGACGACACCGACATCAACGGTGATGTGCACGCCGAGGCCGACTGGTTCGACGACAACGCCACGCAGAACTTCTGGCGCGGCGCCGAGAACCTGGCCGTCACCCCGGCAAACGGCACCGACCGATGGGCCGTCTCACAGGCCGCGCCGTTCCGCCGTATGCACGTGAAGGGCAACCTTCAGCTGGACCCGCGCAACCACGGCTGGTCCAGCGGTGGCCTGCTCGCCGACACCAAGGTCGACGGTACGGTCTCCTCGGGGTCGCAGCAGCAGTACCTGTCCCGTAACACCGAGTGGAGCGGGTGGGAAGGCTCCAACTGGAACATGGTGTTCGTCGGTGCGACCAACCCACCGGCCGGCGCTTTCCCCGAGCCGCCGTTCACCACGGTGGCCAAGACCCCGAAGTCCCGCGAGAAGCCGTTCCTCTACGTCGACGACGCGGGCGCGTACCAGGTCTTCGTTCCCGACGTCGCCACCGGCACCCAGGGCACCACGTGGTCCGGCGGCGCCCCGAAGGGCAAGTCGCTCCCGCTCGACGATTTCTTCATCGCCAAGCCCGGCGCGAAGGCGTCCGAGATCAACGCCGCGCTGGACGAGGGCAAGCAACTGCTGTTCACGCCCGGTGTCTACCACCTGGACGACACGATCAAGGTGACGAAGCCGGACACCGTGGTGCTCGGCCTCGGGCTCGCCACGCTCGTCCCGGACGGCGGGGTCACCGCCCTGTCGGTGGCCGACGTCGACGGCGCGAAGATCGCGGGCGTGCTGATCGACGCGGGCAAGGAAAGCTCGGAGACGTTGATGGAGATGGGCCAGAAGGGCGCTTCGGCGGACCACTCCGCCAATCCTTCCTCCCTCCACGACGTCTACTTCCGCGTCGGCGGCGCGGGCGTCGGCAAAGCGGCCAAGAGCCTCGTCGTCAACAGCTCGGACGTCATCGGCGACCACACCTGGATCTGGCGGGCCGACCATGGCGACGGAGTCGGCTGGACGCAGAACACCGCGGACAACGGCCTGACCGTCAACGGTGACGACGTCACGATGTACGGCCTGTTCGTCGAGCACTACCAGAAGGACCAGGTGGTCTGGAACGGCAACGGCGGCCGGACGTACTTCTTCCAGAACGAGATGCCGTACGACCCGCCGGACCAGGCGGCCTGGATGGACGGCGGCACGAAGGGCTACGCCGCGTACAAGGTGGCCGACGGTGTCACCGATCACCAGGCGTACGGGCTGGGCAGCTACTGCTACTTCAACGTCAACAAGTCGGTGGCCGCCGACCGCGCCTTCCAGGTGCCCAAGGCGGACGGGGTGAAGTTCCACCACATGGTGGCGGTCTCGCTCGGTGGTACCGGCACGATCAACCACGTCATCAACGACCAGGGCGGCCCCGCGAACACGGGCAACCAGGAGGCGTACGTGGTGGATTACCCGTAGGCGGGTCCAGCACGCGCACCTCTACGACGCCTCTCTCACTCCACCCCCCGCAGCGAACGGCCGCCGACCCCACACCGGCGGCCGTTCGTGTTGTCGCCGGTCGCCGGTCGCCGGTCGCCGGTCGCCGGGATGCGGTGTCCGACGCCCGGCGGGATGGGGGCCGCTCCCGGCACAGTGACAGAACGGTGACACACGGAGCACAACGATCCCGCGGGCAGCCTTGTCTGATGTGGCAGGCGCAGTGAGCGCCACACATGACGAACTGGGGGAACACCATGAAGCTCTTCCGTCGTGCTGCCACGACCGCCGCGCTGACCACTGTCACGGTCGGCGCGGTGGCCGCCTTCGCGACACCGGCGTCCGCGGCTCCCCGGACGACCACCGCGGCCGTCGCGTCGCCGGCCTCGGCGCAGGCGGTGTACAACGGTGTCTGCGGCAGCGGCTACAAGGTCGTCGACTCGACGCCGGTCGGCGACGTCGGCACGGTCTTTGTGACCTGGAACGAGTCGACGGGCAAGAACTGCGCCGTCACCATCCGGAACACGCCCGGCAACCCGCCGGTGTGGATGGCCGTCTCGCTCGCCATCGACGCCGGCCGCGACGCGCCGTACGTGGTGGACAGCGGCAACTACACGGCCTATGCGGGACCGGTGTACCTGGACGCCCGTGGCCAGTGCATCCTGTGGAACGCCGCGATCGCCGGCGTGGGGGCCAACGGCCGCGGCCACTGCGGCTGACGGACGGGCGCGGGTCGGGCACGTGAAGCGGCTGCTTCGCGCAACGGCCCGCTATGCGTCGGCCGCCCGCAGAGAGGTGAGGCGTTCCATCTCCACATCCGAAAGCCGCAGAGAGCCGGCCGCCATGTTCTCTGCGAGATGATCCGGATCACTGGTCCCCGGGATCGCCAGAACGTGCGCCCCCTGCTGCAAGGTCCACGCCAGTCGGACCTGCGCAGGGGACGCACCGTGCGCGCGGGCGACGGCGCATACCGTTGCGCTGTCGCTGGGTCCCGGGCCCGCCTCGCGCCCGGGGCCGGCGATCGCGAAGAACGGGACGAAAGCGATGCGGAGTTCACCGCAGAGGCGCAGGAGCGCCCGGCTCTCTTTCGCCGCACCGACCCCGTACGGGTTCTGCACGCAGACGACCGGGGCGATGGCACGGGCCTCGGCCAGTTGAGCGGACGTGACGTGGGAGACGCCGAGGTGGCGGATCAGCCCGGCGTCGCGCAGCTCGGCCAACGCGCCGAAGTGCTCGCCGATCGGTGCGGCCCGGCGGCTCGGTGGCACGCGCAGGTTCACCACGTCCAGGTGGTCGCGGCCGAGTTGGCGAAGGTTTTCCTCGACCTGGCCGCGCAACTGCCCCGGGGCGGCCCACCACCACGCGCCCGAGGGGTCGCGGCCCGGCCACACCTTTGTGGTGATGACCAGGTCCTCCGGGTACGGCGCCAGTGCTCGGTTGATCAGCTCGTTGGCGGAGCGCGTCGCGGAGAAGTAGAACGCGGCGGTGTCGATGTGGTTCACGCCGAGTTCGACCGCCCGCCGGAGCACGCCGATCGACTGCTCCCGGCCACGCGGCACGCCGCGGTCGAACGGTGCGGTGCCTGTCAGGCGCATCGCGCCGAACCCCAGACGGTTGACGGTCAGGTCGCCGAGTTTCCAAGTGCCGGGTGTTCCGGTGGTGTTCATCTGTTGGCACATGGCATGCGTCTCCTCTTGTCGGCAAGGAACGGGAAAACCCATGGGGGCCGCGGGCGCGGTCACGTCGCTCGGTGGGGCAGGCTCGCCGAACGGATCCACCACTGCCGGGGTGGGACCTGGGCATGAAAAAAGCCTCCCCGGCGGATCGGAATCCGCGCCGAGAAGGCTCTCCTGCTGGCCAGCATCTTAGCAGGTCGGGCAGGTCGGGCAGGTGGGGCAGGTCGGCGGAGATGCCGGGAGGCTTCCGGGATGAAAACCCGGTGCGTTCGCGCCGCTCGCATCCGTATGCTCAAGCAAGATCACGACGGACGGGAGGTGGAGACAGTGAAGCTTGCTGAGGCGCTGGCAGAACGGGCGGAAGCGACGCGGCGCGTAGAACAGCTGCGAGCGCGCGTTGTCAGCAGCGCGCGTTACCAAGAGGGCGAGACACCCGCAGAGGACGCGGCTCTGCTGCTGGCCGAGGCCAGTGAGGTGATGGACTCCCTCGAGACGTTGATCCGGCGCATCAACCGGACCAACGCCGCGGTGGACATGGGGGAGGACGGTACGCTCACCGACGCGCTCGCGCGCCGGGACGTACTGCGGTTGCGTCACTCGGTGATCACCGCGGCGGCGGACGCGGCAGCGGGTACGGGCGAGCGGGGGTACGGCCGGCAGCTTCGGTCCGAGCTGAAGATGCTCTCCGCGCTCCCGGTCGCCGAGCTGCGCGGACAGGCGGACGAGCTGGCACGAGCGATCCGGGAGATCGACGTGCGGATCCAGCGGAAGAACTGGGAGGCCGATCTGCCGGACTGAGCGGTCCCGGCAGGCCGGGGCGATGTGGAGCAGGTAGGCGTTTCGGAGGCGTGCACACACCGAGGGCCGGCGGTTTTCCGGCCCCTCCTGGCGCGTGAAGAGCAACGCGGGGGTTCGATTCCCCATCAACAGTGCAGCTCAGCACCGCGTACAGGTAACAGTGCACCTCGCACAGCACATCACCACGTGCAGATCCGGGCGCCGAGGGCGGGTTCGGGGTCTTCCACATCACAGCGACTGGCCATGGAGGGCCGAGCGGACCTCCTCGACTCCCTGCTGTGCACTGCCCAGCGCGTCGTCAGATCCGTCGCAGCCACTCCTCCGCTGTGCCGTGCGGTGCCTGTTCGCTCGGGCGCAGAGGGGTGTCGTCCTCCTGGGCGCCGAGGCGTTCGATGACGTCGATGACCCCGTCGACCCGGGAGGCGAACCGGACAGCAAGCGGGATTTCGCTGCTGCGTTGCAGGGTGCCGGTCAGGGTGACCACGCCGTTGTGCACGGTGACCTCCACGGTGTGCGGCTTCAGCCACAGGGTGCGGACCAGCACCTCTTCGATGATTTCCGTGCGGATGTCGTTGTCGGGGCGCGGGAACACACTCACCAGATCGCCGCGCGTGACGATGCCCATCAGACGCCCCTCCACGTCGATGACGGGCAGGCGATTGCAGTGGTGGCGGGCCATGAGGCCGGCTGCTTCGGTGAGGGACTGGCGTGGGCCGACGGTGATGGCCGGTTTGGTCATGAGGTCGCCGGCCGTCACCGCGCGGCTCTCGGTCCGGTCCGTGCGCCTGCCGCCCAGGTGCAGACGTCCGAGTCGCCGCGGGTTGGTTTCGTTGTGCGGAGCTGCTTGCCGTGCCATCAGGTCGGTCTCGGACACTACCCCGAGCACCTTGTCGTCACCATCGATGACCGGTACTCCGCTGATGCCGTGTTGGGCGAGCAGCGCCGCGACCTGCTTGACCGGGGCGTTGCGCTGGACGGCGACGACGTCGCGGCTCATGACGTCGCTGATCGGTCGGTGGTGCATCCTGTCTCTCCCTTCTTTCCATTCGCGCGAGACGGTGGAACTGAGCTGTGCCGCGTGGCGGGCTTGGGCGATGCGCTCGCGGGCGGTGCAGGTAGGGATCGTGTGCGGTACGGAGTATCAGCCGGATGCGTGTGTCCGGGGCGGTCACCGCGTCCGGCCTGGTCCAGCAGCACCGCGACGACCGGTAGACCCTGGGAGCCGGTCGGCCCGTAAAGGGCACGTACGGCATCCTCACCGGTCGCCGCGGCGATTGTGGGGGGGCGCCGGCACCGGCGCCGTTGCTCAGCAGCCCGCACCCGCTCGTCATCTGCATCATCGTCACCTGCATCGCCGGCCCGCTTGCGCCCTCATCGTCCGGTGCTTCCGGCGCCTTCCGCAGGGGGCCGGCGGGCCCCGGCGGCGGCTGAACGGCCCGGAACGCCGTGCCGATCGGCAGTGCGGGTCACACTCCGTGCAGAGCCCACCAGCGAGCCTCCACCCGCCGACACTGCTTGAAGTGCAGGCGAATCGGCCACATCGGTGGGGCCGAAAGTCCCTCCGGCAGACCCGTATCGGCCCCTGCCTCCGAGGCACCGGCCGACCGAAGCTGACGACGAGTGGCCGGTCTGGAGAAGGGCACAGCCGTGGAACAGCCGCTGGTAGTGGGATGCGACGGATCCGAATCAAGTTTGGAGGCAGTGGAGTGGGCAGCGGGTGCGGCCGCCCGGTACGACTGCCCGCTGCGCATTGTGTACGCCTCCCGATGGGAGAGGTACGAGGGACACCTCCCCGACCTGTCGACCGAACCCTCCGCCGAACGGGTCATGGAGGAACAGGTCATCGGTGTCGCCGCCGAGCGAGCCAACCGCTGCGTGCCAGGGCTCAAGGTCACCACGCACCTCCTGCCGGACGACCCCACGGCGGCGTTGCTGGAGGAAGCCCACCATGCGAAGGCCGTGGTCGTCGGGCACCGGGGCCGCGGTCGGCTGGCGTCGCTGCTGCTCGGTTCGGTCGGACTCGTCGTAGCAGCGCGAGCCCGCTGCCCTGTGGTGGTCGTGCGGGGCCGCCCCAACCGTGTGCCCGGCGTGATGCGCAAGGTGGTGCTGGGTATCGGTGAGGGGCGTCGCGAGGCGGCGGCCGTGGCCTTCGCGTTGCGCGAGGCCGCGGCGCGCAGGTGTGAGGTCGAAGCGGTGCACGCATGGCGATGCGGCATCGGGGAGGTGTCCGAGCACAAGGCACCGCACAGTGAGTGCCGGGCAGAGCATGAGCGACAGGCGGGGCTCCTGTTCGAGGAGGTGCTCACGGAGCAGCCGGCCGAATACCGCCAGGTGACGGTGAAGCGCCGCACCGTCGAGGGGCCGGCGGGCGCATCCTTGGTGGCAGCGTCGGAGAGCGCCGATCTGGTCGTGGTGGGTGCCCGCTGGCGCCAAGGCCGCGTCGGGCTGCAGCTCGGCCCCGTGAACCATACGGTGCTGCATCACGCACAGTGCCCGGTAGCGGTCGTACCGGAGAGCTGAGCTGTGTCCGACCGTTCGCGGGACGGCTCGAAGAGCGCTGTGCCCACGGGAGGCAAAACACCGCCAACGGGCTACTCTGCGGAGAGGGGAGCGAATCGGTCGCGAGGGAGCGGGGAGGCGCGCTCCATGCCGAACTCGGGGAGCCACGAGCGCCGCTCTGTGTTGCCGCAGTTACGTCTGGACCAACTGCTTGACGAGTTGCAGTTCCGCCTGGACAGCGCCCGCGCCACGCACGAGCGCATGCAGAGCCTGCTCGAGGCGGTGCTCAGCGTCGGCAGTGACCTGGATGTCGAACAAGTGCTGAAGCACATCATCGAGGCGGGCGTCGTGCTTGCCGATGCCGAGTACGGCGCACTGGGTGTCGTCGAGAACGGCCAACGGCTGTCCCGGTTCCTGCCGGTGGGGATATCGGAGCAACTTGCAGCAAAAATAGGGGCGTTGCCATCGGGGCACGGCATCCTCGGGGAGCTGATCCGTCACCCCGAACCGCTGCGGCTCACCGATCTCGCCGAGCACCCGAGCAGTTACGGATTTCCTCCGAACCACCCGCCGATGCGTACCTTCCTCGGCGTACCGATTCGCGTCCGTGACGAGATCTTCGGCAATCTCTACCTCACCGAGAAACGGGGCGGGGCGCAGTTCGACGCCGACGACGAGGCCGTGCTGACGATGCTCGCGGTGGCCGCCGGAGTGGCCATCGACAACGCACGGCTGTACCACGAGAGCCGGACGCGCGAACGGTGGCTGGAAGTGCTCGGCGAGATCACCAGGGCCCTGCTGTCCGGAGCCGACACCAGGGAAGCGCTCGACCTGATCGCCCGCCGCAGCGGGGAGCTCGCCGACGCGGACTGTGTGGCTGTCTTCCTGCCGGACGCGGATACGGGAGGATTGCGGGCAGTGGTGGTGCACGGCGCGGATGCCGCACATCTTGCCGACGCCGTCGTGCCGCGCAACGGCTCGCTGGTGGGGCTGGCGGCCCGTACCGGAGAGCCGGCGGTCACCGGCGACCTGAGCGCCGACTCCCGCGATTGCGACGCGCCTGCCGGGTCACAGGTCATCGGCCCGGCGGTGGCGGTACCGTTGTTGCGGGACCAGCAGGAGGCCGGCTCGATCCGGTTGAGCCGCGTGCAGGGACGCCCGGCCTTCACGGAACACGACGTCACCCTGCTCTCCGGCTTCGCGGAACAGGCTGCGCTCGCTCTGGAGCTGGACCGCAGGCGGCGGGAGTCGGAACAGCTGGACGCGTTGCGGGAGCGCGACCGTATCGCCCGTGACCTGCACGACCTTGCCGTGCAACGACTGTTCGCCACCGGGATGACGTTGCAGAGCGCCACTCGCCTGATCGAGCGGCCGGAAGCGGCATTGCGCGTCGGGCGGGCCGTTGACGATCTCGACGAGACGATAAAGATCATCCGCTCCACCATCTTCGGCCTGCGCACCTCGGCCCAGCCACGGGAGGAGGCGGGGCTGCGGCGACGCACCCTCGACGTGGTCGCCAAAGCCGGCGAGGCCCTCGGCTTCACGCCCTCGCTGCGGATGGACGGCCCGGTCGACACCGACATCCCCGCTGAGATCGCCGAACACATCCTCGCCGTACTGACCGAGGCGCTGAGCAATACGGCCCGGCACGCGCGCGCCCGCCGTGCGGACGTGACGTTGTCCGTGGCGGACGAGGTGGTACTCACGGTCACGGATGACGGTGTGGGACTGGAATGCGTGTCGAGGAACGGCAGCGGGCTGGCGAACATGCGGGGCCGCGCGGAGCTGCTGGGTGGCGGCATGGTTCTGGAGACACCGGCCGGTGGCGGAACGCGGATCGTATGGCAGGTTCCTCTGCACACCGCGTGATCAGGCTTGCTGGTCAGGGGGGTGGCGCGGTGGATCCTCCCGGTCGCGTACGCGCTCCGCGATCACCGCGGCCTGGATGCGTCGCTCCACCTTGAGCTTCGACAGGATGGTGGATATCCGGTTCTTCACGCTCTTCTCGGCGAGGTAGAGGCGGTCGGCGATCTGACGGTTGGTGAGTCCCTCGCCGACCAGGTCCAGGATCTCCCGTTCCCGCGGGGTCAGGCGAGCGAGCTCAGGAGGTCCGGTGGGCGTCGCCGGGCCTCGGACACGAGTCAGGACGCGGGCCGTCACTTCGGGGGAGAGCATGGATTTGCCGGAGGCCACCGTCCGCACGGCGGCCACCAGGTCCGACCCTTTGATCTGTTTGAGGGCGTAACCCGCGGCACCGGCCATGATGGCGTCGAAGAGTGCCTCGTCGTCGTCGAAGGAGGTCAGCATCAGGCAGGCGAGTCCGGGCAGCCGGGCGCGCAACTCCCGGCAGACCATGATGCCTTCGTCGTCGCCGTGCTCTTCGGAGGAGCCCAGACGGACATCGAGTACGGCAACATCGGGCCGGAGCGCCGGGACACGGGCAAGTGCCTGACGGGCGTCCGCCGCGTCGCCCACCACCGCCATGTCCGGCTCGGTGTCGAGGAGATCGCGCAGCCCACGGCGGACGACTTCGTGATCGTCCAACAGGAAAACCCTGATGGGCTCACGCTCACCGTCATCGGGTCCCGGTGTGACGTTCATGATTCACTCTCCCGCAAAGTGCCACGCATGGTGCTGGGCAAAGTGCCTGTAGCTGCCGCGGTACGCCGTACTCCGTTCGACGCGCTCAGGGACCAGCCCCTCCTGCAACCCCGCCATCAGCGTGTCGCCACCGTGGCCCAAGAGCCATGGGCCATCAGTCCCTTGCGCGGCGCCGGTCGGCCCGCGCGACGGAGCGACGGTGAGGTCGCGGAGTGCGGCGCTGGGCAGGTCATGCCTGGAGGGTGCCCCACCACCAGTCGAAGGAGGGACGAGGCGGAGAGGTGGTGTCGGCTGCCGTGTCCCGGGTGGTGGGAGTGGGGACGGTGGGGGAGACGGGTACGGAGCCTCCGTCGAGGTACGGAGCGGTGTAGCGGTGGGTGAACCGGATGTCCACGACCACCCGGATGAGCTGCCCGACGTCCCGGGCGCCCGGTCGCACACATAGTGGTCCGCCAGCACGGAGACGATGCCGCCTCCTCCGCTCTGGTCGGTCAGTGCCGGGAACACCTTCGGCCTGGCCGCCTGCACCGACATCCTCGACCTGGTTCAGCCCTCGCCCGACGAGTACCTCACGCAGCGGCGCGGTGGTCTCCGTCGAGGAGGAAGGCCTCCCAGCAGTCGCCGAGGTAGGCCCGGAGCCAGACGGCTTCCCATGACGCGTAGCGGCCGGGAGGCACGAGGCCCTGGGCGCGGCGCGCGATGTCCCTGAATGCCTGCCGCCACGGCCCGGTGGGTTCGGAAGCGAGTTCGGGGCGTTCCGCAGCCGCCGGAAGCGCTCGTTCGAAGCGTTGAGGAAGCGCAGCCGGTAACGTCGGGGCCCGACGGCCAGGAAAGGATATGCCCTCCCATTGACGACCGGAGTGTCCTCGCCTTCCTGCTGAGACAGTGCAGCGGCATGCCGCCGGACTGCGGTGCCGTGAAACCGCCGTGCTGGTGCACGACGTTCCAGACATTGACGTTCGAGGGAAAGGGGGGCGTGCTCCTGTAGAACGGCGGAGCGGACGGGGCGAGCTGAGGGTCCCCCTTGCGAATGGCGTCGATCACGAACTGGAACAGATGCGTGGTCGGCAGTACATCGCGGTATTTGATGACCGTGGGATAGTCCTTGGTCACGCTGATCGTCGGCCCGACATAACCCATGCCGATCGCCTTGTGACGACGGTGCGGGTTCGCAGCCCAGTAGCCCCACACGATTGTCGGCCCGAGGTCCCGGTGGAAGCGCCACGAGCCCTGCCGCATCGTGGTCTCGTAGTAGTCGGCGCCCGGGTAGATGGAAGTGTTACCTCAAGCATCGTCTCCAGCCTTCCCGCGCTCTTGTGACGTTGCAGAGATACAGGGCTGGTCAAAGACGTTGCCGCAGCACGCCGGTCCGATTCGGGAATGCCCCTCATTGAGTCGATCCCGGTTATTTTCGCCGAATCGAATTCATGTACAACTATTTTCCCTGCTGCGGTCGAACTCTCACCGGGCCGGCTCGACGCCTTCGCCGGTCCCTGAGACCGCGGGCGGTGTGGGAGCCGCCGGCGTTGGTGCAGCAGCACGTGGCGTGGGCCGCCCGGGGAGGCGCTGGCCCTGATCACCGGCAACGCCGCTGACCGTACTAGGGTGCTCCGGTGGGCAATGCGATATCGCGCAAGGCGAGCAAGGGGCAGCAGGGCGAGTCGAAGAGGGCGCCGAGGCCAGAGCCGAAGCCGGCATGGGGCTGGCGCGCCCTCGGGCTGCTGCTCGGTCTCGCGATCCTCCTTGTCGGCGCCGGAACTCTCGTCGTCAACGGTGTCCAGGGGGTGCAGGCCACGGGACTGGTCGGCACGCGCGGCACGTTCACAGTCGACTACTGCATCGACCACAACCCCAGCCGGAAGAATTCCGATTACGAGTGCGGTGGCGACTTCGTCCCTCGTGGCGGGAGCGTTGACGACGGGTGGAGCGGAAAGCTCGAGAACGCGGACGACTACCGGGCCGGCACGAAGCTCGCTGTGACCGAGGCCTGGAGCAGCGAGTGGCGGTTCAGGGAGGTCGGTGTCGGAGCGGTCCTGGAATCCAGTATGTGGTTCTGCTTCGGACTCGTGTTCCTGGCGATGGGCTTCTTCCAGTCCCGCAAGTGGGCGCGGAGCTTCAAAAGTAGCCAGGAGCGCGTCCCCGTCGCCATGGAAAACGGCCGCGGCGGCGCGGATCTTGATCCGGACGAATGATTCGGCAGAGGTCACTGCGGGGGCTCACCTTCGGTGGGCGAGTGCGCTGGCGCGACCGTCCTATGATCCGGCCATGGCGGAGGAAGAGCTGGCCGGGGAAGCGGACGACAACAGGCCGCGTGAGCCGTACGCGCGCGTGCATCTGCCGGACGGCCAGGACATCTGCGCGACCGTCCGCAGTCGTGAGCAGGATCCGACCGGCGCCTGGTGGTACACGCTGGAGATCGTCGTCCCGGATCGGTTGCCTGCCGTCGGCGGCCCTGTCCAGCAGGGCCGCGTCATCAGCTTCACGGCCGGCTACCCGACGGTGGAGCCGATCGAGGGGCAGGACTACAGCGTCCTGAACCCGGACCGGCAAGCGTCGGGGCCGCCGGGCCGCTGGCGCGTCTCGATCGACCGCGACGGGCTGGAGTGGGTGCACCGCTCCGACTGCGCGCAGGCCGGTGACACCTGGATCTCGGACCAGGATGCTCTGACACGGCTGAGTGATCCCGGACGTACGCGGCCCTGCCCTGTCTGCCGGCCCGAGGCCGTACTGCGGACCTTGCCCTACGCACCGGAGGGGTAGGTCATGGCGGCGCGGTCAGCGCCCGGCGCCGCGCCGGCGGACGCATCGCGGGCACACCCACATGCGGCCCAGTAGCCGCACGTACACCGCCTCCGGGTGCTCGGGACACCGCAGGTCGTTCGAGTCTCCTTGGTGCTGCACCGAAGGCATGCGCAGCAGGTACGGCTCGGCCCAGCGGCGCCCTCGCTCATCCTTCTCCATCGTCGCCCTCCTCGGTATCGTCCTCGGGCGGCGGCTCAGGTTCGGACGCCTGCTCTTTGTCGAACAGCGGGTAGCCGTCGACGTCGTAGATCGCGTCGTCACCCCCATTGCGGCGTGCCATGACGCCCCCTCAGCCGGATGCGGTGCACATATCTTGACTTCCGCTCCCCGGCCAAAAGGCCGGGGATTCCTAACTTCGCGGCCTTGTACTCCAGCATCGCCACGAACGCCGACCATCCCGCATCGTGCACGGACTTGGCGTTGGGGTCTCCCCTGCTCCGTAAGAGCTTGGGGAAGCGTACGGGCGAGGGCTTTCACCGCCAGGTCTTCCACTGCGACCGCTTGGTTGTCGCGGATCAGCTTCGTGGAGAGCTGGTGGTGGAACTCGCACCGTGCGTCGGCGACCTGCGCGTGCACGCGGACGACCTTGATGCGGTCCTTGTCCCGGTTACTGGAACCCTTCGCCTTACGACTGAGGGCCTGCTGCGCGCGCTTGAGCTTCTTCTCCGCCCGGCGCAGGAAACGGGGAGCGTCGATCTTCGTGCTGTCCGAAAGGACAGCGAAATGAACCGGCCCAGGTCGACGCCGACACTTCGTTCGCTCCCAGCCGGCGTCGCGGGCTCGGTCTCCACAACGAAACTGCGAAGTACCTGCCCACCGCGTCCTTGATCACGGTCACCGTGGCGGGGGCGGAGGGAAGGTGGCGGGACCACTTCACCCGCACGTCCCCGATCTTCGGCAGCGACAGGTCGCCACCGGGGGAGATCTTCCACCGGGCGTTCGCGGTGAACCGTACGGCCTGCCGGGTGTCCTTGCGGGACTCGTACCGGGGCGCTCCCGTGCGTGGGCGTATCCCCTTCAGCCCGCCGAAGAAGTTGCGGTAGGCGGTGTCCAGGTCCCGCAGGGACTGCTGGAGGACGACGGCGGACACCTCGCCGAGCCAAGCGCGCTGGGTGCGAAGCGCATCGCTGTAGACCATCCTGGCGCACCCGAACGCCCTGGCCAGCGCCGAGTGCTGAGGACCATTCGGATACAGGCGGGAGCCGTACCGAAGCCGCATACGGATCACCCTACTCCCGTTGGTTCATGGCTGAGCATCACAACATCCGCACTGGTCGACACTGCGCCTTTGCTCTCATGCCCACGCGGTTTTCGTGACGAAGTACCGGCACAAGATCTTCGAGGACGCCCGTCTGACGCGCATGGAAGAGATCATGCGGGCTGTGTGCGCCGACTTCGAAGCGCGCCGGTAGAGTTGGGCGGCGAGAGCAACCACGTCCACCTGCTCGTGACCTTCCCCGCCGAAGGTTGCCCTGTCCAAGCTGGTCAACAGCCTCAAGAGCGTCAGTTCCCGCAGGCTCCGCCAGGAGTATCCGGAACTGGTCCGGCACTACTGACGGGCACAGCGCCTGTGGTCCGGCCCGTACTTCGCCGGGTCGGTCGGCGGGGCTCCGCTCTCAATCGTGAACCAGTGCATCGAACAGCCGAACCAGCCCCTCTGGGCCGAGACCGCCAGTGCAAACCCGTGCACACAACGCGAGTCAGAGCACTTCCCAGAATCGCTTCACCACCGGACTGAAGCCCGGCGCACTGCGATTAGACCTGGTAGCGCCGCCGGCACCGGGCCACGACGGGATGAGGCGTGATGAGGCCCGGCAATGCGCCTGCCGGGCCTCATCACGCTCAGCGAGTGGCGGTGCGTTTTTCGAGGCGGATGCCGCCGGTCAGGCAACACACTGGCTCCTCGGCATGCGGGTGCATTTCCCAGTGGTCGGCGGGCACGTCGGAGTCGGTCTCCACGTGGAACGTCGCAATGTGCCAAGTGCCGTCGCAACGTGCCAAGTGCCTGAGCCATTGCTGGTCATCCGGCGTTCGGCGGCTCGGGCATCCCCGTCGGGGCGGATGTGCAGAGCCGAGGCGCACAGATCGATGGGGGAGAGGGGCGTGGCGGTCATGACGGCGTTCCCATGGACGCCGCCCGAGGCCGGTTCCGGATGTGCCTGCAATAGCGTGGGGCAGGACGGGCAAGACCCCTGGGTGATGTGGAGGACCGCGTGCGATTCGCGTTGGACGATCTGTTGGCCGACCTGCCGACGGAGCAGGTCGATGAAGCCCGTGCCTTCTACAGGTCGAGGGCAGCCGGTCGTGGCCCCAGCACTCCGGAGGAGCTGAAGGAGGTACGCGCGAAGAGGTCCGCGCCGCTCCCGGCCGATCCACCGGCCATCGAAGAGACGGTCGAAGCCGGGGGAGTGCGTGTCCCGGTGCGGATCTTCACCCCCTCCGGCAAGCGAGCGCGAGGCGTCTGCCTGGACATCCACGGCGGCGGCTTCTACATGGATTCCGCAGCGCGAGGCGATGTACGGAACCGACAGCTCGCCGAAACCCTGCACCTCGCGGTCGTCAGTGTCGACTATCGGCTGGCCCCCGAGCATCCCTGGCCGGCCGCACCCGACGACTGCGAGGCGGCGGCACGCTGGCTCGTCGAAGAGGCGCGTGACCGCTTCGGAACGACTCGACTGATGATCGGCGGAAGCTCGGCGGGAGCGACACTCGCACTGACGACCCTGCTCCGGCTGAGGGACAAGAGAGCCGTCGACGACTTCGTGGGCGCCGCGCTCCAATTCGGGACCTACGACTTGAGCGCCCGGACGCCGGCCGGACGCAAGATCGCAGACGAGTACTTCCTCCAGGCCTACGCCGGCCACGTCGCGGACCGCACCCTCCCGGACATCTCTCCCCTCTACGGCGACCTCCGCGGCCTTCCGCCGGCGCTACTGGTCGTCGGCAGCGCAGACGTGCTGCTGGAGGACAACCTCGCGATGGCAGGCCGGCTTTCCGCCGCCGGCAACGACGTCGAACTCCGGATCTACCCGGAGTCACCGCACGGCTTCACGGGGCACCCCACAGCAGTGGCTCGGACGGCGCTCAGCGACATCGAGACCTGGCTGCTCGACCGGGTTGCTCAGCCGTGAAGGCGGTCCGTCCACGCGTCCGCGTCGCCGCATACGTGATCCGACACCGCGACCTGCCGGAGCTGCTGGTCTTCGACCATGTCGGCGCCCCAGGGGCCGGCACCCAGATCCCAGCGGGCGGAGTAGGCCCGGGGGAGGAGCTGGCCGAAGCCGTGCTCCGCGAGGTCCGCGAAGAGACAGGCCTGCTGGCGACGACAGTGATCGGGCAGGTCACCGTTGAGGACAAACCGCATCCCGACACAGGGCAGCCCCGCCGCACGGCCTTCTTCCATCTCGCAGCTCCCGCGGAGAGCCCCGATGCCTGGATCCATCGCGTCCAGGGCCAGGACAGCGATGCCGGCATGGCGTTCTCCTGCCGGTTCCTCCCCCTTCCTCTGACCACCCCCTTGGCAGACGACCAGGACGCCTGGTTGGGCTGCATCGACGGGAACTGGGCGACCCGTCCCAGCACGTCACGCAAACCGCGCGCTCGCGACCACCGGAGGTAGGGATGAGTTTCCGACTGGCGGCGTACGCTGTGTGCATCGAAGACGGGCAAGTGCTGCTCGCCCGTCATGTACCACCGAGAGGCGCTCCCAACTGGACTCTCCCGGGAGGCAGGGTCGAGCACGCAGAGGATCCGTACGACGCGGTGATCCGGGAGGTCGCCGAGGAGACCGGTTGCGACGCCCTCGTCGAACGCCTGCTGGGCGTGGACTCAAGGATCATTCCCGCAGCCGAACGCGCCGTCCCCGGCGGACCGGAGCACCAGAATGTCGGCATCTTCTACCAGGTCCGCATAACGGGCGGCCAACTCCGGCCCGAGCCGAACGGCGAAATCGCAGAGGCGTCCTGGACCCCGCTCTTCGACGTCGCCGGCCTGCGCAGGTCGTCACTCGTCGACATCGGCCTCGCCTTGGCACGGACCCTGCCGGCAACCGGCCACGTCCCGCCCGTCCCGGTCGGCGGCCCGATCCAGCACTGAGCCGGCCCCTCACGCCTCTGAGAACCTGCTGCCTGCCGGAACCTGGCCGCCCCCCTTCGCCCCCTCGGGACTTGAACGACCGACTTGGCATGGTCCGGTGGACGGGCCAAGCGAGGCCAAACGAGGCCGAGCGAGGCCAAGTGGTGGCTGAGCGGCGGGAGAAGGGCAGGTCGGGATGGTTCGTACGCGGTGGCGTCCGCCGGCCGGTTTCTTCAGGATCGCCAATCGCCTGGTGCGGCTCGTACGGCGCAAGGGGCCCCGCGCGTTCGGGACCCCTTCCTCGGCCTGCCGGGCGACCGTCGCCCCACGCGCGAAGAGGCACTGGTCGCGGCAGGCAGGGCACGTATCGCACGCTTCCAGCTGCGGAACGAGCCCGGTGCCTGAGGCCCTGGGCGCCATCATCGCTGGTCTGCGGGTGGCACGCGGGACCGTGACGGAGCTGAAGACCGAAGTCGATGCCGCTCATCCCGACACGTTGAAGCTCTCGCATGCTCCATATGAGTGATGTGGTGCAGGACCGTTCCCTCAGACGCATATATGCGCTTTGCTGTACTCATCCCCCCAACGGTCTCCCCGCCCGGCCCCCGCAGGGAGACCGCCCACGCGGCGCCCGTGCTGCCGTACCGGGCGAACTGGGGGAGGGGCAGCTGACTGCCGTCCGCATCACTCGCGCGTGAGGCGATTCAAACGCCGTTTCCCCTCCCGCTGAATGCTCGAACCCAGCCTGGCGGGCGCGCCACCACCATGTCCGGCGCCGCGTAAGATCCGAGCGTCACATCAGAGCCCCGCCCGTTCCAATGCCGCCTGGAGACGAGATGAGCAGCAGCGCCTTACTCGTGATGGACGTCCAACGGGCCATCGTGGACCAGGTCGATGACGACTCCGGATACCTGCCACGCCTGCGCAGGGCGATCGACGGAGCCCGGGCGGCGAACATGCCCGTGATCTACGTGGTCATCGCGCTTCGACCCGGCTTTCCGGAAGTCGGCACGCGCAACAGGGCTCTTGCTGCCATCGCACAGGCCGGCCTCTACGTCGAGGGCGCCCCGGGTACCGAGATCCACCCCGAGGTCGCGCCCCGGCCGGGGGACGTGGTGGTCACCAAGAGGCGGGCGAGCGCGTTCTCGGGAAGCGATCTCGACGCCGTACTGCGGGCGCGCGGCATCGACAACCTCGTGCTCACCGGCATCGCCACCAGCGCTGTGGTGCTGTCCACCCTGTGCCAGGCGAACGACCTGGACTTCGGTCTCACCGTCCTGCCCGACGCCTGCCTGGACCCCGATCCAGAGGTGCACCGGGTCCTCATCGAGCGGCTTTTTCCGCAGTGGGCGGATGTCGTCCCCGTCGAGGACTGGCTCAAGGGGCTTACCTCTCAATAGCGGTAGCCCAGCCTGCGGATTCGATTCAGCTGTTGTGATGCGGCGACTCCGCCCTTTCCCGCCGTTTACGACGGGTCGAGGCGAAGCCGCCGCCTAAGGGTTGGGTTACTTCCAGCTGAACACCCTGTCCGTGGAATGGTAACCACCGGGCGCCAGCGCCTACGCGAGGCTCTCGCAGTTGTTGCCGGAGCAGAAGTTCCAAGGCTGTGGCATTGCCGGCCGGCGCGACGGTCATCGCGACGGCACTTGAGGCGAAGGTGAGTGAGAAGAGCAGGCGACGGATGCGCTTGTCCAACCCCCTGCGGTGATTCGGTTGCCTCAAGAAGGCTTGCCGCTCGGACGACGCGGTGCGCTGGGACGCCCTCGATGACGAGTGCCGGTACGCCAACCGCTGCGTGGTTCCCCATGCCCGACCAGGCCGGCACCGACGGGCGGGACGGCTACCGGGTCTTCCACAAGGACAGCTACCGCGTCATCGGCGTCACCGACGGCAACCACGCCGACCGCGTGATCCAGAACGACCGATCGTTCCACGGGGGGAACAGCCCCTCGTAGTCCGAGCGTAGTGGCGTGACTGAAGACAGGCCTGGTGCGCGACGACGGGGGATGCACCGCGCACCAGGCCGTGCACGAGCACAGTAGCTGTGTGCTCATCGTCGCGCACCCGGATCGAAAGATTCCTGTTCATACGGAAATGCCGGAACCCGATGAAGGGGCCGCGTCCGCCGGAGATTGGCGGGCACGGCCCCTCGGACTATCGGAAGGCTCCGGGCAGGCGGCCTGACGCCTGACTCACTGGCTGATCAGTCGTCGTCGTTGTTGCCCTGGTCGTCGTGGTCGTCCTGGTCGACGTGCTGGTTCAGGACCTTGCCGCTGGCCGCGTCGATGGTGACGTCGTGGCTCTTGTGGTCCTTGCCGAGCACGTCGACCTCCCAGACGGTGGAGCCGTTGCGGTCGTTGTCGTCGAGGCCGTAGGAGACGACGGTGCCGGGGACGGCCTTCAGGGCCTTGTCGGTGGCCCTGTCGTGTCCGATCTTGTCGGCCTTGACCTGGGCCTGTGCCTCGGCGGCGTCCTGGGCGGCGTCGTCATCGCGGTCGGTGTGCTTGTTCAGGACCTTGCCGTTGCCGGCGTCGATGGTGACGTCATGGTTCTTGTGGTCCTTGCCGAGGACGTCGACCTCCCAGACGAGGGAGCCGTTGCGGTCCGCGGTGTCGAGTTCGGCGGAGGTCGCGGTGCCGGGCACGGCCTTGAGGGCCTTCGCGGTGGCCTCGGACTGGCTCACCTTGTCGGCCTTGGCCTGCGCGCGGTCCTTGGCGGTGTCGTCCAGGTGGCGCTCGTTCTGAGAGAGCTGGACCGAGGACTGCGGGGCCGGGGTGTCGTCGTTCGCGAAGGCGGTCACGGCGCCCGTGCTGCCGATCAGCGCGACGGCGGCAGCCGTGCCGAGGACGACGGCGCGGGGGGCGAGCGTGCGCTTGGCGGTGGCCTTCATGGGGACGTTCCTCCGGATCGTGTTGCGGTGTGGTTCCGCCGGCGGGCCCTGTCGCGCCCTTCCGACATTCACCACAGTGCCGAACCGAACCTGAACACAACCTGAAACCCTGAAGTGCTCTTCAGTTTCAGGCTTCAGGGCGGGTGACGGGCGCCCCCGGGACAGCGACCAGCCCCGGCCGGGGGAGTGGCTGAGGCGATATCGGCGCGACGTTCCCCTCCGTGGTGGTCCAGGGTTTGCTTCGGGGGCACGGGCCATCCGCTGTGGCTGGTCCCCGCGACCGACTCCGCGCCTGCGCGCGAGGGCACATCGCGTTCGCCACGGCCGACCGCGCCATGGCAGACGCCGTCGATGCGGCTGCCCTCGCGGCAGGTGCCGAGGTGCCGAGGTGCTGCACGCGCCGCGGGTCTGGCCGGAGTACCACGAGTCCTACTACGGGGCCTTCGTCCGCGATCCCGATGGCAGCAACGTCGAAGCGGTCCGCCATCAGCCTGGCTGAGTGTCCGGCCGCACGCTTCCGGAGGCCGGGTGGTACAAGCCTGCCGGACAAGGCGATTGAAGGCTTGTCTTGGGCACGCCGACGATCAGGTGAATGGATGTGAACGCACCGCGCCGCAGGATGTACTCCTGGCTTTGGACACGTTGTCGTTCTGTGGAGAGAGCCATGTACATCCGTAGCACCATGACCGCCTGCAGCCTCGCCGCCGCGGCGATCGCCGGCGGAGCCGGAAGCGCCGTCGCGATCGACGACGGTCCGTCCAACCTCAGCGGCAACGGCGCACAGACCGCGTTCGGCAACTCGACGACTCACGGAAGCCTGAGCGGGCAGTTCGGGGCTGTCCAGGGCACGTTGAACGAGCTGTGCGTCGGGGTGCCGGCGAAGGCCAATGTCGGGGCGCTGGTGGGCATTCTGGTGCCGGTCGCGGTACAGGACGTCAACGTTCTCTCCTCCCCGCAGAACCAGCAGTGCGCCAACAACACCACTCAGTCCTCCGGCAGCGATTAATAGATCATTTCCGAAGTCCTCGAACGACGACGGCTGGACGTCGGCTACGGCGTTCAGCGGTTGTCCGTCGAGAGGCGATAAACAAGCTCCAGGCGTGGCGTGGCGCCCCGCTATGACAGGTCTTCGGCAAGCTGCCTCGCGTGCGGGAAGTGCGGGTTGTGCGCCACCAGCGCGGTGTTGGCCCGCGGGGACCGGGCCGCGTCGCTCGAACGAGGCCGGCGACCAGCAGGGTGAAGGCGGCGATGATGACGGCGACACGGACGTAGTGGGAGCGGTCCCTTTGTTCCAGCTCGACGGCGGCCTGGCGTACGCACGGGAGGACACCCCGGAGCCGCTGAAGGATGCCTTCGCAGCGCTGCTGGAGTGCCTGGGTGAGGTCGCCGGCGACGGCATCCACCCCGGGACTGTTCACCGAGGTGTTCTGGGCGTCCCTGCACGGCCTTGCGACCCTGACCCCCGGGCGGGACGGCTGCTACCGGAGGATGCCGCGTGGAGGGTGGAGCTGCTGGTGGACCGGCTCGCCATGGTCTGACACACCGTGGGCCGGACACACGTCCCGGCGGGCACGCAACCGCGGTCCCCGTACCCCCGGCGGACGCTCGCCCCGAAGCTGCGGTGCTCATTGATCACGATCCGATACGCGCCCTAGGCGTCCCGGCAGAGGTCCGGGACCTCGGGACGTTGCTGGAAGCCGGCTGCCTTGTAGGTGGCGATGGCGCCGACATTGGAGCTCGGGGTGCACACCATCGCGCTCGACGCCCCCAGCTCCTGGAGCGCGGCCGCCGCGGCGACGGTGATCGCCTCGCCGTAGCCGTGACGGCGATGATCCCGGTGTACGCCCATCGGTTCGAGCAGCCCGGGCCTCCCCGGGCCGGCCGACCACACCGCCACCGTCGCCACCGCGTTGTCCTGGTCGTCGTACGCGATCAGACATCGGGCGTCGGCATACGGCAATCCGGCCGCCATCGCGTGCCAGCGCTCCTCCGTGAACCTCGACCCGTCGAACGCTGACCGATGTACGGCGGTGAACACGTGCGCCAGCTCCGGCCCCACCACCTCGATCCGCACGCCTGGGCCCTCCACCGGCTTCGAGAGGTCGCGGCGCAGCGGCGTCCACGGTTCGTCGGCGCTCCAGCCTTCCTCGAACAGCAGATCCTGGACCAGCGCACCCACCGGCGCCTCGATGCTCACCCTTCCGCTCGGCAGCACGCCGCGCTCCGGCTCGCTCACGTCCTCGACCAACTGCTGCGCCAGCTCCTCCTCCCGCTGAGTGTCCGGCGCGATCGTCAGCCGCAACAACCCGGGACCGTCCAGCAGCCCGACGGCGAGAATCCGTCCGTCCCGGCTCCACGTCCTGACCGCCGCGGCGGTCGATTCCGTACCCGACCGCCAGAACCAGCCCAGGTCCCCCGGATGCAGTTGCATCGGCGCCGTGTCGTACTGCCAGTCCCGCAGCGCGCCCACAGCCTCGCCCAGCCCGTCGACTCCCGGCTTGCCCAATACGATCGCCATGCCCCTGATGACACACCATCGCACTGGCAGCCCGCACCCGGTTTCCGAGCGGCGGACGCGGTGCGGGTCGGCCTATGCCAGGTACGGCCTCCGCGGCCACGCGCACCCCATGGTCGATGCTCGCTGCCGCCTCACCAGGTCACGGGCAGTCTTTCCGGGATGCGTTTCATGAAGCCGGTCCGCCACACCAACTGCTCGACCGGTACCGCGAGTTCCAGCTTCGGCATCCTGTCGAGCAGGACCTCCAAGGCGATCTGGGCGTGTCGCCTGGCCAGTGCGGTCGCCGGGCAGTAGTGCTGCCCGCCGCCGAACGACAGGTGGGAACCCGCGTTGGGACGCTCCAGATCTGCGGCGTGCGGGTCCGGGAATACGGACGGGTCATGGTTGGCGGCCTCGACCAGGACCAGGACCAGCTCGCCCTTCTTCACCTCGACGTCGCCGAGCTGCACGGTATCCAGAGCCAGGCGAGGCAGTCCGTCCCCGATCGAGAGGTTGACGCGCAGCAGTTCCTCCACACCGGCCGGGATCAGCGAAGGGTCGTCCACGAGCAGTTTCCTCAGGTCCGGGCGCTGCATGAGGGACACCAGTGCCATGGTCAGAAACCCCATGGTGGAGATCGTCCCGGCCCCGAACATCGTGACACCGACCGTCGCCAGCATTTCGTCCGTCAGGTGTCCGTAGTCGGGGTCATGACGCAGCGCTGCCAAGTCCCCCATCAAGCCACGGGTGTCCGGATCGTTGAGGCGTGCGGTCATGTGGGCGAGGTCGCGGTCCCAGTTCATCCTCGCCCCGACGATCGGCGTGGCCGAGTTCATGAAGGCGATGTGCAGGCTGCGGTAGAGTCGAGCCGCGTCGGACTGCGGGATCCCGAGAATGTGACAGTGGAAGCCGGTGGAGTACGGCACCGTGAACTGGGCGCGGAGGTCACCCGGCGCTCCCTCCATGAGGAGCGCGTCGAGCAGCTTCCGAGCGTGGCCGGCCAGCCATTCCTCCACGCCGGGAGCCTTCGGATTGAGGGCCTTCATCACGGCCTTGCGCAGACCGGCACCGGTGATGTTGCCCATGTTGTTGACGACCTCGGGCGGAATGGTCAGTGCGTACTGACGTGGTACTCCCGGTGCCGATGTGTCTTTGAGACTGAAGCGTTCGTCTTCCAGCACCTGCTTGCACAGTGCGTGCGAGGACACCAGCCAGGCTTCGTCTCCAGCGATGGTGCGCACCTTGATGACCGGTGCGTCGCGCCACAGACCGTCGAGCTGAGCAGGCAGCCGATCACCGCGGGGATCGAAGGGAAACCGCGGCAAGCTGTCAGTGGTGGTGGTCATGACGATCTCCTGTTGCGAGGGGAGTGACGATGCCGTGGCCTTGGTTACGGGAGGCACGCAGACCGGGCCCGCGCGCGTACAGCAGTTCAGCCATGGGGAGCAGTTGGTGGTAGCAGTTCAGTGATGACTGCACCCCGAGGATCGCCGGGGTATCGAGGAACAGCGGTGCCTCGGCGCAGATGTAGGCCAGGCACGCCTCTCGCTGTCCGTCGGTGGGTGCCTGGCCGTCCAGCGTCCTGCTGCTGAGAAACGTGTCGGCGAGCCGGAGGCATGCGGTGCGGAATTCCGGATCCGAGGTCAGGAGGCCGTCGATGTCGGTACGGAGCTGCTGATAGGCGGGCAGGTCCAGCAGCGCGGACAGCGGGCTGCCCCGCAACCGGGTCCCGTCGGGGTCGGTGGCGGCGCCGGCGGCGTCGACCTTGGCACGCACGCCTCGCAGGTTCTTCACGGCCTTGCGGCGAGCTTCGACCGGACCGTACCCCAGCGCTTCATACATGTCGGCGACGTGCAGGTCCGTGTAGATCAGGTCGACCTGATCGAAGTGGCGCAGGCCCCAGGAAGCGAGGTCGATGACTCGCTGGTGTGAGAAGTAGGAGTTCCCGGGGGAGACGCCGATGACAGCGTGTGCGCCTTCGTCATGAATGACCTGGCAGTGGCGGGTGTACGGCCGGACGGCGAATACCTCTGTCGCTGTGGTCAACGGGAACGCTCCTCCGAAGCCGCTGACGGTCGTCCAAGGGCCAGGAACCTCGCGCTGCGACCGTCACTGTTCAAGACATCGGTAATGCGCGGTAGCGCTGTGGCGTGTGCGGTGCGGGCACGCATGGTTCTACGCTTCTTCCGGCGTTCGCTCTCAGCGGTCAGCCGGTATATATCCCTCCGATATGACGATGACGCGGTACCTCCGGAGATTCACCCGAGCGGCCGCAGTCGCCTCCGGCCCGCACACAGCTTTCTGGGGCCTCTTCCTCTCCCCAGCGGGCGAGAGGAGGAGGCCCCAGCGAGGGAGGCAGAGGGCTTCTGGTGTCTCAGTGGCTGTCCAGACCGTCACCGGGGACGGCGTCCTGGGGCGCGGTGTGCCAGTTGGTGACGATCGGCCGGTCGACGGTGATGCTGCCGGTGGACAGGCTGACCGGGTCGGTCTTGTCGTCCTTGCTCACCGCGGCGATGATCTCGGTCAGTTCCTTGCCGTGATCGTTGTTGGTGGTCTTGGGGTTCACTCCCGCGTAGGCGATGGTGCCGCCGCTGAGCTTCACCGGCTCTCCGACGGCCTGCTCGGCCGGCCCTGCTTCGGTGCCGTCGGAACCGAACGCCACAACCGGAAGCGCAGCAGGGAGGGTGCAGGTGATACCCGACTTGGCCTTCACCGAGATGAGGATGTAGCCGCCCGCCTGGGTCTCGGACTTGGCGTTCCACGTCAGGTCGTTGGCGCCACAGGCCTGCCCGTAACCGCCCTTGTCGGCGCCCCCGTCGCTGCCGCCGTCGGACGCGCTGCCGCCGTCGCCGGACCCATTGCCGCTCGTCGATCCCTCACTGCCCGCCCCTGCCGAGCTGCCCTTGGAGCCGGCGTCCTCGGCGTTGCCGCCGGCGCCGCCGTCGGCCTCCTGTCCCTTGTCTCCGGACTGCGTCTGCGCCGCGCTGGGCACGGGCGAAGCGCCGGCGGAATCGGCCCTGTCCTCGCAAGCGCTCAGCGAGAAGACAGCGGCGGCCGCCACAGCGGCCAGGCTGGTGGTGCGGATCAGGTTCTTGCGCATGGGTGCTCCCCCGTAGATCGGACCGCTTCACGTACACAGCGCCAGGCACACGCTCTGACGGAAATCAGCCTCGAAGATCGCGTTGGCGTTCCGCTAACGGACGCCTAACGCGATGCGGCGGCGTACCGGCGCGGTGCAGTGGCGTACTGCGGCGCCGTGTCCGCTGCCGCCGACTCCAGTAGTGCGACGCGTCGCTCTCCCCATCCGTAACTCGTGAACTCCCTACCCCAACAAGAGGTACTGTTCCGGCTGTTGACTGGGTCATGCGTCTGGAGTCGCGCGGTAGCACCCGCACGAAAGCGGCTCCCGGCACGCAGATGGCCATGGCGTGGACCAAGGAGCGATTCCGTGAGCATCGAGTTCCTGATCACCTCGTTGATCATCGTCGTCTCGCCCGGTACGGGCGCCCTGTACACCATCGCAACCGGACTCTCCCAGGGCTTTCGCAAGAGCGTCATCGCGGCCTTCGGATGCACGCTCGGTATCGTCCCGCACCTGGCGGCCGCGATCGCGGGCCTCGCGGCCATCCTCCATACCAGTGCCGTTGTCTTCGAGGCCTTCAAATACGCGGGAGTGGCCTACCTCCTGTACATGGCCTGGAACACGCTGCGCGAACACGGCACGCTGAAGGTCGATGACACCCGGTCCGGCAACACGTCAGCCGCCAAGATCACCGGTACCGCCATCCTCGTCAACGTACTGAACCCCAAGCTGTCCATCTTCTTCCTGGCCTTCCTCCCTCAGTTCGTTCCGGTGGACGCGGAGAACTCCCTCCCCCACATGCTCGAACTGAGCGCGGTCTTCATGGCGATGACCTTCGTCGTCTTCGCCGTCTACGGGGCGTTCGCCGCGGCGGTTCGCGATCATGTGATCTCCCGCCCGAAGGTCCTCACCTGGATGCGTCGCAGCTTCGCCGCCGCCTTCGTCGGTCTCGGCTTTCAGCTCGCGACGACCAACAACTGACGTATTGGCTGAACGGCAAACCAGCGCCCAGCAGGTCCAGAGCGGCGGAGGGTGTCGAGAACGGCGTGGCGACTCCGTCCCCGAAGCGGATGGGCCCACCGTGGACGCACACCCCACACGAGGAGATCCGGCGTGACGATCCAGCGGATGGACAACGTCCTCATCGTTGTCGACGACCTTGACGCTGTCATTTCGTTCTTCGTCGAACTCGGCATGAATCTGGAGAGCAAGGGGCGGGTCGAGGGACGGTGGGTGGAACGTGTCATCGGGATCGATGACGTCCGGCAGGACATCGCGATGCTGCGGACCCCGGACGGGCACGGCCGAATCGAGCTGGCGATGTTCCACACGCCGAAGGCGATCAGTACCGAGCCAAAGGACGCGCCGGCGAACACGCTGGGGATTCGTCGCATCATGTTCGCGGTCGACGACATCGATGAGGCCGTTGCCCGCCTGCGCCCACACGGCGCTGAACTCGTCGGCGAGGTGGCTCGATACGAGGACAGCTACCGGCTCTGCTACATCCGTGGCCCCGAGGGCATCATCGTCGGGCTGGCCGAGCAGCTCAGCTGAAAGCCCGGGGCGCGCCGGAAGCACTGTTGCCCGAACGAACCGCCCCACTCTGCCCTTCTGCGGCAACCAGTGCCCCGGCGGACCTTGCTCTGCCCGCTTTTGGTGATCGAGGCTGAATGTTCTGCAGGGAGAGGGTATTGATGCACGCACAGGACCGGAAGCCGGAAGGGGCGCAGCGGAAGGCCGCCGCCACGCCCACCCCGGCCACATCTGCCATCGCCGCCGGCACGCACAGCCCGGAGGCCCTCCGAGCGCTGCAGCGCAGCGCCGGCAATGCGGCAGTCGCCCGAGCGATCGAACAGGAGCGGCACGCCCACGGTCCGGGCTGCGGCCACCACGAGCAGGAGGCGCCGATCCAGCGGTCGGCCGTCCACGAGGTGCTGCGCGCCCCCGGCAGTCCGCTGGACGAGAGCACCCGCACCGACATGGAAGCACGGCTCGGAGCGGACTTCTCCGACGTACGCCTGCACACCGGCCCGGCAGCAGCCGCCTCGGCGAACGAGATCGGTGCCCGCGCCTACACCTCCGGCAGCCACATCGTGGTGGGGGACGGGGGCAGCGACCGACACACCCTGGCTCACGAGCTGACGCACGTCATCCAGCAGCGCAAGGGCCCGGTCGCCGGGACGGACAACGGCGCGGGGCTGAGCGTAAGCGATCCCTCGGACCGCTTCGAACGCGAGGCCGAGGAGACGGCCGCCAAGGTGATGTCGGCCCCGCCCGCGGAGACGACGGCGCCTGCCACCCAGCAGCAGGAGCAGCCGCAGAGCTCCGGGGTCTCCTCCGAGCACGCCGTACAGCGGTGGCCGAAGGGGCAGCACATGCAGGGCTACAACCGCCCGGGCATCTCCAACGCGGCCACCGAGGAGATGCTGAGTTACCAGGGTGTGGGCGACCGCCCGAACTCGCCGCGAGCGCAACAGCGCATGGACGGCCTCCAGGGCGAGAACCACTTCGACCGCGATCTCGCCACCAACTGGGAGCAGAACCAGCGCACCGGCAGCACCAGCGGCGCCAATCCCGTCCCCATCTCGCGGAACCACCGGCTGTCCGATCATTACGTCGGGCACATCGTCGAGCACGCTGCCGAGGCCCGACGCGCCGCCGGCACCAACGGAATGCGCGTGGTGGAGATCGACACCGCAGTGCAGCAGTTCATCACCGCGTGCGCCCCCTCCGCGTCGGTGGCGGGCATCATGAACGACTTCCGCCAGTTCGCCTCGGCGAACACCGGCTTCGAAGGCGTCGTCGGCGCGACCTCGAACAACGGCCGGAACCTGCGAGCGGGCCACTCCCGCGACAACTCCACCATCAAGGAGCACTTCGACCCGGGCATCATCGCGGGTGGCGACGCGACGCCCATCACCGCATCCATCATGGACGCGGTGAACAACCTGGTTCGCGCAAAGGTCATCAAGAAGGGGCTGGCAGAGGAAGCACTCCAGCCCTATCGCGGCTGGACATCCTCCGACATCCGGCAACGCACCTGATCCACAACAAGCGACACGAGCGCATTGCCGCGACCGCGTTGCCCGCGACGAAGCTCACCTTCTCCGCGCCGAGTCAGTGATGACGAGTCAGTGCTGACGAGATGATCCCTACGGGAGGGTGAGCTTCGATGCGCCGACGTGAGCGTACTCCGTGCGGCATGGCCAGCACCTCGGAAGGCCGGCACCTGCGGCTCGGAAAACACCTTGGGCCCGCCGGAACATCTTCCGGCGGGCCCAAGGACGAGTAGCGGGGACAGGATTTGAACCTGCGACCTCTGGGTTATGAGCCCAGCGAGCTACCGAGCTGCTCCACCCCGCGTCGGTGACCACAACTCTACGCGGTGTCGGACCGCACGCCTAATCGACGCGCCGCCTCGTGGCTGGCACCCCGCTCAGTGGGCTCCACCCGGCTCCGCCGAGGGGGTCTTTTAGGCGCTCTCCGTCTGGCGTACCTTCTCCACAACGGTGTCGTCCGGCCCTACCTGTCGTCCGTCCGCCGACTGGATCTGCAACGAGCGCAACGGTCGGCCGGTCCGGCGGTCCAGCAGACGGGAGTGTTCCTCGCCGGTGGTGAAGCACTGCTCCTCGCCCCACTGACGCAGGGCGACGATCACCGGGAACAGGGCGCGGCCCTTGTCCGTGAGGAGGTACTCGCGGCGGGACCCGCCGTCCGCCGCGGGCGCACCGCGCAGCACCCCGGCCTCCTCCAGCGCGCGGAGCCGCGCCGTCAGGATGTTCTTGGCGATGCCGAGGCTGCGATGGAACTCGCCGAAGCGGCGGCTGCCGTCGAAGGCGTCCCGCACGATAAGCAGCGACCACCAGTCGCCAATGGCATTCACCGACCGGGCGACCGGGCAGGGGTCGGCGTCGAAACGGGTGCGGGCGACCATCCATGACTCCTCTCCTCCATCTCCTCGGACTTCCTCCAGGAGTGGTTGCAACATGCTACCTCGCACGGCTACCGTCAAGTCGGTAGCAAGATGCAACCGAATGCAAGAGGCAACCGGGTAGCCGAGTGGAAGGTCTGTCGGTATGGCGATTCAGTGTTCCGGTGCGGTCGGTGTGTGCAGAGGGACCGGCGGCCAGGAGGTGCCCTCCCAGAAGGCCTCACCCCGCGAGGCCCCCTCCCGCGAGGCCCCATCTCACGGGGCCGCCCCATCCGTAGCCTCGATATCGGATGCGTCGCCGCCCGCCCGGCTCGTGCCCCTGCTCGCCCTTGCCTGCGGCAGCTCCGTCGCCACCGTCTACTTCGCCCAGCCCCTGCTGGTGACGCTCGGCGAACGGTTCGGGCTCGGGTCAGGGCAGCTCGGTGCGATCGTCACCGTGACCCAACTCGGCTACGCGGCAGGCCTGCTCACGCTCGTGCCACTCGGCGACTTGCTCAACCATCGACGGCTGATCACAGGTCAGCTCGGGCTGCTGGCGCTCGCACTGCTGGCCGCCGGGCTGGCGCCGGGCGTGGCGGCGCTGCTCGGCGCCCTCGCCGTGGTCGGGCTCCTCGCCGTTGTCGCCCAGACGATGGTCGCTGCGGCTGCCGCCCTGACGCCGCATGCCCGGCGCGGCCGCGCCGTCGGGACTGTCACCGGCGGCATCGTCACCGGAATTCTGCTGGCCCGCGCCGCCGCCGGTACCCTTGCCGACCTCGCCGGCTGGCGGGCGGTCTACCTGGCGTCTGCGGGCGTCACCGTCGTACTCGCGGTACTGCTGCTCCGCGTGCTGCCCGCAAGCGCGCCTTCTGCAGGCGCGCCGACAGTGGGGGAGCCCTCGACAGTGGGGGAGCCCTCGGGAGTGGGGGAGCCCTCGGGAGTGGGGGAGACGTCGTACGGGCGGTTGGTGGCTTCGACCGTCGCCCTGTTCGTCCGCCATCCGCTGCTGCGGATCCGGGGTGTGCTCGCCCTGCTGGTGTTCGCGGCCTTCAGCACGCTGTGGAGCGGTATGGCACAGCCACTGAGCGAGCCGCCGTGGTCGCTGTCGCACACCGCGATCGGCGCGTTCGGGCTCGCCGGGGCGGCCGGAGCCATAGCCGCCGGAGTGGCCGGGCGCTGGAACGACCGGGGGCTCGCCCACCGCACGACCGGCGTCGGCCTCGCACTGCTGGCGCTCTCCTGGCTCCCGATCGCCCTGACCAGGCAATCGCTGTGGGCGCTGGCGATCGGCGCCGTCCTGCTGGACTTCGCCGTCCAGGCCGTTCACGTCACCAACCAGACCCTGATCCACGCCGTCCGCCCCGACGCGGGCAGCAGGATCATCGGCGGATACATGGTTTTCTACTCCGCGGGCAGCAGTCTCGGCGCCCTGGGCTCCTCCCTCGCCTACGCGGCGGCGGGCTGGCCGGCGGTGACGGCCCTCGGCATGTCATTCAGCCTCGCCGCCCTGCTCCTGTGGGCAACGACCCGCCGTACGGGGCTGCCCGGCGACAACTCGGCAGTGCATCGGCCGAGCTCTGCGGACCGGGTCGACCCGGGGGACGGCGCCTGATCACTCACCGGAGACAAGCTCCGCCAGGTGGCGCATCGAGTTGGTGAGATGTTCGGGGGCGAACGGCGGGAACTGGAGGTACTCCCGGACGGACTGCGGCACCGCCGACCAGTCGTAGGTGAGCGTGACCTCGGTCTCGGACGGACCGAGCGGCGTAAGGTCGTATCGCCAGAACCAGCCGCCGAACTCCAGGCGACCGTCGTCCTTCTCCTGCCCCGTCAGCCAGCCAATGGCACGCGGCGGGTCGAGCACGTGCACCTTGTTGGCCACCCGGTAGTCCCCGTTCGGATGGTTGGCGTGGTACATGTCCATCCGGAAGACCTGCCCCACCCCGGTCAGTGGAGCCCGGTCGACGGACTCCTGAACCCAGCCGGTGCCATCGATCGCAGCATGGGTCCTCGGGTCCGCCAGCACCGCGAACACCCTCGCAGCGGACGCGGCGACGGTCAGGGTGGCGCTCACGTTCTCCTGGTCCACGATGTGCACACTCCTTGGCATCTTGTCTCCGACCTCCGCAGGCACGGCAGGGAGGCGCTTGAAGATCCCGCCGGGGAAGCGACGCCGCCCAACGGATGCAGCCCAGCGGAAGCCGTCCATCAGCGATCACTCCACTGGCTTCTCCCATACTGAGACGTGCTGGGCGCTCTCGCTCGTGAAGGGCTCCCTCGACCAGTCACCCCACCGCTCGCGCAGTCGCAGACCGGCGAGCTGAGCCATCAGGTCGAGTTCCGACGGCCACACATACCGGAAAGGAATCGACCTGTACGTGCCGCGCCCGTCGACGACCTCGACGTAATTCGAACTCGTTGCCTGGGTGGCAACGTCGTAGATGTCGAAAGCCCAACGGGTCGGGCTCACGTGGAAGGGCACCACGTTCTGCCCGGCCGGCAGTTTTCGCAGTTCGGGAACCATGACTTCGATGACGAAACAGCCGCCAGGTTCGAGGTGAGCCGCAACGTTGCGGAAGCAGTCCACCTGCTCCGCCTGCGTCGTCAGATTCATGATCGTGTTGAAGACCAGGTACGCGACGGAGAACGTGCCGTCCACCCTTGTCGTCGCGAAGTCGCCGATCGTCACACCGATGGCGTCACCGCCCGGCTTCGCACGGAGCCGGGCAACCATCGCCCGCGACAAGTCGATGCCATGAACCGGAACCCCCCTGTCGGCCAGCGGCAACGCAATGCGCCCCGTGCCGATGCCCAGCTCCAGGGCGCGGCCGCCACCTGCGAGATTCGCGAGCACATCGACCGTGGTGGCCACGACACCCGGCTCGGACATCTCACCTGTCGACTCGTCGTACGTCGCCGCAACGCTTGCGGGGAAGTAACCGTCTTCGTCGTCCATGCCCGGACCGTACTGCCCAGGACGCCGGCAACGCCTGCGAATTAAGCGGAGGCGAGCGACCCAGCACATGAGATGGCCGCAAGGAGAGCATCCACCGTGACGTACGTTGTTCTCAGCGAGTCAGCGAGTCAGCGAGTCAGCGAGTCAGCGAGTCAGCGAGTCAGCGTGCGCAGGAGAACGTACAGCAAGCGCGACGGGTGCTCGCCTGGTCGCATGGTCGGGGGAGCACGTTTTGATCAACAGCGTCGAGTCCCACCAGAGGACCCGGAACACCGCCCGTGACCCGCGGGTGGCCGTCCCAGTCTCCGACCCCTCGGCACCGAGCTCCTACGCCCAGATCCGCTGAGGGGTGTGACGGCCGGTCCTTCGGGCCGCCGGCCTGGGCGGGGTGGTCGACACGAGCGGGCCGACTGCCTCCGCGCGGTAGCAGAAGCGGTCAGAAGCGGTCGGCCCGCTGGGTCCGATGGTTCGACCGGAGGCGATATGCCCGCAGGAACGAAGTCGAGCGGGCTATCGCGCGCCCAAAGCCACGCAGTCGGGCATGGACTTACTGGTGGGCGCTGATCACACCGCCGGCGCTGAGCACGATGTACACGCCGTTGGCGTCGAGGCCGGTGTCCTGCTCGTTCGCCTCCATCGTGCCGTACACCGCGCCGTCCGTGCCGAGGATCTCCGCGCGGTACCGGAGTTCGCCCACCTTCTTGACCTTGGCCGTCCAACCGCCCGCGAGCTTGAAGGTGCCCGGCCCCTGGTGTCCGCCGCCCATCCAGGAGTGGACTTCGCCGCCCAGCGTGAGCACGACGAACATGTCGTTGCCGTCGAGCCCGGCATCGTGCTCGCCGGTCTCCAGTGTGGCCAGGACCGAACCGGCGTTGATGATCTTGGCGCGGTAGTGCTGCTCGCCGAGCCGGTAGACCTCGGCCTTGCTGCCGTCCACCAGGGTCACCGTGCGGACCGGGGACTTCGTCTTGGAAGCAGCGGCGTGCGCGTCGCCCGACTGCTTGCCCGCAGCGCCCGCCCTGGAGTCGACCTTGGTGTCATTGTCCGCCTGGGCATCGGAGCCCTGCGATCCGGAGGAGGAGCCCGTGCTGCCGGACTCGGCCGCGGTGCCCGTTTCCGTGTGGGCCGCGGGCTTCGCGCCGGCGGCATCCGAGCCGGAGCAGGCGGTCAGGGTGAGGCCGGCGGCTGCGATCACGGCCGCGGCGGCAATGCGCACGGTGCGACGACGGGCGGTGCGGGCAGTGGTGCTGGAGCTCATTTCGGGTCCCCCGGGGTAGCCGGTGTCGTTGTTTCCTCGGTACGCCACTCACTCTGACCGGCGCCGCTGACGTGAGACTGCCGCTTCGCTAACACCCGGCTAACGCGTGGTCGCCCGGCTCACCAGCCGGAGCTCCGAGGCGGGACCGCGGCGGCATTCCGGTGAGCGCGGACGATCGTGGAGTCGACCGCGATGCGCGGATTCGTCGGCCTGGCAGGGGAGTTCAGTTCATGTGGTTCAGAGTCGTTGGCGGCGTCTCCGGCCCTTCCGGCTCCTCCGGTAGCGCATTGCCGGGTGTTCTCCGGCATCGTGGAAATTTCTCTCTTGAGCAACCATGGAGCTTTTCTCGGCGTCTTTGAATTGATGCGCCGAGGTTCGTGCAATGTTGAACAATATTCCATTGGGGGAGACGCGGCGACGGCTGTTGTTTGCCCGTTTTGGATCACGGAAAAAAGTGAGTTACCGTCAATGCTCCACTCGGCCTGACCTGCTGGAACGGGACTGGAGAAGGACTGGAACAGGAGGGGAAGGGCCGGGGGTAAAAGAAAGAAGAACCAGGGGGAAGAAGAAAACGGGGGCCGTTCAGTTTCCACGCCAAGCGGCGTATCCGTGCGCCTCTTCCCCCTGCCCTGCAAGGAAAGTGTACGTGAAGAACAATCACATCCGCATAGCCGCGGCCACCGCCCTGACCGCCGTCACCGTCGGCGTTGCCGCCCCCGCCGCGAGCGCGGTCGAGGCTCACCGCGACCGGGCAGTCGCGACGCAGGCTGCCGAGCCGCTGCAGCCGACCGCCGAAGACGTTCGTGACCTCATCTCCCGCATGCGTGCCGACGGCGCCGATGTCAACCAGATCCGGGAGTTCGAGGAGTACGCCAAGCAGCTGGAGAACCCCGACGCCCACAAGCGTACGAAGCGTGCCCTGGGCATGGGCACCATCGTGCGCAAGCTGATCGTCGCCGGTCTGCGCCACGGTGGCAGCTGGGCAGGCAAGATCGTCGGAAAGGTCAGCAAGAAGAGCGGCGCCTTCATCTCCCGCAACGGCAACAAGATCGCCGACGCGATCGAGGATGTCGAGGGCTGGAGCGAGACCGCCCTTTCCATTGCCATGGTGCGGGCAGGCGTTCCCACCGACGTCGCCCACGACATCGCCAAGGCCATCATGATGGTCGCCCTCTAAGGAACCGACCATGCGGGCGGCACCCCGGCAATCCGTCGAGGTGCCGCCCGCACCACCGTTCCGGTGCGGCAAGGAGTGCACAGTGAAAGACCATCAGCAAGAAGAGGAACCCACCTGGGCTTCCCTGTCCCCCCGCGAGAAAGTACTCGCCGCCTTCGGTATGACCGGGCTGGGGCTCGGCATCGCGGCCGTCGTGGGCATTGTCGTCCTGGTGGGCGTCGCCCTCGTCGCGCTGCTCTCCCGCAATCTCATCGAATCCGAGGGAATCGCGCCGCTGTTCTGGGGTGCGTTGCTGTGCTTGCCCTGTGGGCTGCTCGCCGGCATCTTCGTCTACCCGCTGCGCCTTGCCGCGCGTCTCCTCCCGCTCTCCGCAGCGGTCAAGCGAAGCGTGGAGATGGTTTTGTCAGCGGGGACGACGTTCCTTGCTGTGCTGTTCGTCGAGTCCTTCACGCCCGGTCTGCATGTGCGGTACCCCTGGCTGCCCGCCCTGCTGGCCACTCTCGTGGTGGCCCTGGCCAACGTGGTCATCAAGCGCCTTGAAAGCCGCAAGCAGCAACGAGATGGTGCGGCGTAGCTCGGGGTCGGTCGGTCTCGTCGCCGTGTGCGATGCGCGGTGACGGTGATGTTGTCCGTCGCTGCTCGACTCTCCCATCGTGGGAGAGTCGAAGGTGGCGTCATGCACAAGGACGAACAGCGGCCCATGTGAGCATCGGGACCGTCGCGCGGAAGACCGGCCTGCCGGTGAAGGTGATCCGGCACTGGTCGGACCTGGGAGTGGTACCGCCGGCGGGACGGACCACCGCCGGATACCGCTGTTACGACGCCGCGGCCGTGGCACGCCTGCAGCTGGCCCGGACGCTGCGGGATCTGGGCATGGGGCTCGGCGGGATCCGCGCCGCTCTGGACCGCGAGGACGGTCTCGCGGAGGTGGCCGCCGCACATGTCGAGGCACTGGAGGCGCAGATCCGCCGGCTCCGTACGCACCAGGCCGTGCTGCGCACCGTCACCCACCGCACCACCCGCGGAAGGGCTCGCTCTCATGACCCGTGCCGCCCACATGTCACCTGACGAGCGCCGCGCACTGATCCCCCCTTTCTCAGCGAGATCCTCGGTGACCACGACGTGCCCCACTTCTGGGAGGGACTGCTCGCGGCCGGGGTCGACCTGCCCGAGAACGCTTCTGGCAGCTGCTGTGCGTACTGGGCGGCCGCCCGACACCACCGAGCCTCGCGCGAGCCGGCGATTGGCTGACCACCGCCCTGCGCGCCAACCCCACACCGGGCGCATGCGACACGCAGCTCGAAGCCCTGTACCGGGACGTCTCCGATCCCTGGCCGTGCGGTGCCCTGGACGCCTGCGCCCGTGTTCAGTACTCCGTTGCCGCACTCGTCCGCGACACGCCACCGACCGACTTCGATCTGCCGGCTCCCTGCGGGGGCTGGACGGTACGTGGCCTCCTGGACCACCTGGTGGGGGAGAACGTCCTGTGGGGCGACCTGGCGCAAGGCATGCCCCCTACCGGCGGTCATACCGACGACCACCTCGGCCCCGATCACGTAGCGGCCTTCGAGACCGCTGCGAACGAAGCCCTCACCGCGTTCCGGCAGCCGGGCATGCTGACGCGGACCTTCGGCCCTGCCCCCCCCCGGGCGCCGCCTGGCCGAGCAGCTCGTCATCGAGCTGCTCGTGCCCGGCTGGGACCTGGCGGCCGCGCTCGGCCGCAACCGCGACCTGCTGCCGGACCTCGCACGAGCCGCACCGCCGGTCGTACGCGAGATCTACGGCGGCCTGCCCCGTACCGCCGGTGGTTCCTTCGGTCCGCTTCAGCCGGTGCCCAATGACCCGCCGGTCCTGGACCATCTCGCCGGGTATCTCGGACGGGCGCCGAGACCCGCTCGGAGAGAGGTACTGAGTAACCTGCCCTATGTGCCTGTAGGTTCGTTGGGGCGGTAGTTGTGCCTCGATAGATAGTCTGCACGGTGTGATCAACTCATACGCGAGCTCCGACGATGCCGCAGTCGCGATAGCCGGGGCGCGGGCCGGCGCGGACGTGGTGCGCAACATGTACGGTCAACGGCTCAACCGCATCGACAAGGGTGCCGGGGACTTCGCCACCGACGCCGATGTGGAAGCCGAGAAGGCGATCCTCGGTGTCATCCGTGCCGCACGGCCCGATGACGCGGTGCTCGGCGAGGAGGGCGGGCAGCAGGGCGCCGCCGCTGTGCGCCAGTGGTTGGTGGATCCCCTGTGCGGCACGCTGAACTACGCCGTCGGCAACATGCTGGTGGCCGTCAATGTGGCGCTGCGCGATGGGGCGGCGGCGGTGGCCGACCCGTTCAGCGGCGAGGTCTTCTTCACCGGCGGGGAGACCGCCTGGGTGCGGAATGGGCACGGCGAGGCTGACGACGCACTACTGACGCCCTCATCCGCTACCCGGTTGGTGGACGTCAACCTGGACCCGCCGTTCCCGAGCGCGCCCGGATTTCGGGCTGTGGATCTGCTGGCGCACCCCGAGTTCGTCAAACGATTCCGGCCGCGCGTTGTATCCACGACGCTGGCGCTGGCCTGGGTCGCTGCCGGTAAGCGCGCCGCGTACGTCACCGATGGTGGCGACCTCTCCAGCAGCGTGCATTTCGCGGCCGGCATCGCGTTGTGCCGGGCGGCCGGCTGCGTAGTCACCGGAATCGACGGTGCCCCGGTCGGTGAGGCGGGCCGTGGGCTTGTGGCCGCCGCCGACGACGAGACCCATGGGCTGCTGATGTCGATGATGCGCAGCCGAAGCTAGTGCTGTGACCGTGCGCGTTCGCGGGGCGGGGGGAGGCTGCTACCCACGGCCCGGAACTGCTTCAGCCCATCCGCTCCCGCGCCACATCCGTCGACTCCCCCCGGCCAACGCCAAGAGCAATGATCAGGCATGGCTAGTCACCGATGAACCACAAGTAGCTGCCCGGCGTCGCCGCACACGCTTCAAGCAGCTCGGCAAGGTCGAGCAGAGCCGCCTTCCGCTGGTCGTCAGTACACCCCTGGATCAGGACGGCGACTTCCTGGCGGACAACTTGGGCTTCCTGTTCGTTGAACAGCGTGTCGCCGTACGGATCTACCCAGCCGAGCTTGCCCGGGTGCCTCCGGTAGAGGGTGTCCAGCACGCTCGCCAACGCTTCACCGTGCTCGTAGGAGCCCCGTATCAAGGTGTCCCTGGACGATCTCTTTCGCGCTGGTCGCCCAGAGTGCAGTTCCAGCTCAACTCCCATGCCTCCTCCTTCGGTCTCGGACACCGAAGCCTCGCATAGATCATTTGTCAGACACGACCCATTAACGCCTCGCGATCGGGACGGATCGTCATCGAACCGCGCACTTCCGTAGGTGGGCGACGAGTTCTCATGAATGGAATTGCGGTCACGGCTGGAATTGCGGTCGCGGCGGCGGTTGGTGAGTTGGCCGATGGCCATGACTGTCAGGCCACATCCGGCGGTGACCCACCATGCGGGGCGTACGGCGGCGGTGCAGGTGTCGGCGTAGGCGTGGGGCCGATGCGGGAGGCGAGGACGGCCCCGAGGACGGCGATACCGAGGACGCTGCCGGTCTGCCGGAAGGTGGAGGCCAGGGAGGAGGCCACGCCGGCTCGGGACATGGGCATGCCGGAGACGACGGTGTGCGTGATAGGGGCGTTGACGAAGCCGAAGTGGGTGATGGGGGCGTTGACGAAGCCGAAGCCGGTTCCGAACAGCGCGCAGCCGAGGGTGGAGAAGCTGGCCAGGGCGTTGACGGCGGCGCCGGTGAAGGGCGCGGAGCGGAAGAAGCGCAGCTCGTCAGAGGCTCGGGACGGTGCAGCGCGTAGCGGATGAGGGTGACCAGGAGTGCGAGGCAGACCGTGGCGGCGACGAGCGTGGTCGGTGAGGTCCAGCCGTTCTCGGGCGCCTGGACGATGGCGTACGTGAGCTGGGCCAGCAGGGCGATCACGAGGAGTTGCCCGACCGGGTCGGGGCGGCGGGCGGTCGCGGCTCGGGATTCGGGGACGAACAGCCGGGTCGCCGCCAGGCCGGCGAGGCCGATGGGCAGGTTGATCCAGAAGATCGAGCGCCAGCCCGCCGTGTCCACCAGCAGACCGCCGACCAACGGCCCTGCCGCCATCGATTCGACAGGCCCACCCCTGCTCCCCAGGCACCGATCGCGCGGGCGCGTTCACGGCGGTCGGTGAAGGTGCGGGTGATGATCGACGTGGCGACCGGGTTGAGCATCGAGCCGCCGACCGCCTGCACCATCCGGAAGACGACCGGAAGACGATCAGCCACTGCAGCGTCGGTGCGAGGGAGCACAGCGCGCAGCCGACAGTGAAGACGGCCAGCCCGGATATGAACACCCGCTTGCGTCCGAGCCGGTTGGCCGGCGATCCGGCGAGCATCAGCAGGGAGGCCAGTACCAGGGCGTAGGCGTCGATCGTCCACTGCAGCCCGGACAGCGGTGCGTGCAGCTCGCGCTGCAGAGAGGGCAGGGCGATCTGCAGGATGGTGTTGTCGAGGGTGACGATGAACAGGCACGCTCAGCAGATCGCCAGCACCAGCCGACGGTGTCGAGAGGACGGAGAAGGCGGGTAAGTAGTGCTCACGACCTCGATTGTCGAAGGGGCTCGGGGCCGCTGTCGAAGATCGAATAAGTGCCTCCCCATACCCTGAGGGTATGGGGATTGATCTGCGGCTGATGCGGTACGTGATCGCTGTCGCCGAGGAGGAGAGCTGCACCCGGGCCGCCGAGCGGCTGCACATCACACCCGCCATCACTCGGTTCCTGGACGTTGCCCGGGCACTCACGCACACGTGGCCTGCTCGGTGATTTAGACGAAACTGCCCAGCTTCGGCTCGCCCCGGCCGCCGTTGGGGATGAACTCGGCTCGGCGGTGAGCCCGAAGGAGGCATCGGTGCGCAGCGGGCCTTGGAGGCGGCCGGCCGCGGTGGGCTACTGCCGGTTGGCGGGTAGAGCGCAGGCCGGAGTGCCTCCTGGGAGGCGTTGACGGTTGTTCGAGATGAGCCGGTAGACGCCATGGGCGATCCAGCGCATCGGCGGCAAGGTGAGCACCGCTCCCAGAACGGCCCACCCGCTGCCCGCGCTCAACAGCAGCTTGGCTACGGCCTGCGCGCCGCCGTGGACCGCATTCGTCGGCGTCACCCAGAGCGCCTCGTACTCGGCCCGCTGCTGCGAAACACCGAAGGAGTCCAGGGGAGCGCGCTGCCATGGAGTGGCTTCGCACCGGGGGCGAACGTACCGCTCGGCAAGTCCTACCGCGGAGGTACAGAAGCCGCAGTCTCCGTCATAGACCAGTACAGGCAGAGTACGCATGATCCCATCATGCCGTGTACGGGCCGCTGACCGACGCTGGTGTCGGTCAGCGGGGTCGGACGCGCGTATGGACGGGAGGCCGGTTCCGACGGCATCACCAGAGCGACCCGCAGGTGACGAAGGTTAGTTGCAGATCACCTTGCCGGCACTCGGACTACTTCGGCGCTTGCGCTGTGCGGGGGCGGCGCGCAAGAGCGAGCAATGGTCCTGCTGGCAGCAGGACGGCGAGGGCCGCGTAGCCGGAAGCGAGGGTCGAGACGGTGGCGATGCCGGCGACGAGCAGGGGACCTCCGGCGTCGCCCAGTTCGCGGGCCAGCTCGGCCGATCCCATGGTCTGGCCCATGCGCTCCTCTGGGGTGGAGGCGGCCAGCGCTGCGAAGCCGAGCGGGGTGATCAGCCCGGTGCCGGTGCCGATGAGAGCGGCGGCGAGCAGGACACCGGCAAGGCCGGGCAGCGTGGCGGCCGCGAGGCCGGCGGCGGTGACGAGAAGTCCGGTGAGCAATCCGGCGCGCGTGGTCAGGCGCCCGGCGTCGAGGGCGCGGCCGGTCCTCGGCTGGACGATGGCGGCTGTGGCGGCCAGCACGGACACGGCAGCGCCGGTGGCCACGGTGCCGAGCCCGGCTGCGGCCCCGGAGACGGGCAGGAAGCCCACACCCACGGAGAGTGCGGCGGTGGCAGCGGCAAGCGCGGCGGTCGGAGCGAGGAAGGACGCGTCGGCCAGGCGGCGGACGAGATCGGCCACGGTCTGCCGCTTGCGGGGCAGCGGAGGCACGACGGGCACCGCGAGCGCGGCCCACACAGCGACGGCCGCCGCGCAGACGAACATCACCGTGAAGAGCAGGCGGAGGCCACCCGCCCACACCAGGACGCCGCCCAGGAGCGGGCCGAGGGTGTAGCCAATGGACTTGTAGAAGCCGTAACTGCCGAACGCACGCCCGCGTTTGGCGGCCGGGTTGAGGCGGGCGACCATGGCGGAGGCCGAGGGGGAGAAGGCGGAGGCGGCGGCGCACTGTCTGAGCCGTTCGCCGGCCTCGGCTGCTCCGGGGGCGCCGAAGACGTCCCGGGCGGTCAGGTCGCGGTGCCGGCGTCGCAGCCGCTCCAGGCTCTGCTCTTCTTCCTCCAGCTCGGCCAGGATGAACTTGGCGATCCGGATCTCCTTGGCGATCTCAGCCTCGAACTTGCCGCAGTCCGCGAGGAACTCTGCCCAGTCGGCCGAGCGGGCCGCGGTGAACATCTCCTGGAAGAGGGCCGCGTCCTGGTCGGAGCGGCCGGATGCCTGGAGCGTCACGCCCTGGCCGCCCGCGGTGCCGGTGAGTTCGAGGGCGCGGCGCACTCCGTTGGCGAAGACAGGCACCTCCGGCACCGCCCAGACGCCCTGGCCCAGCGAGAGAGCCCCGACCTTGCGCGGCTCCCGTCACACCGCCACGCGGTGCCGGGACGGGGCCGCAGGCAGCTTGATCACCAGGATCAGCCACCGGGTGGTGTGTTCAGTGCTTGTCACGCGTGTGAATGCAACAGGCGTTACATCACGCGGCGCCGACTTGCTGGTGAGGGGCGTACTCAGCCGGGACGCGATCGCGGCCTGGCTGCGGCGGACGGCTGAGAGCTGGTGGGCATCGTTTCCGCGGCGTGCTCGCCATGGCACAGCTCGACTTCGTCGGCCACCATCGGAGGCGCACGAGTAGCGGCACATGAGTACCGGTACTCATGTGCCTCGGGCGACGGGCAGTGAGCATTGCCCCATGCCTGTACCTATGCCTCTGCGTAAACACACTGCCGCGGCGGTCACCGCAGCAGCCGGCGTTCTCCTCCTGGCGGGATGCGGGCTCAGCGAGGACGAGCTGTTCTCCAACCTCAACGGCACCGGCGCATCCCACTCGCAGGGTGCCGATCCCTCCGGTACCGCCGACACATCGGAGACGGAAGCGCCACGGTCCGACGCGCCGCCGAACTACGCGGACAACAACCGGGTCCGGATACCCGGTGAGATGAGCCCGCAGGACGAGAAGCGAGCAGGGCAGAAGGCCGCCGAGGTCAAACGGGTCCTTGAAGACCTGCGCCGACAGGGCAGGATCAGTCCCGCGGAGGTGCAGCCCGTACTCGCCGAGCTCTCCGCCTCTGATCCTCTCTCCGTAACGGGATTGCGCAGCCTTTCGCCGGACACGGTCGACAAGGTCAGAGGGAGCTCTTACGGCATCTGGATCGGGAAAACCGCCTGCGTCACGGGAGCCGTCAGCAAGGACCGCGTGTGGGCGAAAGCCAACGGCCACTACCTGGAGAGCGGCTGCCTGCCTCCGCCTCCCACTCACTGACTGAACCGGGTCTGTGACGTGGCCGTGGCTGAGGTACGTCTCAGTCCAGGCAGAATTCGTTGCCCTCGGGGTCGGTCATCACGATGAAGCCTGCGCTCATCGGGGGAGCCGGCTCATCGCGGCGTACCCGCTTCGCTCCCAGCGCGATGAGCCGGTCGCACTCGGCCTCCAACGCCGCCATCCGCTCCTCTCCCTGCAACCCGGGAGCCGCACGAACGTCGAGGTGGACGCGGTTCTTGGCAACCTTCCCCTCCGGCACCTGCTGAAAGAACAGCCGCGGGCCGTGCCCGTCCGGGTCCTCGATGGCCGACTTCGTGTTGCGTTGCGCCACCGGCACGCCGAGCCGCGCGAGAAAGTCGTCCCACGCGGCCAGCGGGTCGGCGTCCGCGGGCAGATCGGCCCCGGGCGGGCCGGGGTGGACGTAGCCCAGCGCGTCGCGCCAGAAACTCGACAGGGTCCGCGGGTCGTGGGCGTCGAAGGTGATCTGAATGTGGCGGCTCATCAGAATGCTCCATTCGTAGCGGGGTGTGTGGAGGGCGCGGTCGCGCAGCTGCGGACCTCGGACATGGGTCACTGTGACACCTCCAGCGGACAGGATCGGTCCGCTATTTCTGAAAGGGTGGGCGGCATGGATGTGGGGAGCGGTGAGGAGCGGGGGACCACGGAGCGGGTGCTTGCCCTGCTCGGGCTGCTGCAGCAGCGCCAGGTCTGGACGGGTCCCGAACTCGCCGAACGGCTCGGGGTCACGCCGCGCACGGTACGGCGTGATGTCGAGCGGTTGCGCGCCCTGGGCTATCCGGTGCATGCCACCCAGGGTGTCGGCGGCGGTTACCAGCTCGGCCCCGGACAGGACCTGCCGCCGCTGCTCCTCGATGACGAAGAGGCGATCGCCACCGCGGTCTCGCTGCTCGCCGGCGCGGGCGGGGCGGCCGCCGGCGATGCCGCGCTCCGGGCACTGACCAAGCTCGACCGGGTGCTGCCCACCAGGCTGCGGCACGAGGTGCGCACGCTCTCCGGCTCGGTGGAGTTCTTCGGTACCGGCCGCGCGCCGGTCGACCCCGAGGTGCTGATGACGCTGGCCAGAGCCTGCCGCGACGAGACCGAGGCCGGTTTCGGCTATCCCTCCGGGAGCGAGGTGCGACGGCGGCGGGTGGAGCCCTATCGCGTGGTCGCCTCCGACCGGTGCTGGTACCTCTTCGCCTACGACCTCGAACGCCACGACTGGCGCAGCTTCCGGCTCGACCGGATGACCGAGGTGTCAGCGCGGACCTGGCGCTTCCGCCCGCGCGCGGCGCCGGACGCGGCGGCGTACGTACAGGAGGGGGTGGCGAGCCGCGTCTACCCGCACCGGGCGCGCTTTCTCGTGCACGCGTCGGCCGACAGCGTACGCGCACAGATTCCGGCGTCGGCAGCCGTCGTGCGACGGCGGGGGAGTGAGCGCTGCGAGGTGCTCAGCGGGGGCGGCAGCCTTGATGCCGTGCTCATGCACGTGCTCCTGCTGGGGCACGACTTCGAGGTCCTCGACCCTCCGGAACTGGGCAGCCGCTGTCGCGTGCTGGCGGAGAAACTGATGTCGGCCGGTGCGAGGGTCTCGCCGGTTCCGGACACGGCGGAGTGAGGGCCTGAACAACCCTCAGGTGGCGCTGGTGGATGTGGTGGCGCTGTCCGAGGCCGATTCGGGCTTCGTGTGCAGGACGTCGCGGGCCTGGTCCGCGGCGCGGATGATGCTGTCGGAGACGAAGTCGACGAAGCGGGCGATGTTTTCGAGGCGGACGGCCGCCGGGGTGCCGGAGACGAGGATGCTGACGCCCTGTCGTGCGATCTCGGCGAGATGGGCGGTGCCGCGGGCGCTGGCCAGCATGGATTGGTACCAGACGTCGTCATCGACGACGTAGCGCTCGCGGCGGCCTTCATCACGTTCCCGGCGTACGAGGCCCTGATTCTCAAGGTACGTGATCGCTTTGGAGACGGACGCCGGGCTGACCTGGAGGCGCTGGGCGAGTTCGGATGCGGTGAGGCTGCCAGCGTCGCTGATGCAGAGGCAGGCCAGCACGCGGGCCATCATCTTGGGCGTGCCCGTCCGCATGAGGACGGTGGTGAACGACTCCTCGTATTCGCGCACTGCCTCGGCATCGCGGTCGTGGGCCTGTTCGGGAGCCTTGGCGACCCTGGGCGCGGCCTGCCTGCGCCGGTGGGCGCGGTGTTGGGTGGCGCGGTGTGCGAGATCGGCGCGGTAGGCAGTGGGGCCGCCGTTGCGCATCACCTCACGTGTGATGGTCGAGGTGGGGCGGTCGAGACGTCTGGCGATCTCCGCATAGGCGAGGCCGTCGGCCAGCCCCAGTGCAATCTGCTGGCGCTCTTGCTGGGTGAGCCTGCCTCCCGGCATCGCGGTCTCCTTCGTTGTCTTCGTGGCTCCTGGTGCCTCAGGAGCGTCGGCCGTGCAGCATAGCGTTCACTTCTGGTTCATTGCAACGAATGGAGTGGTGGTTGTTGCGTTACCTTCCAGCTTGTTGCAATGAAATCTCATGGCTGAGCTGCAAAGATGACAATTATTCGCAATATCAGTATTGCTGGATACGTGAATGCAACGTAGCGTTTCCAATGTCAGAAACAGAGAGTCCAGGGAGCGCACGATGCAGACGAAGCAGAGCACGATCCAGAAGTTCGACACTCCGGATCCGGTGGCCGCCGTCCTGGACATCCCCGCGGGGCGCGTCCGGTTCATCGCTGCCGACCGGGCCGACACCACGGTCGAGGTCCTGCCGGCGGACGTCTCGAAGAGCCGCGACGTGAAGGCGGCGGAGCAGATCGAGGTCGCGTACGGCGACGGCGACGGCGTCCTGCGGGTCGCGGCCCCGGCGCCGAGGAACCGGATCCTCGGCACCTCCGGATCCGTCGAGGTGACCATCCAACTGCCCGCCGGTTCACGCGTCGAGGCGAAGGCGGCCGACGCCGAAGTCCGGGGCGTGGGGCGGCTCGGTGACGTCACCTTCGAAGGGGCACACGGCTCGGTCAAGCTCGACGAGACCAAGAGTGTCCGCCTCGCCCTCCTCGCCGGCGACATCTCGGTCGGCCGCCTGGGCGGACCCGCGGAGGTCACCACAGCCAAGGGCGACATCCGCATCGCCGAGGCCGTGAGCGGCACGGTCACCCTGCGCATCGAGGCCGGTGACATCTCGGTCGGCGCCGCCCGCGGTGTCTCCGCCGCGCTCGATGCCGGCACCGCCTACGGCCGGATCCACAACACGCTCAAGAACTCCGACGGCGCCGCCGGCCTGAACATCCACGCGACGACCGCCTACGGCGACATCACCGCCCGCAGCCTCTGGGAAACATCCCTCACGACCGATACCAACCCGGCCATCGCGGTGAGCGGGCCGCGCAAGTCCCACGGCAACAAGGTCGTGGACGCCCGCGGTGGCCGCCGTTGTGCTCTCCAGCCGCACCGAACACATCCAATCGCGAGATGAGGAAAGACCATGGGTGAATCCCTCCACACCGTCGAGAACAACAGCGGGCAGAATCGTCCGGAGCTGCAGCAGGCCATCGAGGAGTTCGTCGATGCCGGGTTCGCCGGGATGCAGATGCGGGTGCACGACGAGCAGGGCGAGTGGGTCGGCAGCGCCGGGGTGCGCAAGCTGGGCGAGGACGCCAGGCCGCAGACGAACGGGCTTTTCTGGGTCGGCAGTTCCACCAAGACCTTCACCGCGACACTGGTGCTGAGACTGGTCGCCGACGGCGCGATCGGACTGGATGCTCCGGTGGCCGACTACCTGCCCCAGCTCGGGCTGGACCGGCGGATCACGGTGCGGATGCTGCTGCAGCACACCAGCGGGTTGTACAGCTACACCGGCGAACCCGAACCCGACGGGACGTTCGTGCCGGGAATCCCCTCGGCGGGCAAGGAGTGGGTGGACAACCGGTTTCTCACCTACCGGCCGGAAGAACTCGTGCGATTCGCGCTGCTCAAGCCGGCTCGGTTCGAGCCGGGGACCGGCCAGAGCTACTGCAACACCAACTACACGCTGGCCTTGCTGCTGATCGAGAAGGTCACCGGCCGCTCGTACGCCGAGGAGATGCACCGGGCGATCCTGCGGCCGCTCGGGCTGCGGGACACCGTGGTGCCGGGGGCCTCGCCGGAGATCCCCGGGCCGCACGCCCATGGTTACTACCGCTACCAGGACGCCGACGGATGGAAGGTGGTCGACGTCAGCCGTCAGAACTCCTCCCTGCTGGCCGGCGCCGGAGACATGATCTCAAGCACCCAGGACCTCCACACGTTCTTCTCCGCGCTGCTGGGCGGCACGCTGCTGCCCGCCCCGCTGCTGGACGAGATGCGTACGCCGCATGGTGAACTCGGCTACGGTCTGGGGATGTTCGTACAGGGCTTGGGTCCGGACCACGGCGGCACCATCGTCCACCACAACGGCGGCGCCCCAGGGGGCTACGGCTCTCTGATGATCAGCACGCCCGACGGCAGCAGGACCCTGACCGCGGGGCTGACGACCGGCGATGCCGAATCCAACCCGGCAGTGGTGATCCAGGGGGCGTTGGACAGGCTCATCAAGGCAGTGTTCAGCGGCTGATGGGCTGATGGGCTGATGGGCTGGTGGGGTGACGGGCTGACGGGCTGACGGGCGGGCGAGCCGCCGCCCGTCATGCCAGGAGCGAGCGCCAGCGGTCGGCCGACTCCAGCATGTCCGTGATGACCCGCTCCAGGAACGTCCCTGCCTTGGCCATCCGTTGTCCCACGGGCGTGTCGAGCCCGAGCGTCTCCGCCGTCGTCATCGCGGCCCGCGCCGATTCGAGCGTGTGCCGTGCGCTGATCACGATCGAGTTGTACCAGGCGTTGTCGTCGATGACGTAGATGTCGCGGCGCCGCTGCGGATCGTGCTCGCGCCGGACATACCCCTGCTCCACAAGGGAGTTCACGGCCACGGAGACGGAGGCCGGGCTCACCTGCAGCCTGCGGGTCAGCTCGGCCGCGGTGCGCCTGCCGTCCTCGGACAGCAGCAGGTCGACGTGCACGCGCGCGGTCATCCTCGGCAGCCCCGACCTGACCGCCAGCTCGATGATCTCCTCTTCCACCGCGCCGGCCGGCGGCCCGGCCCCGCGTGGGGGAGCGGGCGTGCCGCGCCGGGCACGCTGAACCGTCGCCCGATGCGCCTGCTGGGGCCGGTAGCCGCCGGCGCCGCCGTTGCGTCCGACCTCGCGACTGATCGTCGAGGTCGGCCGGTCGAGCCGTCTGGCGATCTCGGCGTAGGAGAGTCCGTTGGCGAGTCCGGCAGCGATGCGCTGGCGTTCCTGTTGGGTCAACCGTCCACCTGGCATGCCGCCAGTATTGCCTTCGCCGTCATCCATTGCAACGCACCATTGCATTCGAGTCCAGCGTCATTGCATCAATTTAGCTTCTGCTAGCTGGACTAACGCTGTTTAGTGGATTGACGACACATCGAACGCAACGTAGCTTTCAAGTAATCCCAAACGCGTACTATCGCGAAATGAGGAATGGTCATGGGTGAGTCCGTCCACACCGTCTCGACGACGCCGATGGTGCGTCAGTCCGGCTGCCCCTTCGACCCGCCGGCGGAGTTGCTCGACGCCCGCCGCCACGGCCCCATCAGCCGCTACACCCACCCTGGCCCTGGAGGGAAGCCCGGATGGCTGATCACCGGATACGACATGGTCAGGTCGGTGCTGGCCGACCCGCGGTTCAGTGCGCGCAAAGAGCTCATGAACGTGGTCGACTTCGAGATTCCGCCGGCGCCGCCCGGCGAGTTCCTGCTCATGGACGACCCGCAGCACCGGCGCTACCGCAAGCCGCTGATGGGCAAGTTCACCGTACGGCGCATGCGCCTGCTCACCGAGCGCGTGGAGCAGATCACCGCCGACTGTCTGGACGCCATGGGAAAGACCGGGCCGCCGGCGGACCTGGTGACCGCGTTCGCCAAGCCCATCCCCGCCATCGTCATATGCGAGCTGCTGGGTGTGCCGTACGAGGACCGGGGCTCCTTCCAGGAGCAGATCGACTCGTTCATGAACGGGGAGACGAGTGAAGAAGAGCTGATCGCGGCCTACACCGCGGTCCAGAACTACCTCGCGGAGCTGGTGGTCGCCAAGCGTGCGAATCCCACCGACGACGTACTCAGCGACCTCACCGACAGCGATCTGACCGATGAGGAGCTGAAGGGGATCGCCCTGATCCTGCTGTCGGCCGGGTTCGACACCACCGCGAACATGCTGGGACTGGGCACCTTCGCCCTGCTCCAGCACCCGGCTCAGCTGGCCGCGCTGCGGGCAGACCCTGCGCTCGCCGAGCGGGCCGTGGAGGAGCTGCTGCGGTACCTGAGCGTCGCCAAGCAGTTCTGGCGGACGGCGCTGGAGGACGTCGAGCTGGGCGGCCAGACCATCAAGGCCGGCACGACGGTTGTCCTGTCGTACAACACCGCCAACCGCGACCCCGAGCGCTTCACCGATCCCCAAGCGCTCGACCTGCAGCGGCAGGAGGGCGGGCACCTGGCCTTCGGCCACGGCGTCCACCAGTGCCTGGGGCAGCAGCTGGCCCGCGTCGAGATGCGGGTCGCGTTCTCCGCGCTGCTGAACCGCTTCCCGACGCTGCGCCTGGCCGTACCGGCTGAAGAAGTCAGCCTGCGACCGGAGGCCGCGGACATCTACGGGGTGAAGAGCCTCCCGGTCACCTGGGACGTGTGACCCTCACGTTGTCGCGCGGCGGTAGACCGAGACGAGGAGCTGGTCCTTGGCCGGGCCGTGGACTTCCCAGCGCAGGTGCCACTCGTCCGGCGACAGGACGGTGAAGGTGCCTTCGTAGCGATCCGCGGCGCATTGGTGCACGGCCGTCCAGTGGCCGCGGCGCAGGTCCAGCGTGTGGAAGGGACGGCCGTCCGCGAAGGACACCTCCGCGGAGCCGTCCGGGAGCGGCGTCATCCGGAGGGTTCGGCTCGCGTCCCGCTGCGCGCCGTCCCATTCCATGACACCTTCCTCCACGTGCAGCCACCCGTCGTCGGCGTCGTCGGTGCGGAACTCGGCCCGTCCGGAGAAGTGGCCGACGTGTTCACCGGCGTACAGCTCACGCTCCACGCTCCAGTTGCCTGCGAGGTAGGCGAGCGCATCGGGTACGGCCCGGACGCCGGGATCGGGTGAGGTCATGCCCCCCAGCTTCTCACTCGGCACAGGGGCGGCAGCCTGTACCCCTCCTTCAATACAGTCCGGAACTTCCGCACAACCGACCCCGTCTTGATCTGCGGAGCCAGGACAGCGGGCACGGTCGAAGGGCGGCGTGGAGTGGAACGGCGAAGACGATGGCGTGCACAAGCGGCAGGGTGGGTGATGACTCTGACTGCTCTTGCGACCGCCATTCTCACCGGCTGCTTTGCTCCGGGGGCGGCTCGCGCGGCGCGCCCCCGACGGCAGCCCGGTGGTGACCGGCCGCCTCGACGGCGCTCGTTGACGCAGGTCAAGGCTGCTGTAGGGGCGCTGTAGGGCTGCTGCCTCGCGTCAATCGGCGGCGGTTGGGTGAAGGGGGGAGGCATCGGGGAGCGGAGCGGGAACGATGCCCACGATCACTGATGTCGTAATGGTCGGATTGTGATACCGGTTGTCGTGGGAGGTCGGATGGACAGGACCGGCGTGCGGTGGTTCTCGCGTCGGTGCCGGTCACCGGCACTGTGCCGGCCTCCGCCATGGCGTACGCGCCGTGCTCGGCACCGGCCGGTCGGCCCGCCTGCCAGGCACTACCGCAGGGGCCGGCTCATCGGCTCTGCTGCCCTGCCTGTCATGACGGGGTCCGTATGGCTGGCCGCTGCTCGGCATCGCACCGGGACCGACCAGGGAAAGCCATCGTGCAAGAGCTGTACAAGCGAATGTGTCTGCTGTTGCAGGCCCCCGGGACCGCCGGCAGGGCGACCACAGCATTGTCCGGACTCTGCAAGCAGTTGCCCGCCATCATGTGGGCAGGCGTCCTGCTGGCAGTGGCCGCCGCACTCGTCATCGTCTGGTCGGGCGCGGGACCGCCCGCGCCGGCGGCGATTGCGCTGACGGTCTTCGCCGGGGCGACCGTGGCGTGGGTGTCGGGCCGGGGCGACACCACTTTCGTCGGGCTGATCGCCGTACTGATGCTCGTGATCGCCGGCGTCGTGGCGCCGGCGCGGCTCTTCGCCGGGCTCGGGAACGAGACGGTGTGGTTGCTGATCGCCGCCTTCGTCCTGGCGGCGGGCATCGGCGCAACGGGTCTGCCGGCCCGCGTGGCCCTGGCCCTGTGCACCCGCGCCCGTACGGTGCGGCAGTTGTTCCACCTGGTGGCGGCAGTGCTGGTGCTGACAGCCTTCGCTCTTCCGGCCACCGCGGGCCGGGCGGCCCTGGTGCTCCCCGTCTTCGTGGCGCTGGCCGCCTCCGTACAGGAGCGCGTCACCGTCGTACGCGCTCTGTCCCTGTTGTTCCCCACGGTGGTGCTGCTGTCGGCCATGGCCACCCTGACCGGTGCGGGTGCCCACCTGATCACCAGCCAGCTATTGGCCGCCACGACGGGCGGCGGCATCAGCTATGTGCGGTGGCTGGTGCTGGGACTGCCGTTCGCGCTGATCTGCTCTCACCTGGCCACGGAGGGACTGTTGCGGACGATGACCGACCGGGAGGAGCGCCGTGCCCCGTTGGTGCGGATGCGTGATGGCTCTTCGGCGGCCGGTGAATCGTCAGGTGAACCGTCCGGTGACGCGTTCGGCGGAACGGTCGGCGAAGCAGGGGGCGAACAGGAGTCGCGACGGCCCGGACGGCTGGGGCGATGCGGACGACTCGGACGCGACCAGGCCCGGGCTGCTGCGATTCTGCTGGTGGTGATGGCCTTGTGGTGCACCGAGTACCTGCACGGCATCCCGCCCGCCGTCACGGCATTGGCCGGCGCGGTGATGATCACCGCACCCAAGTGGGGCACCATCGGCATGTCGGCGGCCCTCGACGCGGTGCCGTGGTCATTGCTGCTGTTCATGGTGACCACCACCGTGCTGGGCGGCGCACTGGCCTCTTCGGGGGCAGCGGACTGGCTCACCTCCCTGTTCTTCCCCGCTGCCGCGGGCCCGGGTGTGGTCCTGGTGGTCGTCGTGGTGGTCAGCGCGGCCTCTCATCTGATGCTCCAGTCGCGGTCGGCGCGGTCGTCGGTGCTGGTGCCGCTGGTCATCCCACTGGCCTCGACCGCGGGCCTGCAACCAGCCGCACTGGCTTTCGCCTCCACCGCCGCGGCGGGGTTCTGTCACACCACCATCGCTTCGGCCAAGCCCCTCGCCCTGTTCGCTCAAAGTGGCGTCCCTGCGGTCTTCGGTGAGCGGGATCTGCTGCGCCTGTCGGCCTGGCTCGGTCCCGTCACCGCCGCGGTGACCGTCGGCTGTGCCCTGACCATCTGGCCCTGGCTGGGCCTGCCCCTGCGCTGATCACCTGTGCTGAACACATCCGCTGAACACACCGCGACGCGTGGACAAGACGCGCGTACAAGATGGCGGCCCTGACCGGGACCGCCGCTGAGGAAACGGGAAGACTCATGTTCTTGCGAGTTCTGGTCGCTCCCAGCGGCTTCAAGGAGTCCCTGGCCGTCGAAGCGGTCGGTGCGGCGATCAGCGCCGGTGTCCGGCGTGTGCTGCCCGGCGCCTGCGTCTCGGCCGTCCCCTTGGTCGACGGTGGCGAGGGCACCGCCCGTACGCTGGCCACCGCCAGTGGCGGGAAGCTGGTACCGGTGACGGTCACCGGACCCACCGGGGAAGCCGTCTCCTCGCACATCGCCGTCCTGGGCGGTGCGGGGCCACTGACCGCTGTCGTCGAAATGGCCGCTGCCGCCGGGCTCGCACTCGTTCCCGCCGGCGCCCGCGACCCCGGCCGCACCACCACGTACGGGGTCGGGGAGCTGATCCGCGCCGCCCTCGACCAGCGTTGCGAACGGATCGTGGTGGGCTGCGGTGACTCGGGAACCTGCGACGGCGGCGCGGGCGCCCTGACCGCGCTGGGTGCCCGCGTACTCGACGCCGAAGGACACCAGGTTCCCGCGGGCGGCAGTGGACTGCTCCGCGCCTCGATGCTGGAACTCGGCGGCCTGGACGTACGTTTGACCGGTACCGAGATCTTCGTCGCCTGCAATCCGTACAACGTCCTGACCGGTGAAGGCGGCGTCGCCCGGACTTTCGGGCCGCAAAAGGGCGCGACGGCCGCCCAGGTCGAAGAACTGGCCTCGGCCATGGACCACTGGGCCGCGCTGCTGGAACGCCAGTGCGGTACGGACGTACGAGAAATGCCGGGCGGAGGGGCCTCCGGCGGGCTCGGCGCGGGCCTGGCAGCCGTCCTCGGCGCCCGCCTGCTGCCCCGCTTCGACGTCCTCCCGGGCTACGCGGAACTCGACGCGCAACTGGCCCTGGCCGACCTGGTCATCACCGCGGAGGGAGCGCTCGACCATCAGACTCCGCGCGGCAAGATCCCGGCCGAAGTCGCCCGTCGCGCCAAACGGCTGGGCAAACAGGTCATCGCGCTGGCCGGCATCATCGGCCACGGCGCCGCACAGACCCACCCGGTCGGCATCGATGCCTACGCCTGCATCCTCTCCGGCCCCATGTCCCGACGCGAAGCCATGGACAGCACCGCCGCACTCCTGGCCGACGCCGCCGAACAAGCCCTCCGCATGGTCCTGATCGGCACCCGCCTCACCGAACCCCCGCCCCTCGTCGGCGACCCCCTCCCGCCGGCGGCCGGCAGCCGGCCGGCGCCCACCGTGGGGTGAGGGGTGAGGGGTGAGGGGGGGAGGCGGCCATCAGCCGTCAGGGCCGGGCAATGGCAGGTGGCCGATCGCCCGCGGCGGGCCAGCACCGCCCGCTCGCCCCCCGGGCCTCACTGCCCCCGGGCCTCTCCGCCCCCCCGGGCCTCTCCGGCCCGCGCCCGCTCCGGCCCTGGTCACCACCGTTCGGTTCACTCGTCCGGCCTACTTCAACCCTGAATGGAGGTGTTTGTGTGCATACAGTCGAACTGTTGCCCAGACGGGTGATGGAGTCTGTTGGAGGGAGCCGAGATGCTTTCCCAAACTGTTCGGACAACCGGTCTGACCCTCGACGGGGAAACCCTGGAGGCGGTCGCGGCGCAGCCTGAAGCGCCGCTGAGCGACGCTCCGGTCCCCTCGCCGGAAGGCGGCGGCATCGGCCTGCTGCTGCTCGGGCTGCTTCTTTCGCCCAAGGAGCCGAAGGACCCGAACCGCCGGTGATTCCCCAGCGGTCCCGGACTGCGCACCGCGAATCCGCCGACCGTTTGGCGCTTCGTGCTCTCGACGCCCTGGAGGGCGTCGAGAGCACGGGCGTGGCCGCGGGTTATGTGGAGGAAGCGGCGGCGGAGTCCGAAGGAGATACAGCGGTCGCCCTCGGGGCAGTGCGCATTCTCGGCGCCGATGTGCTCGCACCGTACGTACTGCGGCACTGGGTTCTGCCGGACGAGGAGTCCTACGTCATCGATCTCGCCCTCTCGGCGCTGCCCCCGGCCCGTCCGGCGCCGCCCCCACCGCCGGGAGGCCCCGAAGCACCGTGGTTGCGGGCATGGGCCGACTGGGGTCTGGTCGCCGCGCTTGCCCGGGTGGCCCCCGGCCACTCCTCGCCGCACCCGGCTCCGCTCCCCGAAGCGCCTCCCGTCTGCGACGACGCCCTCCCGCGCCGGCACCCCGCAGTCGCCGACCCCGAAGACGCCGACCTCGATGGGACCGCCCGCGAGGGCTGGGTGTCCTGGGCCGTACGGATGGCCGCGCTGGCACCGCTGGCCCTGCCCGGGCTGGACGGACCGGTGCATGCATCCGCGCGGGCCGGCGTGACGGGCCTGGCTCGCGGTGCCTGCCGCTCGATGCTGCGACGCGACTTCCCCACCGCCGCACGCCTCGCCCGCTGGCTCGCCTGGCTCCACCACGAGGGCGTACCCCTGCCGCTCGACCCCGTGCCGTTCACCCAGCACCTCACTCTGCTGGGCGTGGGCGGACGCCTCGCACTCGACACCGCGATCGCGCGGGAACTGCTGAGGGAGGAACCGCTGTGAGCACCGATGTGACGCAGACGGCGCACGCCGTCAGTTCCCGGGCCCTGGGCTGGTTGCACGCCAATCGACAGTACGGCGCGCTCACCGACCTGCCCGGCCCCGACCTCATCGATGACGCCGATGCCTACAAGGCCGTCGGCGAGACAGCACTCGCCACCTCTCTCGTCCTGCGCAGCGGCGCGGCCGGCTCTTCCCAGCTCGCCCTCGCGCGCGAGCTCCTGGAATTCTGCTGGGAGCAACTGGGGGAGGGGCGGCTGCTGTACGAGCGGCTGCTGCGCCACCCCCTGATGACCGACCCGCTGGAAACCTACGCCCACTTCGTACGAGGCGGGTACCGGAACCCGCAGCTGGAACAGCTCGCTGCCCACACCATGGCGCTCCGTTCCACACGCGCCGGCGAGCTGGTGCCCAACCGGCGCCTCGGAGTCGCCAACTCCGCTCGCGTCGCCGGCCTGACGCACGACGGTGAAGGGAACGTGGGGAGCGACTGGACAGCCATGACCGAGGCCACCTGGCTCGGCCACACCCCCGAGCCCTGGCACATCGACTGGATGACCGGCTACTCGGTGACCCACACCGCCTTTCACCTCAGTGACTGGGGACGAATACCCGGCGCACTGCCCAGCCCCATAGCCGGCTACCTGGCCAACTGGCTGCCCGTGTGGATAGACATCTGGGCGGAGACCGGCCAGTGGGACCTGATGGCCGAGCTGATGATCGTCGAAAACTGCCTGCCCACGCCGCACACCGACCCCGACGACTGGCATCGGCTGGCCGGCATCCAGCACGAGGACGGCATGGTGCCCCGCGACGACAAGGACGTCGAGGACGACCCCGCTCAGCGCTTCGATGCGCACCAGCACCCCACCATCGTGGCCGTCATCGCCGGTACGCTCGCCCTCACCCGCGTACTGGACGAGCCGCACCACCCGGCCTCATGACGGCAGCGCCGCGCACCCCACCGGATACGCACGACCCGCCGCGCGTGGCGTCCGAAGGCCCCGCGGAGGAGCCACTCGCCGGGCCGTCACGCGCCGGGCCGTCACTCGTCGGACAGGACGCGGTACGCGCACTGCTGTCCGCCGCCCCGGATGCCAGCGCCGTCACCGTTGGCATCCACCGCGCCGGGCAGCAGGCGTTCGTGGCGACAGGAACCACTACGCACCACGGTGACCATCCCGCGGCGGCGGACACCCGTTTCGAGGTCGGCTCGCTGACCAAGACCTTCACCGCCCTGCTGCTGGCCGAGCAGAACGCCCGCGGTGAAGTGGCCCTCCACGATGCCGTTGCTCACCACCTGCCCGCAGGCACGCAACTCCCGGCCGGCGGCACCGCCATCACGCTGCTCCACCTGGCCACCCATACCTCCGGCCTGCCCCGCCTGCCACCCGGACTGCTGCGCACCGCGCTGCCCCGCCTCCTGAGCAACCCCTACGCCGACTTCACCCGCGCGGACCTCCTCGACGCCTTCTCCCGCACCCGGCTACGGGCCCGGCCGGGCACACGCGTGCGGTACTCCAACTTCGGTGTCGGCCTCCTCGGCCACGTCCTGTGTGCTGCCGCCGGTGGCCTGCCGTACGAGGCACTACTGGCCGAGCGGATCCTGGGTCCGCTCGCCCTGCACCACACGAACTGCACGCCCGATCCGACTCCCCGCGCCGCAGCTACGGGCTATCGGAGAGGCCGCCCCCGCCCGCCCTTCGACATCCCCGGGCTGCCGGCCGCCGGAGCCGTCCGCTCCAGCGCGCGCGACCTCCTCACCCTCACCCGAGCGCTCCTGCCCCATCGTTGCGATGCCGTACCCGCTGCCACTCCGGCATCTCCCGCGACCTTTCCGGCACCTCTGCGGACGGCGCTCGCGGACGTCACCCGCCCCTGCCTGACGCTGCCCAACGGCACCGGCCTCGCCCTGCTGTGGAACACCCGCACTCGTCCCGACGGCTCCGCCCTGTACCACCACTCCGGCGGCACCCGCGGCTGCACGGCATTCGCCGGCTTCAGCCCAGCGCACGACACCGCACTGGTCGCACTCGCCAACTGCGCCCCGGGCCACGGCAACCACCTGATCCAGCGGGCGTACGAGGCCCTGCTGAGCCTGCTCCCTGAGGGCTAAGTGGTCGGCCGAGTCCTGGACAATCGCTCAAGCCGGACACGCGTGCCGACTGGTCCACCGCCCCTGCGTGATTCGGAACGGCGCGGTCGAGGTGGAGCACGTGCCCGGGTGGGGTGTGGAGGTCCGCCGCGACTGGCTGGACCAAGCTCACCGGCAGGTCGGTTCGCTCGGTTGACAGGTGTGTGCGGCGGCCGGCCGGACTTCACGGCTGACGCAGTTGCGCCAACTCCACCTCGATGGCCTGCGACATCAGGGTGCGGGCCTGCTCGATGCCGAGTCCGCCGCTGAGCCAGCGCATGCTCAGGCCTTCCAGCAGAGCCGTGAGCCGCTCGGCCGCCGCCGCGAGCGTGGTGGCCGGGGCGAGCGGCTGCACCTGGCCCAGCAGGGCGGCCACCTCCTGCACCCAGACCAAGGTTGCCCGGGCGAGGTCCTCACGCAGGACAGGGTCGAAGACGGCGCTCGCCCTCAGCTCGCCCCAAGCGGTGCTGTTCTCCCGTACCTCCGGGATGTCCTGCAGTTCCAGCAGCAGAATCTGGTCGAGCTCCTCGCGCGGGCTCAGCGGCTCCGCGTCCGGGTCCCTGGACGTGGTGTACCGCTCGGCGCGGTCGTTGATGAACTCCAGCGTGTGGCGCAGGACTCCCGTGCGGTCCTTGAAGTGGTAGTAGAGCAGGCCGGTGGAGACCCCGGCTTCCTCGGCCAGTTCCTCCACGCGGAGGCCGCGGACCCCGCGCCGGGCGATGACCCGGGCGGCGGCTTCCAGGATCTGCGTACTGCGAGCGGACATACGACGAACCCTATCCGGCCCTGTGTGCCGTTTTCGCCGAGGTCAGGAGCCGGCTCCGCCTCGCCGTCCGCGCTCCGGCGCGTCCTCCGCCGCCCCTACGTTTGACTGAAAATTCAGTCAGTGTCACAGTGGGGCCACGGCCGCCCCACTCACGCCTCCGGCCCGCCGTAACCATGACTGCCAACCGCGTGAAGCCAAGGCCATGACGTCCACCGACGTGCCGCGTCACCGTGCTGCGCCTGCCGCTGCTGGATAGTCTCGCCTGCCCCGGATCGGAGCCACACCGTGTCCCCCTTTCCCCCCTCCCGCCGCACCGCCCTGCGCGCCTTCGCCGGAATCGGCGCCGCCCTCGGCCTCGGAACCACCGCCTGCGGCTCCGAGGGCGCGGGCGGCAGCACGACCTCCGCCCCGGCCCGCACCCCGGCAGAGGAAGGCGAGCGCCGCTTCGGCGCCGAGTGGGAGAGCCACACCCGCACGTTCATGTCGTGGCCGGCGCTCGACTCCGTCTGGAAGGACGACCTGCCCTACGTACGGAAGGACATCGCCGGCATCGCCCGGGCCATCGGGGAGTACGAGGCGGTCGTCATGATGGCCCGTCCTGAGCATGCCAAGGCAGCCCAGCGGGCCTGTGGTTCACAGGTCGAGGTCATACCGCTCGTCGTCGACGACCTGTGGGCCCGCGACACCGTCCCCGTCTTCGTCGAGGACGACGGCGAGCCCGTCGGGATCGACTTCAACTTCAACGGCTGGGGCAACAAGCAGGAGCACACCAACGACGCGAAGGTGGGCCGCGAGCTGCTCGCCGAGTACGACATCCACCGTGAGAGGGCGCCGCTCGTCGCGGAGGGCGGCTCCTTCGAGACCGACGGCGAGGGCACCCTCCTCATCACCGAGAGCTCGATCGTCAACGACAACCGCAACCGCGGGAAGAGCCGGAACCGGATCGAGGACGAGCTCATCGAGACGCTCGGCGTGGAGAAGGTCGTCTGGCTGGCCGGCGTACGCGGCGAGGACATCACCGACGCGCACGTGGACGGCCTCGTCCGCTTCACCGCGCCCGGCGTGGTCCTCCTCGACCAGGCGTTCCCCGGCCTGCCAGCGGACTCCTGGTCCCGCGCGGCCGACCGGGCCCGCTCCGTGCTCAGCAGGACGACGGACGCGCGCGGACGGCGCTTCGAGATCATCGACCTGCCGCAGCCCGACCTCGACAAGATCACGGGCGAGGGCGACGACTTCGTCTCCACGTACGCCAACTTCTACATCGCCAACGACTCGGTCTTCCTGCCCAAGTTCGGTGACCGGAAGGCCGACGCGCGGGCGAAGGGCATCCTCCAGGAGCACTTCCCCAAGCGGGACATCGTCCAGCTGCGGATCGACGCCATCGCTTCCGGCGGCGGTGGCATCCACTGCTCCACCCACGACCAGCCCGGCAAGCCCGCAGCGTGACCGCACTCAGGAGCGAGGCGTGCGTCCCCGTAGATTGCTCACCGTATCGACGAGGGTGAGGGGAGACGCATGACACAGTCACTCAAGATCAATCCCATTGGCGTCGTCGTGGGTGGCCGGACCGAAGCCACTGACGATCACTGGAACGAAACCGCGATCATCCGTTTGAACAGCGACTTCCCGCCGGAGGTCGTTCAAGGACTCGAAGAGTTCTCCCATCTCGTGGTCGTCCGGCACTTCAGCAAGGCATCACCCGACGACGTCGCTTTGCACGCACGCAGTCCGCGCGACAACCCCGACTGGCCGGCGACCGGCACGTTCGTACACCGAAATCACCGCCGCCCGAACCAGCTCGCGCAGTCCTTCCCGCGGCTCCTGAAGGTCGACGGCCTGGATCTGCACGTGCGCGACCTCGACGCCGTCGAGGGAACCCCCGTCTACGACCTGTCTCCCTATTTCCGGGAGATGGGCCCCCGCGGTGAACTCCGTCAGCCCGACTGGCCCGGCGAGATGCTCAAGGACTACTGGGCCGACTGACGGCACCGGTGAACCGCCCGGCCGGTGGCCCACCGGGCCACCGGCAGTGGCGCTCCTGACCGGCCCCAGGCCCACGGTCTTCGACTTCTCCGCCCCGGTGGCTGCCGTCGCCCGCCACCGTGTGGACCCGCCCCGGCTCGGCATCGACTCCGACCCGCATCGACTCCGACCCCGCCTGGCGCGCGGCCGCCCTCTTCCAGACCTTGCTGCTCATCAAGGCGCTGCCGGCGTACGACGTCCGCTACGCCTGTGCGATCACACTCGCGTACATGCACGCCTCGGGGGAGGGCGGTCGGCTTTCCTCGTAGGGTGAATCCCGCAGGTGGGTGGAGCCCGCACGTGAGAGACGGGAGATCGAGGTGGCCGGGACGGCGTCGACCGGGACAACGGTCGCTGAGGTGATGGCCGAGCTGGCCGCGCTCGAGGATCCGAAAGTCCGTGCGGTAAACGAAAAGCACGGTGACGAGCACGGTGTGAACCTCACCACACTGCGTGCGCTGGCGAAGCGGCTGAAGACGCAGCAGGACCTCGCGCGAGAGCTCTGGCAGACGGGTGACAGCGCCGCACGGCTGCTGGCGCTTCTGATCTGCCGCCCGAAGGCGTTCGCGCGTGACGAGTTGGACACCATGTTGCGCGGGGCGCGCACACCCAAGGTGCACGACTGGCTCGTGAATTACGTGGTGAAGAAGAGTTCGCACGCGGAAGAGCTACGCCTGGCCTGGCTCGCCGATCCGGATCCCGTGGTCGCCAGCGCCGGCTGGGCGCTGACCACCGAACGCGTGGTGAAGAAGCCAGAGGGCCTCGACCTCTCCGGACTGCTCGACGTCATCGAGGCGGAGATGAAAGACGCCCCGGACCGCCTGCAGTGGGCGATGAACCACTGCCTGGCGCAGATCGGGATCGAGCACCCCGAGTACCGCACCCGTGCCATGGAAATCGGTGAGCGCCTGGAGGTGCTCAAGGACTACCCGACCTCCCCGGGCTGCACGTCGCCGTTCGCGCCCGCCTGGATCGCCGAGATGGTGCGCCGGCAGCACGGATAGACGCTGTTCATCGGTCCATGGATGGTCGTCACCGGTGCCGGGACTGGCCGCCATGCCGACTCCCGGTGTGGGTGTGCCGACGAAATCTTCCCGAACGTGGGGCTCCGGGCAATCAATATCTGTGCTCGCCGGGTAAGAATTTGACCGCCTGTGCGAGCAGGGTTTTTGCCGTAACAGGCGGAGCGGTTTTCGTCGGCGTACCGGGACGATCGCAGCGTGCTACTGTTGGTTCCAGTTGCAGTTGTGGTTCCCAAAACTTCAAGTGCCCTCCAGTCGGCTGTCGGCCAACGGAGAGCATTTTTGTACTTCCGGTATTTTCCGGTCGGGGTGATCATCGCGGCGACATGGCATTCGCGCAGTGTGGATGCCGGTGTACTGCCCCAAAGGAGAAATGACATGGCCGCTGGTACCGTGAAGTGGTTCAACGCCGAAAAGGGTTTCGGGTTCATCGAGCAGGAGGACGGCGGCGCCGACGTGTTCGCCCACTACTCGAACATCGTTGCCCAGGGCTTCCGTGAGCTGCGCGAAGGCCAGAAGGTGAGCTTCGACATCGCGCAGGGCCAGAAGGGCCCGACGGCGGAGAACATCATTCCCGCCTGACGCTGACGGCGTATTTTGCAGCTGGGGCCCGCATCCTTCGGGGTGCGGGCCCCAGCTGCAAGGCTTTTTTCGCACTGTGGTCATCTTCGGGACACGCCACCGAAGAAAATTCTTGCGCTTCGGCGGCATTTTTGCCGGCGAGATTCGCTTTCGCGTTCCACTCGGCTCATTCTTGCAATTCTCTACGCTGCTCCACCGCTGTGAGATTTCTTGACGTGTGCCGTATCGAGGAAGGTTCCTCATGAACCGCACACGCACGAACGACCGTTTTGATCGCGCTCGCAACGGCAGCGCTGATTCCAGGAGGGGCGGCAGCCGATTCGCTTCGTCGGGCGGAGGCCGTTCCGGCGGGCCGAACCGCTCCGCCGGTCAGAGCCGTCGGCCCGTGGCGAGCCAGGGAGAGTTCGCACTCCCCAAGACCATGACCCCGGCGCTGCCCGCCGTGAACGACTTCGCTGCTCTGGACATGCCCAAGCAGCTGCTCGCCGCCCTCGGCTCGGAGGGAGTGACCGTACCCTTCCCGATCCAGGGCGCTACGCTGCCGAACTCTCTTGCGGGCCGCGACGTACTGGGCCGCGGGCGTACCGGCTCCGGCAAGACACTCGCCTTTGGACTGGCTCTGCTGGCCCGCACGGCCGGACAGCGCGCCGAGCCCCGCCAGCCGCTGGGCCTGATCCTCGTACCGACGCGTGAGCTGGCACAACAGGTGACGACCGCGCTCGCCCCGTACGCCCGCGCGGTGAAGCTGCGGCTGGCCACCATCGTCGGCGGTATGTCGATCGGCAAGCAGGCCCGTGCACTGCATGGCGGCGCGGAGATCATCGTTGCGACCCCCGGACGGCTGAAGGACCTCATCGAGCGGGGTGACTGCCGGCTGAGCCAGGTGGGCATCACGGTGCTGGACGAGGCCGACCAGATGGCCGATATGGGCTTCATGCCGCAGGTCACCGAGTTGCTCGACCAGGTACGGCGCGATGGTCAGCGGATGCTGTTCTCCGCAACCCTGGACCGCAACGTCGACCTGCTGGTCCGCCGCTACCTGAGCGACCCCGTCGTCCACTCCGTCGACCCCTCGGCCGGTGCGGTCACCACGATGGAGCACCACGTGCTGCACGTCGACGGCGCCGACAAGCACACGGTCACCACGGAGATCGCCGCTCGCGACGGCCGGGTGATCATGTTCCTGGACACCAGGCACACCGTCGACCGCCTCACCAAGCACCTGCTGAACAGCGGTGTACGCGCCGCCGCCCTGCACGCCGGAAAGTCCCAGTCCCAGCGCACACGCACGCTGGAACAGTTCAAGACCGGCCATGTCACCGTGCTCGTGGCGACGAACGTCGCGGCACGCGGCATCCACGTCGACAACCTCGACCTCGTCGTCAACGTCGACCCGCCGGCCGATCACAAGGACTACCTGCACCGCGGCGGGCGCACCGCCCGGGCCGGTGAGTCCGGCAGCGTGGTCACGCTGGTCACCTCGAAACAGCGCCGCACCATGAGCCGTCTGATGGTGGCCGCGGGCGTCACCCCGCAGACCACTCAGGTTCGCTCGGGCGGCGAGGCGCTGAGCCGCATCACCGGAGCTCAGGCGCCCTCCGGAGTCCCGGTCGTCATCGCCGCACCCGTGGTCGAACGCCCCAAGCGCGGGTCCGCCTCCCGTGGCCGGCGCCGCCCCGCTTCGCAGACCCGGCGCCGCTCTTCGGCATCCTCCGCCACCGGCGTGGCGGCCTGAGTCCTTCGTCTCCTTCGTGATCAGCAAGCTCACCACCACTGCAGGAGCTGTTTTGACGCTGATTCAGGCTCAACATGGCAGGGACCCGGGTACATGCGTCTCTTCCCGTTGGACCGCCGCTCCTGTTCGGACCGCTTCCTCTTCTCTGTGAGGCAACATGCGCTGCATCATCGCCCGCTTCCCCTTCGACCTCACCAAGAACGGCGTGCTGGAGTCGATGAAGGGCATTGAGCCCGAACCGGCAACCCGCGAGACCGTGATCATTGGCCGCCGTACCTACCCCGTCAAGCAGGTGGGCGCGGTGATCACCAAGCAGGACCGCCGTGACTTCAGCGCCGGCGAAGTCGTACGGGCCATGACTCGGCTTGGCTTCACCTGCTCCAACATTGCTCAGGTGGAACCTCCTGAGCACACATCGAGCCCGTTCCAGCGGGCTCAGGCGATGCTCGGGATCCCTCGCTTGCCGGAGGCCTGAGAGTCGCAAGTCGACATCACGCGGATTACGCAATAACGCGGATTACGCAGCACTGAGGGCTCGACCGGCCACGCCGGTCGAGCCCTCAGTGCGTTGCATTCTTCACCGCAGGGGTATCTTCGCAGCATGATGGAGACAGGAAATCAGTGCTGACATCTGTAGAAAATCTGCCGTGTTCGCAGTAGACATGAGTGGTCGCCAGGTGTAGCGTCCTTTTCATACACCAGAGAGTCCCATACTCCGGACTCCAGAACGTGAAGAGCGCACGGCAGCGAAGCGGGACGGAAGCCGCAACGAAGCACTCACCGGGTGTCGCGGGCCGCGGAGTGGCAGATGGTGTTGAACGCTCGGGGCCAGGGTGCCGTCATGGCGCCTTGGCCCCCGTACGTGTCCCCGAAAGAAGAGGTCTATGCCCCCTCGCAGTACCCACGTCGCCGACAAGTTCGACGACGATGATTATCCCGCCTACACCATGGGCCGGGCCGCCGAGATGCTCGGCACCACCCCCGCCTTCCTCCGCACCCTCGGCGAGCACCGTCTGATCATGCCGTTGCGTTCCGAGGGCGGCCACCGCCGCTACTCCCGCTATCAGCTGCGCATCGCTGCCCGCGCCCGCGAACTCGTCGACGCCGGCACCCAGATCGAAGCGGCCTGCCGCATCATCATCCTGGAAGACCAGCTCGAAGAGGCCCAACGCATAAACGAAGAACTGCGCGCCCGCGCCAACGGGCCGCAGCCGGAGGCCCCTGCCTGATCGCGCAGCGACGGGGCAACGACCTCCCCGACGTCCGCACGGCCACGGCCCGCATCGCCGAGGAGTTCGACGGCTGGGCACCGGAAGTCACGGCGTTCCTCACCGGCGGTGAGACCGCACCCTGTCCTGCGGGATGCGTCTGTGACCTGACGCCGGCCTTCGACCTCTCCCAGCCGACGATCTCCCACCACCTCAAGCTGCTGCGGCAGGCCGGTCTGATCGACTGCGAACGCCGCGGAACGTGGGTGTACTACCGGCTGCTGCCGGAGATGACCGACCGGCTCGCCGAGATCCTCACCCGCCCGGCCGGGCAGTCCCTGCCCGAGCGCCCCGCCGAAGCCGGGACCGCCTGATGACCGCCGAGACCACCTCCACCACGCCCGTCGCCGCCAGGCTGTCGTTCCTCGACCGCTACCTCGCCGTATGGATCCTGGCCGCCATGGCCGCCGGCCTCGGCCTGGGCCGCCTCGTACCTGGTCTCGGCGATGCGCTGGCCGAGGTCACCATCACCGGTGTCTCGCTGCCGATCGCGCTCGGTCTGCTGGTGATGATGTACCCGGTCCTGGCCAAGGTCCGCTACGACCGGCTGGACACCGTCACCCGCGACCGCCGGCTGCTGATCCCGTCCCTCCTCCTGAACTGGATCGTCGGCCCGGCGGTCATGTTCGCCCTCGCCTGGATCTTCCTCCCGGACCTGCCCGAGTACCGCACCGGCCTGATCATCGTGGGCCTGGCCCGCTGCATCGCCATGGTCATCATCTGGAACGACCTCGCCTGCGGCGACCGCGAGGCCGCCGCCGTACTCGTCGCCCTGAACTCCGTGTTCCAGGTGATCGCGTTCGCCGCGCTCGGCTGGTTCTATCCCTCCGTACTGCCCGGCCGGCTCGGCCTGGAGCAGACCGGCCTCGACGTGAGCATGTGGGAGATCGCCCGCAGCGTGCTCATCTTCCTGGGCATCCCGCTGGCCGCCGGCTACCTGACTCGGCGCCTGGGCGAAAAGGCCAAGGGCCGCACCTGGTACGAGTCGAAGCTGATGCCCCGCATCGGCCCGTTCGCCCTCTACGGACTGCTGTTCACCATCGTCGTCCTGTTCGCCCTGCAAGGTGATGCGATCACCTCGAAGCCGGTCGACGTGGTGCGGATCGCCCTGCCACCGCTGGTGTACTTCGCCGTCGTATGGGCCGGCGGCATGGCGTTGGGCATGGCGGTGGGCCTGGACCACCCGCGCACGACGACCCTGGCGTTCACCGCCGCCGGCAACAACTTCGAGCTGGCCATCGCCGTGGCCATCGGCACCTTCGGAGCCTCCTCCGGCCAGGCACTCGCCGGTGTCGTCGGCCCCCTCATCGAGGTCCCCGTGGTGATCGGCCTGGTCTACGTCGCCCTGCGCGCCCGCCGTTTCTTCCCCCGCAACACCAACGCCCACAGCAACAACGTGGTATCGCAAGCCCCAGAGACCGGCATTCAGCAGACCTCTGGAGCCTGATGCGTCATGCGCGGCGTTCGACCTCCAGGCCCGAGGTGTCGTCCCGGGAGACGGTATCCATCTCGCCGGTGCCCACGAGGGTGCCGAGCCTGCACGGGCGAGAGGAGGTGTGGCGGGTACGGGCATGTTCACCTGCCGGCCCGAACTGCAGGTACTGCCTTCACGACGGCCGTCATAGACGTCCCCCGGCAGTGGCAGTCCGGCCGGAGCGGCGCCCTTGCAAACTTCCCGTTTCGGGCCTTCCAACGCCGGCATCTACTCCGGCGACACCACCGCTGCCAGACCGTCGCCGCGTCCGTACCGACCGAATAAGTCGGCTTATTTCCCCCGCGAGACCTCGGTTCCGCACAGTTACTGTGACGGACGGTCAGGGGAACGGCCCCAGACCGATGCGAGGGGGAAGACATGGCGAATGCGGACTTCCGGCCCAGGACGCTGATCGGTCGCAACCAAGCCTGGACATCCGGTGACGGCAACACCCTTCTGCGCCTTCAGGAGGACGGCAACTTCGTCCTCTACCGCAACGGCAAGGCGGCCTGGCAGGCCGAGAACGTGTACCCGAACGGGGAAACGGCCGCGCTGGAAACAAACGGCGACTTCGCCGTGTACGACGCTTCCGGCAGTCGGCTGTGGCACTCCGACACCGGTGGAAATGACGATGCCCAGCTCTCGGTGCAGGACGACGGCAATGTCGTCATCTACGCCAACGGCCGGGCGATCTGGCACACGAACACCGCGGGCTGATGTGCGGGGGCGGGCGCCGGTGCGACGTCCGTCCCCGTTCCGCGTGGCGGCTCAGTCTTTCGTGCCGGGTACGAGGCTTGCTGCCAGTGTCGAGCGCAGCAGCCCGATATCGGGCTTGTCCGCCGACGTGAGCGGGATCTCGGTCAGCAGGTGCAGTGCCTCTGGCGCGTACAGGGGCCCCTTGTGAGCGCTGACGAAGGCGCGGATCTCCTCCAGGGTGGGGCGGTGCCCGGGAGCGGGGACGACTGCCGCGTGGATGCGTTCGGTCTCGTCGATGTCGCGGACGCCGAACACCGCGCACTGAGCGACGGCCGGATGGGAGAGAAGGAGGTCCTCGACCTCGGTGGGATGGACGTGGCCGCCCACCACGATGATGACGTTGTCCCGCCGGCCCGCGACGAAGAGGTAGCCGTCCTCGTCGAGGAAACCGATGTCTCCGGTGCGCAGCCAGCCGTCCCGCAGGACCTCGGCGGTGAGTTCGGGCTGCTTCCAGTAGCCGGACATGACGATGGGGGACCGTACCTGGATCTCGCCTTCCGCACCCGGCGGCAGGGTCCTGCCCTCTTCGTCGCGGATGGCGACGTCGACGCCGGGCACGGGGCGGCCGACGGTGATACGGCCGCCGGGGCCGGTGATCGTGTGCTCGTGCGGCCGTGCTTCGCTGATGGCGGGCACCTCGCTCTGGGCGTACCAGCCGTACAGGATCGGGCCGAAGACCTCGGCCGCCTGACGCAAGCGGGTGGCGGAGGAGGGGGAGCCGCCGTAGGTGATCCGGGTGAGGCCGGAAAGGTCCGTCCCGGGCAGGTCCGGGTGGTCGAGGAGCTGGTGCAGCTGTGCCGGCAGGAGCCACACGTGAGTGATGCGTTCGCGCGCGATCGCGGCGAGTACGGCACCGGGCTCGAAGGGGCGCTGCAGAACGACGGAACCGCCTTGCATCAGCGTTTTGTCGGTGAGGAAGCCCGCGAGCCGACCGAGAGCCGTGCAGGCGAGGTAACGCGGCGGATCCCCCGCATCGGGCAGCGGGAACCCCACCCCCCTGCCGTAAGGACCATGAGTCGTACGGATCCCCTTGGGGATACCGGTAGTTCCACCCGTGTGCTGGATGTACAGGTCGTCTTCCGGTCCGACCGGCGAGGTGAAGGCGTGGGGCTCGCGGCGGGCGGCGGCCGCCAGTACGTCCTCACCGAAGGGGTCGAAACCCAGCCCGAGCACAGCGGGGCCGTCGAGCAGGGGCAGCAGTTCCTTCGCCGATGTGTGCCGGGTGGAGTCGATGAGCAGCAGTGTGGTCTCGGTGCTCTCGGCGATGCGGGCGAGCACGGCGGAGGCCAGACCATCGTGGAGGTGAACGACCCGGGCGCCGGCGAGATGTGCCGCGTAGCGGGCCGTGAGGGCCTCCGGGGTATTTCCCGTGAGGAGGGAAACGGTCGTACCCGGGCCGAAGCCCCGTTCGGCCAGTTCCCAGGCCAGCCGGATGGTGTGGTCGCGCAGCTCGCCGGCGGTGATGTGCCGTCCGTCGGCCGCCGTGATGACGGGGCGGGCGGGCGTGGCGGACAGCAGGTCGAGGAGGGCGCCGGCATAGCTGAGGAACGCGGGTGCGGGCGGGCCGTCGGTCATGCAGGACTCTTCTTCTCGTGGGGATTGTGGGAATCGGGGTCGGGCGGTCGCCGGGGTCGTAGGGATCGTGTGGATCGTGGGAGATACCTGTACGTGCCTATGAGATATCCGGGGCGGCAGGGGCTCAATCCCTTGGCCCCCGGGTCCTGCTCCGGGGGCCTGGCGCGGGTCGCGTCAGGACGTACGGGTAGCGCAGAATTCGGCGTCGACGACGCCGACGTACGTGGCGGCGTTCTTGGGCCAGTCACCGTTGATGTTGAAGGCCAGTTGGTGCTTGCCGTCCTTGGTGGCGGCCAGTCCGGACAGGGAGCCGTTGGTGCGGCCGGTCTTGCCGTAGATCCGTACTCCGCAGGAGAGCGTCACGGACTCCACACCGAGTCCGTAGTCGAAGCCATCCTCCTCGGAGTGCACGGTGGTGAGCATCTCCCGCATGGCTTCCGGAGCCAGCAGCCTGCCGCGCAGCAGGGCGTGAAAGAGGGTGTTCAGGTCGCCGGTAGTGGAGATGACCTCGCCCGCGGCGCCGAGCCATGACATGTTCTGTTCGGTGGCGTCGACGATCGGGGCACCGGGTTCCTTGCTGTGCAGCCGCGAGTAGCCGACCGGGTGCGGGCGCGGCATGGTCGCCCGCAGGCCCGGGAAGGTGGTCTCACGCAGTCCCAGCGGTCGCACGATGCGGCGTTCGGCTTCGTACGCGTAGGAGTGGCCGGTCGCCTTCTCGATGATCATTCCCGCAAGTATGTAGTTGGTGTTGCTGTACTGGGCCCCGCCTCCCGCGTTGTGCGGGGGACTCTGCATCGCGAGTGCGACCAGGTCTTCGGGGCGGTAGGTGTCGTAGCGGTGTTCAGGGAATCCGGGGCCGGCGGTGCGGCGCGCGAATTCGGGGTCGTCGGTGTAGTTGCTCAGGCCGCTGGTGTGGTTCAGCAACTGCCGCAGTCGGATCTTCCGGCCGTCGTTGCCGTTGCCGCTTACGACCCCCGGCAACCAGGCATCCACGGTGTCATCGAGGTCGAGCCGCCGCTCCTGCTGGAGCTGCAGCAGGACGGTGGCGATGAAGACCTTCGTGATACTCGCGGCCCGGAAGTGGTCCGCGCGGGAACGCTTGCGGTGGGTCGAGGTGTCGGCGTACCCGGCTTCCCCGAACCACCTCTCCTTCCCTGTCCGGGCTTCGGCGGCCACCCCCGGCAGGCCCTCCTCCACCACGGCCTTCAACGCTTGTTGAGTCGCTGCGTGTTGCCCGGCCGCGGCACCGGCCCCGGCAGCGGGCGGTGCGGCGGCGGTGGCACTCGTGGTGGTTACGGGCGCGAGCAGCGCAGTGAAGGCGATGGCTACGGCGGTCGTACGGGCGGTCCTGCTGAGCCGGTGGCGGCGATAGGTTGTTGTTCGCATGGCAGGAGATTAGAAAGCGCGGCACCCCGCGCGGCATCGACGAAAGTCATCGTTTACCCTGCACTTTCGTTGCTGCTTCGCGCCACCGGAATCGGCGCCGCCGGAATCGGAGCCGCCGCACCCAGGACGCGTCGTGAAACCCAGGCGTCGAGCTCGCCGGACGACGGCCCTCCGGCAGTTGAACAACAGACCGAGGCGGGTGATAACGCCGAGATCAGCGGCAGTCGTGGCCGATGGCCTGGCCGCTGAGTGTCAACAGCGTTATCACCCGCCTTCAGGCGGGCGGGGGCTCCGCCGACTGCGAGTGCTACTTGATGAACCTGTAGCGGTAGGGCTCGAACTTCCCGTTGTTGGGGTAGTACGGGTACGGAGCGATGCGGTTCTGGACCTTCGGCGGGGTCTGCTCGTACGTCCAGTACTTGGTCTTGGCCGCGTTGGCCCAGCCGGCGAAGATCACGACGTGCCTGGTCTTGTTGAGGAGCAGGTCACCGACCTGGAGCTGATCCTTGGTGATCTTCTGGGTGATGGCGGGGTCGGCCAGCCCCTGGGTGTTGCGTCCCGGCGCGGGCAGCTTCAGAACCATGGAGGCATAGCCGCTGGAATCGGTGCGGTACCCCCTGCCCTGCGGGTCGGGAGCGGTGCGCTTCTGGCTGTAGGGCACCTGGCGATCGAACCAGAACTTCGTACGGGCCAGCACTTCGGCACGGGTGATGGAGGCTGCGGCGACGGGCGCGGACGTGTCGGGGGTGTCGGCAGCGTGTGCGCTGGGTGCTGTGAGCGTTGCGGCAGCAACGGCCAGCGCGGCGAGCGCGGCCGAACGGCGCGTGATCAACAAATGCTCCTCAGTGGGTAGACACAGGACGGGGTCGGTGCTCAACGGCTCGACCCCCTGGCCGCGCTTGATCCTTCCTGCCGACCGGCCGCCACGTCAGTCAGAAACGCGTCATTGCCTCCAAAGGGCTCTTATGAGACACGGGAGTCAGGCTTCCCGATCTGCGCTCCGTGCAGCCCACCTGCGGTCGTAAGTGGGCGGTGGCAGGTGCCGCTCGCCCTGACCGCTGGGTGAATGATCGAAGGCGCCGCCGCGCCCTGGCGTCTTCGAAACGAAGGCGGAGAGTGTGAACTAACACATCAAACCCAGGCTGGTCCGCGTCGTGCCGGGGCGAGTTCCAGTTCTCTCGCGTCGGGCGGCGCAGGGGGCAGGCCGCCCGCGGGACGCAGTCAGTCCCAGTTGCACCGATGCTTCAGGACGTAGAGCGGACTTGTCGCATAGTCCATGCTGACGTCGCTGCGCCAGGATTCCAGACCCCAGCTCGGCCCGGTGTTCCAGTGTCCGGGCGCGTCCTTGTCCGCGAAGACCGCATGGCAGGCGAACCGTTCATACAGGGACCGGCGCTCCGTGTTACTGACTCCGTTCGGGTAGGGCGCCAGGCTCCACGCCTGCTCCCAGGCCCCGACGAAATCGGTGCGGGCGTTGAGGAAGCCGTCCTCCGTGGGGTAGCCGAACGCCCGCCCTCCCAGCCGTCCTCTCCTCACAGCTCCCCGATTCGTCCCCACACGGGGTGCGCGCCGTTGGACAGTGTGGGATGCCAGGGGACGGTGCCGCCCTCGAACTGCTGGCGCTTGCCCTGGCCGTCCGGATTGGTCGGCTCGTCACCGAGGGGAAATCCGAGCTTGCCGGCCTCCCGGCCCAAGGCTCCCCACTTGTCGCGGATGGTGCCCCATACGGCCCACCACTACCGACTCATTGCGTTCTCAGCTTGCGGCTTCCGGCTCGGTTCTTCGCGATGTTCCGTGTCTTCTTGGTGTTGGCTGACTCGGCGAGCAGGGCGAGTACCGCCGGCGACGTCGACTTCTCGGCGAGGACGCGCTGCATCCAGTCCGTGACCTTGGCCAACTCGGCCGGCGTCGGCACGTGACCGTCCTTGATGGACAGATGGAACAGCCAGTCGTGGATGCGGCGGCGGATGAACTCGCGGTACCCCTCCGTCTTGAGCTGGTCGATCTCCGGCAGTAGTTCGGCCGACCACTGCCGGAACTCGGCAGGACCGGTCACCTTCATCGCGATCCTGTCCACGAGGGCGACCACCGCCGCCTTGGACGAAATCTCGTTGGGGTCGCGCAGGATCGTGGCCACGATCGCGCGGTCCCGGTCGCGGCTCCGCGACGAAGCGATCACCGAGACGACGCGTTGGTACGCGGACGACCGGACGTGCTCGTCCGCGACGGCATCCTCGACGTCCACGTCGAGGATGCCGGCCTCCGCCAGCAACTCGGCCATATCGGCATGCAATGTCATCGCTTCATTCCTTCTCGCAGGGCCGGGTGCCACATCGCGGGCATCTTCCTCTGATGGGCACGCTGATCCAAACGAAACGGCATAGCCCGCCAGTAGATATGGGCGCCCCGCAGCGCGTACCCGGCACCGCACACGGTCGGCAGGTCGAACGGGGTAGCCATGGCAACTGCCGAGCGGAGCCCCCTCGGTCGCCCGGTGCGGTGGGCCCTCACCTTTCCTCGTCGTCGTGTTACTCGCTGTTCTGGCCCGCGCCGGCTTGTCGGCGGGCGCGGTGCTTGGCGACGTTGAGGCGGTTGCCGCACAGGTCGGGCATGCAGTACCGGCGTCGGCCCGCCTTGCTGGTGTCGACGAACATCCCGTCGCACACGGGCGAGGCGCAGTGGCGGATGCGGTCGTGGGACAGGGTGCGCAACACTCCGAGAAGGCCGGTGCCGATCATTGCGGCGAGCCCTTCGGCGAGCGACGCCTGTGGCTTGGTGGCGACGTACCACTGCCAGCGGCCGTCCGCATCCCGCTCCAGGAGCGGCCCCGCCCCTGCCGTGGCGACCATGGCGTTCGCACCGTCGGCCACGCGGTCCTCGCTGTCGGACTCCAAGAGGGCGCGCAGCTCATGACGGAGTGCCAGCACCGCCTCCAGGTCCCGCTGGGTCGGATGGCCATCGGAGGTCATGGCGTCCACGGGGGCGCGGTGCTCGCTGAGGAACCGGCCGAGCGCGGCCGGTTCTGTGAGCGTTTCGCCGGTGCTTCTGCGCACCAGGGCAGAGGTATTGATCAGGTCGGTGGCGACGCCCGCCCCGAGCGCGTAATCGAAAAAAAGAAACTTCAAGCCTTACTCCATGCTACGGTAATCGAAGAAAGGCGAGTATACCCATTATCTATGGAGGGGTCGGTATGACCACGCACTCCCGCAACCGCCCGTGGCACCTCCACCAGTACGTACAGGTCACCGCCGGCGAGGTGGCCACCGGCGTCTTCGGTGACGGCCCACCCGTCGTCCTCGTCCACGGCACGCCCGCCTCCTCCTACCTCTGGCGGAACGCCGTCCCCACTCTCGACCGCCACCACACCGTCTACGTCTGGGACCTCCTCGGCTTCGGCGCCTCCCGCCTCGATCGCGACCTCGACCCCCGGGTCACTCCCTCCATCGCCCAACAGGCCCGCACCCTCGCCGAACTCGTCGAGCACTGGGGTCTCGCGGCTCCCGCGCTCGTCGGACACGACATCGGCGGTGGCGTCGTCATGCGCGCCCACCTGCTCGAAGGCGTACCGGCCGCCCGGATCGCGCTCCTCGACGCCGCCGTCCTCGGCCCCTGGAACACCCCCTTCACCGAACACCAGCAGCGCTACGCCGAGGCGTACCGGACAATGCCGCTCCACATCTTCGACGACCTGGTCACCGCCCGCCTCCGCACCGCAGTCCACCGGCCGATGTCCGAAGAAGCCGCAGAGGCCTACCGTGCCCCCTGGGCGGGCGCCGAAGGGCAACAGCGCTGGATCGACCAGGTCTGCGCCGTCAGCTTCGAGGACACCCGCGAGGCCGTGGCATGCCTGGGTGAAGTCACTGCTCCCACCCTCGTTCTGTGGGGCGCGGAGGACCAGTGGCTGCCACCCGCCACGGGCGACCGGCTCGCCGCCGCCATCCCCGGCGCTGAACGCGTCACGATCCCCGGCGCCGGCCACTTCATCGCCGAGGACCGGCCGGAGGAGACGGCCAGGGCGCTGGTGAACTTCTTCGGTTCCGAGCGCACCCCCGCGGAGGCGGGACCTGCCGGGGCGAATCGCGTACGCCGCGGAGAAACGTAAGGACGTGTTGCTGCCCGCCGCGTCCACCCTTACTGGGCGGTCCAGCCGCCATCGGCGGTCAAGAGCGCGCCGGTGATGAAGGAGGCGGCGTCGGAGGCGAGGAAGGCGACGGCTTCGGCGACCTCGTGGGGGTGCCCGATCCGTCCGATCGGGTGCGCGGAGCCGAAGGAGGCGAGCATCTCGCGGCCGTTGTCGACGACGCCCTCCATGATGTCGGTGTCGACGACCCCGGGGAGCACGGCGTTGGAGCGGATGCCCTTGGGACCGCCCTCGATGGCCAGCACCCGGGTGATCTGAGCCAGGGCGCCCTTCGACGCCGCGTAGGCGGTCTGTGTGGCGAAGGCGACGAGTGACGACACGGATGCGATGGAGACGATCGCGCCGCCACCACTGACTTCCATGGCGCGGAACGCCTCACGTGCCTGGACGAAGTTGCCGCGGGCGTTGACGCGCAGAATGTCGTCGAAGTCCTCGACGGTGGTCTCGGTGACCGGCTTGTTCAAGGTGCGGCCGGCGTTGTTGACCAGGATGTCGAGCGAGCCGAAGCGGCTGGTCGCGAGGGCCGCCGTGGCCCGGGCGAGCGCCTCGTCGGCAACGTCGCCGACGAGTGCGGCGATGTTGTCCGGGTCCTTTGCGGCGAGCTCCTCGACGGCCTCGGAACGGTCGGTGACGACCAGTCGGGCGCCGCGGGCGTGCAGCAGTGTGGCGGTGGCGTGGCCGATGCCGCGGGCGGCTCCGGTCACGACGGCGACTCGCCCGGTGAGGTCCCACCTGGCGGGGGCGGCGGGGCGGTGCGGGGTCGTGGTCATGGGCGTCTCCGGGTGGGTGCTCTGCTTGAGTGCTCTGGTTGGTTTTCGGTGGGTGTCAACGCTGGTGCACGGGGCGTACGACGATCTCGTTGACGTCGACGTCGGGCGGCTGGGCCAGGGCGTAGGAGACGGCTCCGGCGATGGCGTCGGGCCCGATCGCATGGGCGCGGTAGGTGCGCATGGCCTCGGCGGCCCCCGGGTCGGTGATGGTGTCGGCGAGCTCGGAAGTGACGACGCCGGGTGAGACGGTCGTGACCCGGATGAAGGGGGAGGACTCCTGGCGCAGGCCCTCGGTGATCGCCCTGGCCGCGTATTTGGTGCCGCAGTAGACGGCGGCGGTGGGCACGACCTCGCGGGCGCCGGTGCTCGCGACGGTGACGAAGTGCCCCGAGCCCTGTGCGGTGAACACGGGCAGCGCAGCGGCGATGCCGTGCAGGAGGCCACGTACGTTGACGTCGATCATCCGGTCCCACTCGTCGACGAGCAGGGAGTCCAGGCGCGACAGAGGCATGATGCCGGCATTACTGACCAGGACGTCGACCCGGCCGTAGCGCTCGCGCGCGGCTGCCACGAAATCAGCGACGTCCGCGCGGTCCGTTACGTCCAGCCGTACGGGGAACAGACCGCCGCCGGAGCGGTCGGCTGCCCCGGCCGTGGTCTCGGCCAGCGCCTGCAACCGGTCGGTGCGGCGGGCCCCCGCAACCACCTGGTGCCCGTCCGCTACGAGCCGAGTGGCCACGGCCGCGCCGATGCCACTGCTGGCACCGGTCACGAGGACGACCTTGGGGGCGGTCGGCATGGCGCTTTCGGAACGCTGTGCATTTCGCGGCGCGTTTTGCTGTGCGCTTCCCGGTGCGTCTTGCTGTGCGCTTCGCGGTGCGAATTGCTGTCTGGTCATGGCGTCAAACCTGGCCCGGCCGGTGCACTCGCAGGAAGGGCGACCTGTTCCTGGGTGCAGCGCACCCAGGAAGATGGGAGGGCCCGCACCTACGATGGTGGCATGGCACGCTCAGAACTCGGCGCCTACCTCACCACCCGCCGCGCCCGAATCACTCCGGCCGAGGCGAATATCCCGGTCACGGGGCACCGCCGGGTACCGGGATTGCGGCGCGAGGAGGTGGCGCTGCTCGCGGGGGTCAGCGCCGACTACTACGTACGTCTGGAGCAGGGCCGGGAGCGTACGCCCTCCGCGCAGGTGCTCGACGCCCTGGCCGCCGCGCTGCGGCTGGACGAAGACGGCCGACTGCACCTCTTCCGGCTTGCCGGTCTCGGCCCGCAGCCCCGGGCTGCTGCCACGGTGGACAGGGTCGAGCCGAGTCTGCTGGCCCTGATGGACGCTTGGCCGCACAACCCGGCCATCGTCTACAACCACGCGTACGACGTCCTGGCATCGAACGCGATCGCCGACGCGCTCTTCCACGGCTGGGCGCACTCACGCAACCTCCTGCACGTGGTGTTCACCGACCCGGCCGCCCGCGCCTTCTACCGCGACTGGCACGAGGTCGCGCGCAACTCCGTTGCCGGTTTCCGGCTCAACCACGGAGCGGCTCCGGGCCACCCGCGGGTGCGGCAGGTACTGACCGAACTGCTGGACAGCAGCGCTGAGTTCGCCGACCTGTGGGCACGCCACGATGCCCGGGGCAAGGCACTGGAGAGCAAACGCTTCGTCCACCGTGACGTCGGGCCCCTGACGCTGACGATGCAGACCTTCGACGTCCGCGCCGCCCCGGGGCAGGAACTCGTCGTGTACCACGCCGAGCCCGCCTCGCCCAGCAGCGAGGCCCTCACCCTCCTCGGCTCGCTGACCGCTACCGCGCGCCAGAAAACCTGACCCGGTGGGGAGCACAGTTCATCGCGCGTCCATGCGCGTCGGACTTTCCCGCTGGTGGTTCGGGGCAATCGAAGGCTCCGCCGCGCCCTGACGTCTTCGAAACGAAGGTGACGGGAGGCGAGAAGGGTTCAAGCCAAGGTCGGCACGTGATGCTCGCGACGCTGGGCGCCGGGTCGGGGTGGGTGCGGAGGTATCAGTTGGTGTGCCAGGTGCGAGGAATGCCTCATGAGTGGAACCGCGTGTAGGCCGAGCTCGTCCTCCACCGAAAGCCGCACGAGAGTGGGGGCGACGGTGGACACCGATACGGGCATTGCTGTCTGCGCGTCCGCGATAGCGCTTGGCTCTCTGGCGATCAGCTTTGCTCAAACCAAGGTGGTCCGGGAACACAACCGGCAGTCCGTGCGTCCCCTGCTGCAGATCCGCAGGGTGAAGGAATTCAAGGACAACATCGCGCGTCTTGAGGTCATCAACGCCGGTCTCGGACCGGCAATCGTGATCGAGACCGTAGTGACGTTCGACGGGGAGGTCATCGGGCAGTGGGACCTGGAGACCTACCGCACGGTGATCCGGTCGTTCCCGATGCAACCCAAGGTCTCCACCTTGGTCGGGGGAGGAGCCGTCCTCGTGGGGCAGAAGGTTTTCCTGATACACATCGACGATTTCGACGGAGACGAACACGGTTGGTTCTGGGACCTCATCGCCCAGCGCATGCTCATCGACATTCGTTACGAGTCCCTCTACGGCGGTGAGAACTACAGGGTCAGATCGTTGCCGCTGTGATTGTTGTGATTGCTGTGATTGACGTGCTGCCGGATCCGCGTAGGCACTGCTTGCGCACCACTGCTTCTCTGCACGCGGAGGGGCTCCGCCGGACCGTGCCGGCGGAGCCCCTCCGATGCCTGCCTCAGGCTCAGATCATCAGCAGGAGCCGTGTGTGCGGTACGAGCTTGCGGTTCACGCTGGTGCTCTGCACGAAGATCGTGAAGTCGTCGTTGTGGTCCGGGGTGATGCGGACTTCCGCGTCCGGCAGGCCGAGCAGGGATCGGGCCTGCGGCCCCGTGTACACCCGGTCCGTCTTCTTCTCCAGCACCGCGATCTGCTTCCGCGCCTGGACCTTCTCGGACTTGCTCAGCTGGTAGAAGGCACAACCGGTGCGGTACGTGTGACCGCATTCCACGACCCACTCACGTATCGCCGCCGCGCGAGCCACCGGAATCAGCTGGTACTCCGACGGGTTCACCGGGGTGAGGCCGGCCTTCTTGATGGTGTCCTTGTTGACCGCCTCCGCACCCGTGGAGAACACCGCGCGCGATCCCCGGATGCCGTTGGCCCGGCCCACCATGAAGTTCTCGGTGGCCTGCTGGATGACCTGCCCTGCCTCCTCCAGGCCCTGGGTGCTGGTGGCGTCCCAGATGGCGATGTTGTCCTTCGGGAAGCCACACTGCATGGCCTCGCGCTTGCCCATCTGGTCCGGCACCAGGACGGCCAGCGTCCAGTTGTCCTCCTGTGTCGCCATCAACGTGGATACAGCCTGCACCAGTTCACGCGGATTCCCGGCAGGGGCATCCGGGCAGCGGTGGCTTGCGTTCTCCTGTCCATCGGTCAGTACAAAGGTCAGGAAGCTGTGGTCGCCGTACAGTTGAGCGGTCTGCGCCAGCTCCTGCTGCGACTTCAGTGTGGCCGCCAGCAGAGCCGTCATGCCGCCGACCCGGTAGAGCTGCTTCAGGGACGGCATCCGCAGCACGTCCTTGTCGTAGATGACGCACTCCACCTTGTCGGCGAAGACGTACACCGTGACGCGGGTTTCCTGGTCCAGTTCCTTCGAACGGCGGGCGAGATAGGCGATCTGCTGGTCGGCGACGTCGACGACCTTGCGGCTCAGGTGTGACATGGACGAACTGGCATCCAACACGAGAGCAACGTGGTTGATGTAGTTCTGGCTTCCGGACATCACTGCTGACATGACTGGTCCCCCTCTTCCCACTCGGTACTCATACCTTCTCACCCACCACTGACAATCGATCTTGGCTCCAGAGCCGGCTGCAGAGCGGACCGGTTGCCACCCAGTTCGAGTCCGCAGAACCCGCTCGCCGCGTCCTCCCTATGCGGCCCGTGGCCGGCGCAGGACCATGGGGCATGGGCCACCGGAGGGCGGCATACCTGCGCTGGGCCGCGGCCGGCCTGGCCACGGCGGCCCTCCTCACCATGGCGACCTGGGTGTGGTCCGCGTACTCCCTCGGCGGACTCAAGAATGGTGACCAGCGGGACCAGGACTCCCTCGCCACGCTCAATATCGAGCCCGCGAACACCACGTCCCCCATGCGCATCGCCACCGCGGGGCTCCGCTCCTTCTTCCCCGGTGGCATCGGCAAGGTGGCGGTGTACTCGTACGAACTGTCGGGTGACCGCATCGCCGCGCACTACAGCGTGATGACCAGTTGAACGGGGGAGGTGGAAATGGGCAGTTGACTGCGGGGCGGCGACCATCGTCCAGTCCGAGAGCGCCCATAACTTCGCGTCAGCCGCACAGGGAGTCCTCCGGTAGCGCAGGCACCAAGTTCCGCCGGCGGTCGTGCGGCTCAGGGCGCAGATGTCCGCTGTGGCTCGGTCGGTGTTGAGGTCCCACAGGCGTACCGCGAGGCTCGCTCCGGCGGTGGCGAGCGTCTTGCCATCCGGTGGAGAAGGCGACCGTGAACAGGGTGGGAGCACGGCCGGAGAAGGTGGCCGTGGACGCCGCCTCGCAACATCCCACAGCTGCACCGTGCTGCGAGTGCCGCAGTCGCTGCCGTTGTACGTGGCGGCCAGCGTCCGGCTGTCGGCTGAGTAGGCGAGGGCGGGCAAGCCGGTCGAGGACGGTGTCGGTGTCAGTGGTGGTGCCGGCGTCGGCGGTGGTGAATCCGGTACGGGTTGTGGGGCGGTGGGTGCTGCCAGGTCTCCAGCAGTGCGTGGGACACCAGCGGCTGCGCCGGGCTCGCCGGTGACCTCTTCCAGGGTGCGGGCGGTCAGCTCGCCTTCCATGTTCAGGCCGCGGGCCTGCGCGGGGCGGACGACGGCGGCCCGCAGCTGCTCCGCTGCCATCGGGCCGGTCAGGAGGGTGGCGTCATTGAGTGCGGAGGCCAGGGCCGGGAGTTCGGTGCAGCGGCCGAAGAGGCTGAATACCTCTTCGAACTGGTCCACCAGCACCCAGGTATCTAGCGGACCATCGGCTCGGGCCGGAGCACCCTGAAGATCCGCTCGCCGCTGCGGCAATGCCACCTGCCGTGACCCGCCTGGGAGCGGCCGGAGAGTGGCTGAACGGGCCGGGGCGCCCTAATCACCGACAGACCCCCAAAGCGTCACCAAGGGGGCCCCACCAGTGGCCGAATTTGATCGATCATTCACCAGCTCTTGACGCCCGCGTTGCGACAGAGCAACATCCTCGCGCACTCCATGAGAGAACTTATCAGCGTGTGAGAAGGAGATGGCGTGAAGGTCGGAATTCTGGGCCTGGGTGAGGCCGGCGCTTTGTATGCGAAGGGCTTCGCGGAACATGACTGGGAAGTGAGCGGGTTCGATCCGGGCGATGTGCCCACCCCGGCGGGCGTGGCGCGTGCGGCCACGGCGGTCGAGGCGGTGCAGGGCTGTGACCTGGTACTGAGCCTTACGGGCGCCAAGGCTGCGCCGGCCGTGGCGCAGGAAGTGGCCCCGCATCTGCAGGCGAGGGCCGTCTACGCCGATATGAACGCCGGTGCGCCGGAGCTGAAGCGGCATATCGCCGACGTGATCTCCAAGGGTTCCCGGGCGGTCTTCGCGGACGTTTCGGTGATCGGGTCAGTGCTGAAGTACCGCCACCGGACCGCTTTGGTGGCCAGTGGCCAGGGAGCTTCCGTGATCGCGGACTACTTCGGCACTCTCGGGGCGCCGGTGGAGGATCTGGGTGATGAGCCCGGTGCGGCCTCGGCGCGCAAGCTGCTGCGCAGCCTGTTCATGAAGGGGCTGGGCGCCGTCATCGTGGAGGCCGTGGACGCGGGGCGTGCGGCCGGTGATGAGTCCTGGGTGCGCGAGCAGATCGCGAAGGAGCTCGTCGACGGTGAGAGTGCGCTGGAGCGTCTGTATGACGGTACGTTCAAGCACGCCGACCGCCGGGGGCGCGAGGTGGCGGCGGCCGCGGAACTCGTGGCGGAGCTCGGCCTCGATACGGGGCTGGCGCGCGAGATCAGCCGGCTGCACTTCCTCGCGGGCCGCGCCGAGGGGCTGCGTGACACCACCCGGCTGACCCCGGAACTGCTGGCCTCCTACGCGGGCTTGCCGACAGCGAACATCGGGGACGCCACGGAGCGGCTGGGGCTGCTGGATTCCGGCATCAGCGCGTTGTGGCCGGGGGCGCGGGCGGTGGGCCGTGCGTTGACGGTGTGGACCCGGGCCGGTGACAATCAGGCGCTTCATCAGGCCATCAAGGTTGCCGAGCCCGGTGACATCATGGTCGTCAACGGTGAGGGCGATGTGTCCCGCGCATTGATCGGAGAACTCATCGCCGAGCGCGCCAGGGCTCGCGGTGTGGTGGGTATGGTGCTCGACGGCGCAGCCCGCGACGTCGAGGTCCTGGCCGAGATGGGCTTCCCGGTGTGGGCGCGGGCTGTCACTCCGGCCGGTCCGTACAAGTTCGGTCCCGGCCGGGTCGGCGTGCCGGTCGCCGTGGGCGGCGTGGTCTGCCGGCCCGGTGACCTCGTGGCGGCGGACGGCGACGGTGTTGCCGTCGTCCCGGCCGACCGCGCGGCCTCCGTCCTGGTCGCCGCCCGCGAAGTCGAGGCCGAGGAAGCACGGCGGCGCGCCGACATCCGCGCCATGGCCGTCGGCACGCCAGGAGGAGCATCGTGATCGCCGTATGGGCACTGGGTTGCTACGTGGTGGCCATCATCGTGTGGAATGCCGTCCTCAAACGCAACATCGGCGAGGCGCTGATCGTCGGCTTCCTGGTCACCGGCCTGTTCGCCGGCGGGGACATCGGGCACGTCATGTGGAGCGGGTTCGCCGAGGCCCTGCAGGAGGAGGTCACCTTCGCCGCGCTGGCCTTCGTCTTCATGAGCTATCTGCTCGCCCGCACTCCCGTCCTCGACCAGCTGCTGGGCATCCTCAACTCCCTGTTGGGAAGGTTGCGGGGCGGCCCGGTCTACACCTCCACCCTGGCCGCCGGCATCTTCGGCGCCATCGCCCACGTCGGCGCGGCGGTGACCGCGGCGGTCGGGTCGGTGACGATTCCCTGGATGAAGCGCTCGAAGGTCAGCGGCGAGCTCGCGGCCACCGTGGCCGCCGGGGGCGCCGGCATGGGCGTGACCTTCCCCTTCAGCTCCACCATGTTCATCCTCATGGGAACCGCCGGTGTGGCGTCGATGGCCACCACCGACGACATCGTGCTGCCCCTGTTCCTGGGCGGGCTGTGGTGTCTGGGCTACCGCATGGTCGCCGCGTTCATCATGGTGCGCCGCCACAAGATCCAGCCGATGGACCGCGCCGACCTGATGCCGCTCCGCAGGAGCCTGAGCGCGGGCTGGACGAGCCTGTTCCTCTTTGCCGCGATCGCGGTGCCGCTGCTGCTGACCAAGGGCCCCTCCGGCGCCGCTCTGAGCGACTGGGCCGGCACCACGATGTCCGACGCCATCAGCCTGATCACCTGGATACCCGTCCTGCTGATCGCCACGGTCCTGATCCTGGGACGGCGCCACCTGCCGCGCTCCGGCCGTCAGTGGTGGCAGGTGCTGGGCAGCGCGGCACCCCAGTTCGGTGTCATCGGCGTCACCATCGTGGCGGCCTTCTCCGCATCCAACGTGCTGGGAGAGCTGGGGCTTCCGCAGCAGCTGACGGATCTGCTGGCCGGGGTGGATGCCCCGCTGTGGGCCATGGCACTGATCGTGGGCGTACTCGTCGTCGGCGTGGCCATTCCCCTCACCGCCAGCGCCACCATGGCCGCCATCGGCCCGGTCGCCGTCTCCTCCCTGGTCGGCGCCGGAGTGCCGCCCGCCACCGCCTGCGTCGCGGTGCTCATCTTCGCCTCCACCGAGGGCGCATCACCTCCGTCCGGCGCCCCCATCTACGTCGCCAGCGGCATCGCCGGCATCGATCCGTCCCGCACGTTCCTGCCGCTGGCCGCCTACTACTGCGTTCCCATCCTGCTCATCGGCGCCGCGGTGGCCACCGGCGTCCTGCCCGTCTGAACCGGAGGCCGCACCATGGCTCACCGTCTCCTGCAACCCCTCTTCCGCCTCAGCATCCTCGTCTTCCTGGCCGGCGGCGTCGTCATCGTCCTCGGCCAGACCCTCGGCATCGTCCTCGGCGACGCCCGGTGGGTGATGCAGGTGGAAAGCAGCGCCCAGCCGCCGACCTGCATCGCCGCGAGCATCTGCGGCATCCTCTCCTTCGTCCTGTCCTACCGACGGTCACAGGACTCCCGGGACGACACGGAGAACGACCGGCTCCCAGAGCACACGGCCAACGCCGGCCGCGCTCAGTAGGACCACTGTCTCCGGGATCGTTGCTGCTCCCCGGAGCACCACTGCCCCCGGAGCACCGCTGTTCCCCGGATTGCCACTGCCTCCTGGATGGATCTTGTGCGATCCACTCCCTGCTCGCATGCTGATAACTCTTATCAAGACCAGCGCGTGCCGAGCAGACCATCCAGGAGCCCTTCCATGGCCACCACCCCGCCCGCCTCTGCCATGCGGTCCCTCGACCGGGCCTTCGACGTCCTGGGCGTCCTGGAGGACACCCGCCAGCCCCTGCGCCTGAGCGAGGTCGCCCGCCGCGCGAACCTGCACGTCGCCACCGTCCAGCGCATCCTCAATGTGCTCGTCGAGCGCGGCTACGCCGCGAAGGAGGACACCGGCTACGTCGCCGGCCCCGCGGCCGTCGCCACCGCCCACGCCTTCCTGGTCAACAACCGCCTCAGTCAGATCGCCCTTCCCGTCCTGCAAGAACTGGCCGCCACCACCAGTCAGACGGCCAGCCTGTACGTACGCGTGGGACTGGCCCGCGTACTCATCGCACGCGTCCAGGGCCGCAACCCCCTGCGCTACCAACTCCCCATCGGCGAGAAGCTCCCTCTGCACCTCGGCGCCGGCAAAGCACTGGCCGCATGGCTGCCCGACACCGAACTCGACACCTTTATCGAGCAAGCCACCCCCTTCACCCGTATCTCCGGCGAACACATCACCGCCGATGAACTGAGGGCCGATCTCCGGCAGGTCCAGCGCGACGGCTACGCCCTGTCCCTCAGCGAACGCGCCCTGAACGTCACCGCCGTCAGCGCACCCATCCGCCACGGCGACGACGTACTGGGCGCACTCAGCGTCACCGGATCCAGCGGCGAACTCACCGACGACGACCACACACGCCTCATCAACGAAGTACGCCGGGCAGCCGACGCGGTCGCGGCGCGCTGCCCCTGACAGAAAGCCGCCCACATGCCTCTGCCCACCTACCGACAGCTCACCGAACGAACCGACGCCCCGGCAGGCTCCAGCTGGCATCTCTTCACCGACCAGCCCGAACGAGGCATGGCCAACTTCGCCGGCCCACCCCAGATCCGCCGCGCAGCCGACGCCGTCGTCCAGGGCCGCGCCTTCAACCTGGACTACCCCCTGGACGCCTTCGACCCGCCCATGTCCAAGGCCCGCGGCATTCCCCAGCACCGCATCACCGCCAAGCACGACCAAGCCCGCGATGACGTCCTGGACAACTTCCACCTCCAGGCCAGTACTCAGATCGACGGACTGCGCCACCGCCGCGCCTCCGGACACGGCTTCTACAACGGCGTACCCGACCACGAGATCTCGCCCCGCAGCCCCCGCCTGGGCGTGCAGCTCTGGGCCGAGCTTCCGCTGGCCGGCCGCGGCCTGCTGCTCGACGTCGAGGGACTGCTTCGCGACCGCGGCACACCACTCCACCACGCCGACGGACCCGCCCTGACCACCGACCTTCTCGACGATGCCCTGACCGAACAGGGCTGCGACGTCGAACCGGGCGATCTCGTCATGGTCCACACCGGCTGGGCCAACTGGTACCTCACGACCACCCCCGAACAGCGCGCCGACACCCGTGACCGGCGCCGCGCCACCGGCTTCGCCCAGAGCCGTGCCTTCGCCGCGTGGTGCTGGGACCATCGCATCGCCCTGATGGCCACCGACACCTTCGCCGTCGAGGTCCTCCCCGTGCTGGAGAGCAGCGACTTCCACCACAGCGCGCCCGAGGACAACGGCATGATGCATCAGGAGCTGATCGCCAGGCTGGGCCTCCCCCTGGGCGAACTGTGGAATCTCACGGCCCTCGTCCAGGACTGCCGCGCCACCGGCCGCTGGGACAGCCTGCTTACCGTCAAACCGCTCAACCTCACCGGCGGAGTCGGCTCACCCGCCAACGCCACAGCCCTCCGCTGACCGCCCGCAGCAGGGCTCGCGGTATGGCTCCAGGGTCTCGGCCGGGGGAGGGCGCCCGGTGGTGGAGTTCTTCAGCGGAGCTTCTCGGCGGAGCATTTCAGTGGGGCACTTCAGTGGGGCTTTTCCTGCAACGGCCGTGGTGAAATCCTTCATGGTCTCTGCATCCGTCTGAGCGGGCCGGATCTGCGGTTTTGCTTCCGTTCAAGGCTCGCGGTGCCGGATGTCGGCGTGTTGACCAGCAATGATGCAGGATTCCGCCATTGACTGGCGGAAAGTCGCTGGTTAGCTTCAGCACATGCCCCAGGAAGCCCTCGCGGACTCCATCGACGAGCTGGACCGCCGCGTCATCGCAGCCCTGCAGCTCAACGGTCGTGCCCCGTGGAGCGCGGTAGCGCGTTGGGTGGGTGCCAGCGAGACCACCGCCCAGCGCCGCTACACGGCCCTGCGCGAGCGAGGGCTGTTACGGGTCATCGGCACGCTGGAACTGGACCGGACACGGGAGGGTTCCTCCATGCTGGTCCGGGTGCAGGCCCGCCCAGGTCGCGGACTGGAGGTCGCGGACCGCTTCGCCGCGAGCCCCGACGTACGCTTCGTGGCCGTCGTCACCGGATCGGCCGATCTCATCGTCGACTTCGTCGCCCGTGACAACGAGGAGATGATGCGGATGCTCTTCACGGATCTGCCCGCTGCGGACCTCATCACGAGCACCGAGGCGGTTCCCGTGATCCGGGCGTTCACCTCGGCGGCGATGTGGGACACCGGGCTGCTTCCTCCCGCTGCGGCCGCCGACCTGAGGCCGGCCTCGTCCTCGGCCTCCTGCGACCGCACCGACCGGGACCGCGCGCCACAAGCGCTCACCCCGCTGGAGCAGGAAATCACCACAGCGCTGCGGGAGGACGGCCGGACACAGATCAGCGTGCTGGCCCGGCGCCTGGACCGTGCCGAATCCAGTGTCGCGCGCGCCCTGGACCGGCTCATCTCCCGCGGCATCCTCCAGTTCCGCACGCTTGTCGACCCATCCCTCCTCGGCTACGACGCGGAGTTCATGGTGTGGCTCTCCATCAAGCCCGACCAGCTGGAAACCGCGGGCAGACAGCTCGCCAGGCATCCGGGAACGAAATTCCTCGCCGCGGCAACCGGGCGCTTCAACCTCGCCGGACACATGGTGCTGCCCCGGCGTGCCGACCTCTTGCACTACACCAGCGATGTCATCGGGACATTGCCCGGACTCATCGCCTCCGACGTGACACTGCACCTCGTCACGATGAAGTACTCGTGGCACCGGATGGACCGCACCCCCCGACCATCTGACTGACCACCTGAGCCACCGGCCCCCGGTTCCGTACAACACGTCGCCGTCGCCCGCAGCGGCCGTACCACCCACTCCTCCCCAGACCCGTACCACCACCGTGGAGTCATCATGCCCCCAGAAGGCTTCAGCCTGCCCGCAGAGAGCTGGCGCTGGCCCGAGAGCACGTGGCGCGGCCACGTCGACGCCGTACGCGCCGGCCGGTGTCTGCTCCCCGAACGCTGGCCCGACGGTGCCCGCGTCGCCGTAGCCCTCTCCTTCGACTCCGACCACGAGACGATCCCCCTCCGGGACGGCGAGACCAGCCCCGGCAGGCTTGCCCAGGGCGAGTACGGTGCACGCGCCGGCGCCCCGAGGATTCTGCGGCTGCTGGCGCACTACGGAGTACCGGCGACGTTCTTCATGCCGGCCGTCTCGGCGCTTCTCCACCCGGAAGAAGCCCGCGCCTACACCCGGGACGGGCACGAGCTGGCCGTCCACGGCTGGATCCACGAGCGGAACATGCTCCTGGATCACAGCGATGAGCGGGAGCTGACCGCACGCGCCCTGGACACCCTCACGACGCTGACCGGACAGCGCCCGGTCGGGATCCGGACCCCCTCCTGGGACTTCTCGGCATCCACCCTCGACATCATGCGCGAACTCGGATTCGCCTACGACTCCTCGCTCATGGCCGACGACGAGCCGTACGAGATCGTCGCCGGCGGGCAGCCCACCGGACTGGTCGAGATCCCGGTCGACTGGATCCGGGACGACGCGCCGTACTTCACCATGGACCGCTACGGATCCGCCCGCCCCTACAGCCGGCCCCGCGACGTCGGGGAGATCTGGCGGGACGAGTTCGACGCCGCCTACCGTGCCGGCGGTGTCTTCCAGCTCACCCTGCACCCACATGTCATCGGCCACCGCTCACGCCTGGTGGTGCTGCGGGAACTGCTCGACCACATCACCGCACACCGCGATGTCTGGTTCGCCACCCACGCCCAACTGGCCGATGCCGCACGCAACATGATGAACGGCTCCGCCCCTTCCCGTCCCGCCCCTGACGCCCCGGAGCACACGCCATGAACGCCGGATCTGTCATGCCCGCCGGTTCCCGAAGAGAGAACAGTGGCGGCTCGCCCACCGGGAAACTGAGTGGCGCCCAGCGCAAGGCCATCGTCGCAGGGACCATCGGCAACACCGTCGAATGGGTGGACTGGGCGCTGTACTCGATCTTCGCGAAGATCATCGCTGACGAGTTCTTCCCCAAGGGGAACGGCGCCGTCGCACTGCTGTCGACCCTCGCGGTGTTCGCGGTCGGATTCGTCATGCGCCCGGTCGGTGCCGCGGTACTCGGCGCCTACGCGGACCGCCGTGGCCGCAAGAAGGGCATGACACTCACCGTCGCCCTGATGGCGGGCGCCGGATTCATCATCGCCATCACCCCGTCCTACGACACCATCGGTGTGCTATCGCCGTTGCTGCTGCTCATCGCGCGCCTCGTACAAGGCTTCTCCGCCGGTGGCGAATTCGGCTCGTCCTCCGCCTTCCTCGTCGAATCCGCAGCCCGAGGCCGCCGCGCCTTCGCCGGGTCCTGGCAGCAGGTCTCGGTCGCCGGCGGCGTCCTGATCGCCTCGCTCCTGGGCACCCTCACCACCTCGATACTGAGCGACGAAACCCTGCACTCCTGGGGCTGGCGCGTGGCGTTCATCTTCGGAGGACTGCTCGGCCTCGTGGGCCTGTGGCTGCGGATCTCCGTCGAGGACACCGAGTCCTTCACCCAGGCCCAGGGGAGCGGTCGCACCCGTACCAACCCCGTCAAGGCCATGTTCGTCGAGCACCCGGCAGCCACGCTCCGCGTCGTCGGCATCACGATCGCGGGCACCCTCACCTACTACATCTGGGTCAACTACCTCCCCACGTACGCGAATGTGACCACCGGCATCCCGCTGAAGACGGCCCTGCTCTCACAGACCCTGTGCCTGATCATCTTTGTGATCGCGCTCCCGTTCGCCGGCCTGCTCTCGGACCGCATCGGACGCAAGCCCACGATGGCCGGATTCGCCGGCGGATTCGTCGTCCTGGCCTGGCCCCTGCTGGACCTGCTCCACAACAGCTTCCTCAGCCTCTTCCTGGTCCAGCTCGTGGGCATGCTGATGATCCTCGGCTACTCCGCCAACTGCGCCGTCATCATGGCCGAGCAGTTCCCGGCGGAAGTGCGCGCCACCGGCATCGCCCTGCCCTACGCGCTGGCCGTCGCCCTCTTCGGCGGGACGGCCCCCTACATCACCACGTGGCTGCACGAGAGCGGGCACAGCGACATGTTGTGGATCTACGTGGCAGCGGCCGCGCTGATCTCCCTCGTCGTCTATCTCACGATGCCCGAGACCAAGGACAAGGAATTCCACTGATGCCGCACGTACTCGTCACCGGCGCCGCGGGCGGCATCGGCAGTGCGATCGCCGAGGCATTCGCCGCCCAGGGCGCCTCCCTGACACTCGCCGACCGCGACCCCGACGCACTCCACGACACGGCCTCCCGCTTCGGCACGAACGCGGCAACCCGGGCTGCGGACCTGACCGACCCCGACGCCCCCGCTGCCCTGGTCGAAGCGGCCTGGGCGGCAAACGGCCCGGTCGACGTCCTGGTCAACGCCGCAGGCCGCTACCCCTCCCTGGACATGGCGGACGTCGACGCAGCCGCCTGGGACCGGCTGTTCGCGGTCAACCTCCGCGCCCCCGTACTGACGACCGCCGCCTTCGCCCGCCTCGCCATAGCGGCGGACCGGCCGGGTTCCGTCATCAACATCTCCTCCGGCGCGGCACTGCGCTCACGGCCGGGCGGCGGACCGTACGCCAGCTCCAAGGCGGCCCTGGACATGGCAACCCGGGCCGCAGCCCTGGAACTGGGCGGACATGCCATTCGCGTCAACGCGGTCAGCCCCGGCTTCGTCCTGGTCGACAGCGACTGCAACCCGGTCTCCGCCGAGTACGCCAAGGCCATCAGCGCCAACCCGCTCGGCCGCCCCGGAACGCCGCAGGACATCGCCCGAGCCGTGTGCTGGCTCGCGGGACCCGAAGCCTCCTGGATCACCGGAGAGATCCTCCGTGTCGACGGTGGGTCGAGCGCAGGAGCCCTCCACCTGCCCCGTATCTGGCAGTCACACGACACCCGCGCCACCGCGACCGCGGAGCCCCTTGCGGCCGCCGCCACAGAGGAACACGAGGAACACGCCCGATGAGCGACCACAGCCCTGAACGAGCCGCTGGCGATGGCGAACGAGTCGCCCGCAGCCCTGAACGTGCCGCCTACACCATCGTCGGTGCGGGAGCGATCGGCGGCACCCTCGCGTTCGCCCTCGCCCGCGCGGGCCACCCGGTCACCGTCATCGACACCGACCGCACCCACATCGACGCCATACGTACGCACGGACTCGTCCTCGCCCGGGGCGAAGGCCGGACCAGCATCCCGGTCACTGCCGCCACGCCGCAGGAGTTCACCCGCCCCCTGGAGCGTGTCCTCCTGGCAGTGAAGGCACAGGCCACCCAAGGCGCCATCGACTGGATTGCCCCTCGCCTGGACCCGCATGGGTACGTCGTCTCCGTACAGAACGGGTTCAACGAGGACCTGATCGCTCGCCGCATCGGCGCTCATCGCACCATCGCGGCCTTCGTCAACATCTTCGCCGACGTCGTCGAACCGGGCGTGATCCAAGATGGTGGCGCCGGAGCCCTGGTCGTCGGCGAACCCAACGGTGCGCCCGTCAGCGATCGCGTCCGCGACCTGGTCGCCGACCTGCAGAGCTGGGGCCCCGCCCAGGCCAGCGACAACGTCGAGGGCTACCTGTGGGCCAAGGCCGGGTTCGGCGCCATGCTCGCGGCCACAGCACTCGCCGACGCGCCCATGGCGGACCTCATCGACCGCCACCGTCCCGCCATGGCCGGGCTGACGGGCGAGATCTTCGCCGTGGCCGACCAACGCGGCGTCAAACTGGAGCCGTTCGACGCCTTCGACCCCCACCCCTTCCGGCAGGAAAGCGACGCCGCAGCACGCGACGCCGCCTTCGGCCGCCTCACCGCCTGGCTGCGCACCCAGACAAAGGACCGCAGCGGCATCTGGCGCGACCTGGCCGTACGCCACCGGCCCGTCGAAGTCACCACGCACTACACCGACATCATCGCGTACGCCGCACACGAGGGCCTGCCCACGACCCTGCTGCAGTCCGTCATGCACGGTCTGCGCGAACTCGAAGGCGCACCACAGAAGATGACCGAAGCCCGGATCGCCGAACTCGACAGGCTTGCCACACAGCCGGCCGCTGACCGCGTGCCCGACAGCGACCAGGCCATGGCAGTGCAACGCTGGCTGGAACGCCATCGCGAAGACATGATCGCCGACCTCGCGGCGTACACCGCGCAGGGCAGTGCCAGCGACGATCTGGACGCCTTGGACGCCTGCCTCACCTGGCTGCGCGACTGGCTGGACCAGCGTCTGGGGGCACCGGAGACGGAGGAGATCCTCCCGCGCGACGAGGCCGGAGACATCCTGATCCGCCGTTACCAGGCGCGCGGGGCGACAGCGGCCGACGACCGGACCGTCATGCTGGTGGGCCACTACGACACCGTGTGGCCGACCGGCACCCTGGAGAGCTGGCCCTTCCGCCGGGAGGGCGACCTCATCACCGGGCCCGGCGTCTTCGACATGAAGGCCGGCCTCGTCCAGGCCGTGTGGGCGTTGTGCGCGCTCGACGCCCTCGACCTGCCCCGCCCGGCCCTCACCCTCATTCTCAACGGCGACGAAGAGACCGGAAGCCTCGCCTCACATGAGGCGATCGTCGAGGAAGCCCGCGACGCCCGGCTCGCCATGGTCTTCGAAGGCGCAGCCGACGGCGCCATCAAGACTGCCCGCAAGGGAGTCGGACTGTTCGCCCTTACGGTCACTGGCACCGAGGCCCACGCCGGACTGGACCCCACCGCTGGAGCCAGCGCCGTAGACGAACTGGCGCACCAGATCCTGCACTTGACGCAACTACGCGACAACGAAGCCGGAACCTCCCTCAACGTCGGAGTGATCGAAGGCGGCACGCGCAGCAATGTCACGGCGGGCCGCGCCACCGCACGCCTCGACGTGCGCGTGGCATCCGCCGCCGAACAGCAGCGCATCGCGAAGGCGCTCGCCGACCTCCAACCCATTGACGTCCGTACGCAATTGCAGGTCACGGGGGACTGGAACCGCCCCGTCTTCGAACGAAGCGAGCAAGTCGCCGCACTCGCGCACCTGGCGAAAGCCTGCGCAGGGCTGCTCGGGTACGACCTGCCCGAGGCCTCGGTCGGCGGAGCGAGCGACGGCAACTTCCTCGCCGCCGCCGGCGTACCGGTACTGGACGGCATCGGCGCTGTCGGCCATGGCGCCCACGCCCGTTCGGAGAGCACGTACGTATCCGGCATGCTCGCCCGAGCAGCGCTGGCCGCCACCATCCTCCTCACCCTGGCCCGCCGATGACGACGGAGATTGCTACAGGCGCTAAAGGCTGACGCCGCCGGTGACGTCGACCTTGGTGCCTGTGATCCAGCGGGCGTCGTCGGAGGCCAGGAAGGCGACCGCGTCGGCGATGTCCGTGACCTGGCCGATCCGGCCGAGAGCGGTCAGGCTGATGTTCCGCTCCAGGTTCGCCGGGTCGGCCAGCACCTCGGCGGTCATGTCGGTGCGAGTGAATCCGACGGCTACGGAATTCACGGTGATTCCGCGGGGGCCGAGGTGCTTGGCCAGGGTCTGGCTGAACACTTCGAGTGCGCCCTTGGTGAGCGGATATCCGATGCCGTGGGCGGAGGCGATCCGCGTGGAGACGGATGAGATGTTGATGATCCGGCCGCCGTCGCGCAGCCGTGGCAGCAGCCGCTGGGTGAGGAAGAACGGTGCCTTGACGTTGACCGCGACCATCTGGTCGAACTCCTCGGGAGTGAGCACCTCGATCGGCCGCCCCATGAGGTTGAGCCCCGCGTTGTGAACCAGGATGTCGACCGCCGATTCCCCGTGTGCGCCCAGTCCGGCCTCCAGCCCGGCCGCGAGCGTGTCCACGTCGCCGGGAACGCCCAGCTCGGCGCCCACGATGAATGCCCGGCCACCGGCCTCGGTGATGGCGGCGGCGGTCTCCTTGGCCGCCGCCTCGTCGCTGCCGTAATGCACGGTTACCAGAGCGCCGTCCCGGGCCAGCCGTTCGGCGATGCCCCGCCCGATGCCCCGACTGCTGCCGGTGACCAGCGCGACCTTCCCGCTGAGGTTCCCCATGTCCACTCCTTGACCGTGTTCCGCGGAGCTCTCTCCACCCAATCAAGTAAACTTAGGCTCACCTAAGTGTGGCATGTGTTCAGCTGCGGGTCCTTCAGTGGCTCTTCGGCCCGGGGCGCGGGCGGAGAGCGTCGACGATCAGGTCGAGGAGCTGGTCGGTCCTCTCCGTCGAGTCCGTCGCCGTGGTGGAGAGGAAGACGCCGAGGATCATCATCGTGACGTCCTCCGGGTCGACGTCCGGGCGCAGTGAGCCGGTTTCTGCGCCGCGGCTCAGCATCATGGCGATGGTGGCGGTGATGCGTTCCCGGGTTGCGGGTGTGGCGATGGTGCCCGATGCCCAGCCGGCGCGCAGTGTGTCGGACATGCCGCGCTTTATTTGGAAGAACGCCGCGTACTGAGTCAGCCATGCGCGCAGTGCGGCCGCGGGCTCCAGCTCATCGAGGAGCGGCGGTGCACTGGCGACGACCTTGTCGAGTTCCGCGGCGTACACGGCCTCCACGAGTGCCTCGCGGGTGGGGAAGTGCCGGTACAGCGTGCCGATCCCGACGCCGGCCGCGCGGGCGACGGCGTCCAGTGGGACGGCGTCCGGTGTTGCGGCGAAGGCGTCCCGGGCTGCGGCGAGGAGCTTGTCGCGGTTGCGCCGCGCGTCGGCGCGTGCGGGCCGGCCGGGCGTCGACGCGCTGCTGCCACTGGTCGGGGGTTCGGTCTCAGGCAAAACGGAGGACCTCCGGTTAGTGCTACGGTGAAGTGGTGAGCGAAACGGAGTGGCTCCGTTTCGCCTATGATCCCACGCGAAGGAGAGAGCCCATGGCTTCCCCCGCCCGATCTCTTCCCGTCACCGCGACCGGCGCGCAGCGCGCCGGCGGCCCCGGAGACCTCGCAGGCCGCACCGTCTCCCGGATCGGCTTCGGCGCGATGCAACTGGAGCGCCTGCGCAACGACCGCAAGGCGGCGATCGCGGTGCTGCGCCGCTGCATCGAGCTCGGCATCGACCACATCGACACCGCGCATTTCTACGGCCACGGCTTCGTGAACGAGGTGATCCGCGAAGCGGTCCGCCCGGAGGACGACGTCATGGTGGTGAGCAAGGTCGGCGCCGAGCCCGACACCGAGGGCCCGCTTCCCCTCCGCCTCGCCCAGCGCCCCGAACAGCTGCGGGCCGCCGTCGAGGACAACCTGACGACGCTGGGGAGGGAACAGATCCCTCTGGTCAACCTCCGCCGCACCGACAACGGCCCCGGTCTGCGCGCCGAAGGGGACCAGGTCGTACCCCTCGACGACCAGCTCGCCGTGATGACGGCGCTGCGCGACGAAGGCAAGATCGGCGCGATCGGCCTCAGCAGCGTCTCACTCGACGTCCTGCGCACCGCCCTGCCCGCGGGCATCGCATGCGTCCAGAACGCCTACAGCCTCGTGGCCCGCGACGACGAGGACATGCTCCGCCTCTGCCTTGAGGAAGGCATCGCCTGGGTTCCCTACTTCCCCCTCGGCAGCGCCTTCGCGGGCATGCCGAAGGTGACCGACGAGCCCGCGGTCATCACCGCCGCGCGTGACCTCGGCGCCGCACCTGCCCAGGTCGCACTGGCCTGGCTGCTCCACCACGCCCCGAACGTGCTGCTCATCCCCGGTACCGCCAACGCCGAACACCTCGAGGCCAACGTCGCCGTCGGCGCCATCACACTCGACGAGCAGACTCTCTCCACCCTGGACGCCGTCCAGTCGCGGCCCGGCGAAATCATCGTCTGACAGCCACTTGACTGCGGTCCTGCGCCCTGCGCCCTGGGGCCCTGCGCCCGCCCGGCTCCGTCTTTCTCAGAATCCGGCCCGGTCGCGCTTTCGGGCGGCGTGCCTCCGTGCGCTCTTCACGGCGTCCGACGTCCGCCGTAGCGTCGCGAGAAGCATCCGACCGCAGAGGAGGCCGCAGTGGAGGCTGTCATGCCCGATTCCCGCACGGCCGTGACCAGGGATGACGGTGGCGAGCACGGCGGCCCGCCCGATGACCAGCCCTGGCCGGTGCCGGACGGCGAGCCCAGCCCGGACGGCAGCCGCCCCCAAGAACTGATCCCGTGACCACGACCTCTCCCCGTTCTCCAACGGTGCATCCGGGACAGGCCGCGCTCGTCGGAGAGGGAAGCAACTGCGGCGCTCCTGCGAGCTGGTCACCGGCCAGGAGCGGATGGACCTGCTCTATTCGAATGAGCCCGTGGTCACCCAGCTGGACGACGGCGAGCCGGACGGGCCCGGCACCGCCACGTCCGCCAACTCCATGCCCTCGATGGTCGCCCTGGGCGACCACGCCCCGTACGACCGGATCCTGTCCACCTGTGCGCTGCGCGAGGTTCCGCCGTCGCTGGTCGCCCAGCTCGCACCGGGCGGCTGTCCGGACCGTGTGGCTGGAGAGCGAGGACGGCTCGGCGGCCGTGGCCGGTGGCGGGACGGTGACGGTGCACGGGCCGAGGGGCCTGTGGGTTGAGGCCGCGGAGGGCGAGGCGGAGTACGCCGTCCGTGGTCGACCGGACATCGCATCCTTCGGCCTGACGGTCACGCCGCACGGCCGCCAACACCTTTGACCGCACACCCCGGCGGAGGTGATCCCCGGCCCTGCCGATCCAGCCCTGCCGATCCAGCCCTCTCCAACCAGCACTGTCGAACCCATCAGGAGGACTTCTATGGCGCGTGAAGCGGTCACCCTGCCTGACTACTGGGACACCTACAAGCCGCATCGCGGTGCGGGCGAGCAGCCTGCCCCCGAGGTCGGGGCCTTCGAGTGGACGCAGTACGACGGGCACGGGCCGGGCGTGGAGTGGCTGGGCAGCCCGCGGACCGTGTTGGAGCTGGGTTCGGCTGAGGGAACGGACGCTGTCGTCCTCGCCCGTTCGGGGATGGAGGTGACCGCGCTGGACTTCTCCGACTTCCAGATCGCCCGTGCTCGCCGCTGGTGGGCCGATGTTCCCGGGCTGCGCTTCGTACACGCGGAGGTGTGCGACTACCTGGACACCACGGAGGCGACGTACGACGCGGTCTTCTCCATGTGGGGCGCTGTGTGGTTCACCGACCCCGAGAAGCTGGTGCCGCGCATCGCCAAGCGCCTCAACTCCGGTGGCCTGCTGGCACTTTCCCAGGCCGAGCCGATCGAGGGCTTCGAGGGCCCGTACGCCATGTACGGCAACGGATTCAGCGGCCGGAAGCTCCCCTTCGTCCGCTGGTCCTACGGGCCGGAGTGGTGGGCCGGCCTGCTGCAGCGCACCGGGTTCACCGACATCGACGCCCACGTCCTGCCCGCGCCGGACCCGGAGTGCGTCGGCACGTTGATGGTGAGAGCGCGGAGGACCGGCTGAAGGTGATGGAGGCGTCACACTCGATCAGGCGTCGCCCCCGATCGGACGGGCGTTTCCCCGGACACACCACCGGAGAACGAACCCGACCACGCCTACTAGGGTGGGGCCGGTCTTGGAACAGCGAGAGAAAGGCGCCCACGTGGTAGACATGACAGCCGCAGCGCAGAAGGTCTTCGAGCGTTACGACCTCGACGGTGACGGTCAGCTGACCGCAGAGGAGTACCGGAAGGTCGTCGAGGAACTCGGCGAGCAGGGCGTCACCGATGAGGCCGCGCAGGCGCTCATCGACACCATCGACACCGACGGTGACCGCAAGGTCTCGTTCGAGGAGTTCCGGGCCTCCATGGGCCTCTGAGCGTCTGCTCCGCGGAGAAGCGGAGAGCGCGCGATGACGCCGTACACGTACTCCGGGTCCATAGAGGCCCGGAGTACGTGCATGTGGGTCCGTGACGACGGCCAGCCGTAAAGCGGTCGTACGGGAAGCGGTCGTACGGGGGGCGCGAATAGAGAGCTCGCTCAGGACAGAAATCAGTCGCTGCTCGTACGCGGTGGGGCCGATCGCGGGGTTCCGGGGTCGAGGGGTGGTGCCGATACGCCGCAGTGGTAGGTGCACTGAGGACGACAGTGCTGTGCCTGGACGTCGCTCTCCTGTTCCTGTGCTTGGCTCTTCCGGGCCGTCCGCGTCGTCTCCGCCCTGGCGCGTTCCGGGGCGCGGGAACGCAGGGGGAACCAGGCGAGGGCCGCGCCGATGGCGAGGAGGACCGCGCAGAGGAAGAGGGACCGCCGATAGCCGGCCGCGAACGCGGTGGCCGAGCGATACGCCTCCGGTCCCATGCCGGCAAGGAGGGGCAAGGCGGCAACGGCGAGCAGGCCGGCCGCGCGTGCGGCCGCGTTGTTGACGCCGCTGGCCAGTCCGGCGTGTGTGACGTCGACGGAGGCCAGCACGGTGGCGGTGAGTGGTGCGACGAGGAGGACCATGCCGAGGCCCAGCACGGTCACGGCGGGCAGGACTTCGGTGCGGTACGAGGCGTCGGTGCCCGCCCGCGTCATCAGCAGCATCCCGGTGGCGCACACCAGCGGGCCGAGCGTGAGCGGGATGCGGGGCCCGATGCGTTGGGCCAGTTCTCCGGAGCGGGCGGAGAGCAGCAGCATCAGCACGGTGGTGGGCAGCAGCGCGGTCCCGGCGACGAGCGCGGAGTACCCCGCGCCCACCTGTAGGTACAGCACGGTGAGGAAGAAGAACCCGCCGAAGGCCGCGTAGACGCACACAGTGACGGCGTTGACCGCGGTGAACTGCCGCGACCCGAAGAGCCATGGGGGCAGCATGGGGTCGGGGTCACTGCGTTCGACGCGGAGGAAGGCGACCGCGAGCAGCACGCCGGCGGTCGCGGCGAGCAGTACGTCAGGTGCCGTGCCCCGGCCGGGTGCGGCAATCAGTGCGTAGGTCACCGCGCCCAGCGCCAGCGCGCCGAGCACGGCACCCCGTACGTCGAACCGGCCGTGCGCGGTGGGGTCCCGGGTCTCGGGCACGTGGCGGGCGGCGAGGGGTACGCACACTGCCGCCACGGGCACGTTGAGGAAGAACACCCAGCGCCAGCCGGGGCCGTCCACGAGCCAGCCGCCGAGGAAGGGGCCGGCCGCGGTGGCCACGCCGCCCAGGCCGGACCAGGCACCGACCGCACGGGACCGCTCGTCGGGATGGAAGACGGCTTGGATGAGGGCGAGCGAGCCTGGGGTGAGCAGGGCTCCGCCGACGCCCTGGAGGGCGCGGGCGGTGAGGAGTACCGCGGCGTTGGGTGCCAGTCCGCACAGGAGTGAGGCCGCGGCGAACCACACCATGCCGATGAGGAAGATCCGGCGCCTGCCGTAGCGGTCACCGAGTGCGCCGCCGAGCAGCAGCAGAGCGGCCAGGGTGAGCAGGTAGGCGTTGACGGTCCACTGGAGGGTGGCCAGTGAGGTGTTCAGGTCCGTACCGATGCGGGGCAGGGCGACGTTGACGACGGTACTGTCGAGCATCGCCATGCCCGAGCCGAGGACGGCCGTGAGCAGGACCCAGCGGCCCTGGGCGGTGGCCATCCGTACTGTGCCGGGTGGGGAGAGGTCGCTCATAGAGCGAGCATGCACCCAGGCAGGCGCGAGAGAGGCTCACGACGCCGTGGCGTCCCCTCACGGGCTTCGGTTTTCGCGCGAGGCAGGGCCCGCCCAGGGCTCATGACGTCGACGTACCAGTGCTGGGAGATGCGGGCGGTGGAGATCACGCCCGAGGGACTCGAACTCTTCGACGCAGCAGCACACGTGGCGGCGAACCCGCTGGGAGAGCGCCTGGTTGCCCACCTGGGCCCCGGCGAGCCCGCGATGCTGATGGACCTGCCGACCCGGCTCGCCCACCCCGCGGACGGCAAGGCGTAAGCCTGTCTGTGAGCCGGCACCGACTCTCCCGCCGCCGGATGCGGCCGTTGATCTGGTCAGTCCGCCGCGGGAGCGGCCGATCGCCTTGCCGGGCCGGTCCTGCCTCTTTTTTGCGCGCCGGCGGCATGCTGGTGGGCCCGCACGGTGGTGGAGTCGGCACACACGATCGGCCGGTCGGCCTCGCCGGCAGCGTCGGAGTGCTGCTGGACGTGGGCCAGCAGACGATCCCAGGTGCCGTCGGCCGACCAGCGCCGGAATCGCTCGTAGGCCGTTTTCCACGGGCCGTAGCGTTCCGGCAGGTCCCGCCGGGCAGCCCCGGTGGACAGCTTCGACAAGCTCCCGTTCATCACCTGTCGGCGGTCCCGTACCGGCCGCCCCCTCCGCGCGAGCCGGCATCGGCTCGATCACCGCCCACGCCTGATCAGTCAGCTCATGACGACGCACCACAAACCGACCAACTACCAAACGACTTTGCGGACACGACCCAGGACCTCGGCCCGGAGCGACTACACACCGTTGCGAGAACGGAGGAGGTCCGGTCGGTCCGCGACGAGCTGGGCCGCCGCGCGCGTCCTACCGGGCATCGGCTTCTTCACCCACGGCAAGGTCATCACCACCGTTGGCTCGATCCGAGCCATGCGGACTCAACATCCGTTTTCCACAAACCTCCTGACGTACCGTAGGCTCTCTCGTCCCCCGAACGTTCCACGGGAGAACACCATGACGGGTCCCGACCAGGCACCGGCCACGGCCTCGGCCTCGGCCCCGGCCCCGGCCCCGGCCGTAGGCCGGCGGCCGTCCGGCTCGCCGCTCCGGTTCGCCGTGCTCGGCACCGGCTACTGGGCCCGGTCGTGTCATGGCACGGTGCTGGCCGAACGACCTGATGTGGACTTCGTCGGCTTCTGGGGGCGCGACGGCGCCAAGGCCGAGCACGCCGCGGCGGGCGTGGGCCGCGGCCGGGGCTTCACCGATCTGGACGCGCTGCTCGACGCCGTGGACGCGGTCGCGATCGCCCTGCCCCCCGATGTCCAGGCGTCCCTCGCGGTCCGGGCGGCGAGGGCCGGGAAACACCTATTGCTCGACAAGCCCCTCGCCCTGGACGTGCCGGCCGCCGACGACGTCGTCAGAGCCGTCGCGGAGTCGGGAGTCACCAGCCTCAGCTTCATGACCTTCCTGTTCCAGGAGGAGGTGACGGCTTGGCTGGCCCGTATGCAGACCCTCGCTGCCGCACATGGCCCCTGGGAAGGCGTATCCGTGCGCTGTGCCGGCAGCATCGACACGCCGGGGAGCCCGTACGCCGGGTCGGTCTGGCGCCGGGAGCGAGGAGGGCTGTGGGACTGGGGCCCGCATGCCCTCTCCCTGATCCTGTCGCTCTTGCCCCCTGTGGAACGAGTCGCTGCAGTACGAGGAATGCGCGATACGGTACATATGGGCAATGAACATACCGGTGGACCCGTCAGTTCAATGACCCTGACTGTCACCGCACCCGCGAAGGCCCAGGAGTCGGTCATCACCGTCTGGGGCCCGGCGGGCCGCGAGTCCCTGAAACTGCCGACCGGCACGTTGCGGGAAGCCTGCCACCGAGCGGTGGACCAGTTTCAGGAGGCAGTGGCCGGCCGCGACGGACGAGCTCATCCGCTCGACGCGGCCTACGCCCGCAACATCGTCGCCGTTCTCGATGCGGCAGAGCGTCAGCTCGCTCTGCCAGCTGAGCAACGGGCAACGGCACCCGCCCTGTAGTCCCTCATCAGCACTCCACAAGAAGGTCTCGTGAACCGGTCGCTCACGTGCCCCCTGCCACCGGCATGCGCTCAACGACACGTGCAGCTTGCGCGGCGATCACTGCTGCGCGGGTCGCCCACCTCGTCCGACCCCCTCATATCCACAGGTCGGAAACGCATTCAGACGAGCTGAGCGGCAGAAAGAAGGTGTCAATGACCGACGAGCAGGCGGCGGCCGGCGATTCGCACGAGACCCGGCACGAACCGACAGAGATCACCTACTCGGAGCAGTTCTACCCGGCGCGGCCCCGGTCCCTGCGGCCGCGCGCGCGGCTGCGGCAGCAGCAACAGCCGCAGCCTCCCGAACGCCGGCAGGACCCGGTCGGTACCAACCCCGAATACGTGGCCTGGCTGCGCCGGCACTCCATGCTGCAGGACGCCAGGGACCTGTCGGTACAGCTCACCGGCCAGGGCATCATGTGGCAGAACCCCTTCGCGCGGCCCAATCCCAAGGCGGCCGTCGATGCCGCCCCGGTGTGGTTCACGGCGTACCCCATCTCCTTCATCACCCGCCCCGGCGACAGCTTCCTGGGCACCCTGGCCGACCCCGAGCTGTGGCGTGCCTTCTCCGACCTCGGTGTGCGGGCCGTCCACACCGGGCCGGTGAAGCGCGCCGGCGGCATCTCGGGATGGGACGCCACGCCCACCGTCGACGGGCACTTCGACCGCATCAGCACCGCCATCGACGAGGCGTTCGGCACGGAGGACGACTTCCGGCGGATGTGCGAGGTGGCGGCCGAACAGGGCGGCACGGTCATCGACGACATCGTGCCGGGGCACACCGGCAAGGGCCCGGACTTCCGGCTGGCCGAGATGAATGTCGACGACTACCCGGGCATCTACCACATGGTCCAGATCGAGCCCGAGGACTGGTACCTGCTGCCCGAAGTGCCGCCGGAACGCGACTCGGTCAACCTCGACGTCGAGGCCGAGGAGGCGCTGGAGAAGGCGGGCTACATCATCGGCCGCCTCCAGCGGGTCATCTTCCACGACCCCGGTGTGAAGGACACCAACTGGAGCGCCACGCGCGCGGTCCTCGGGCCGGACGGCGTCAGCCGGCGCTGGGTCTACCTGCACTACTTCAAGGAGGGGCAGCCCTCCATCAACTGGCTCGACCCCACCTTCGCCGGCATAAGGCTCGTCATCGGGGACGCCCTGCATTCGCTCGGCGACCTCGGCTCCGGCGCACTCCGCCTGGACGCCAATGGCTTCCTGGGCGTGGAGAAGAGCGCCGAGGGCCTGCCGGCCTGGTCGGAAGGGCACCCGCTGTCGGAGGCCGCCAATCAGCTGATCGCCAGCATGGTGCGCAAGCTGGGCGGCTTCACCTTCCAGGAGCTGAACCTGACGATCGACGACATCAAGGTCACCTCCGAGGCCGGCGCGGACCTCTCGTACGACTTCGTCAACCGTCCCGCCTACCACCACGCCCTGGCCACCGGGGACACCGAGTTCCTGCGCCTGACGCTGAACCTCTCCCTGGACAAGGGTGTGGCGGCTGCCGGCCTGGTCCACGCACTGCAGAACCACGACGAACTCACCTACGAGCTGGTGCACTTCACCACGTCGAAGGATGAGCTTTTCGCCTATCACGGTGTTGAGGTGACAGGCGAACAGCTCGCCGAGCACGTGCGCGGCGAGCTGGTGCAGACACTGGTCGGGCCCGACGCTCCGTACAACGCGGTCTTCACCACCAATGGCATCGCCTCCACGACGGTCAGCGTCATCGCGGCTGCCCTCGGGTACACAACGCTCGACCGCTTCGCGCAGGAAGACGTGGAGAGCATCAAGCGCGCACACTTGCTGCTGGCGATGTTCAATGCCCTGCAACCCGGTGTCTTCGCGCTCTCCGGCTGGGACCTGTGCGGCCTGCTCACCCTGGACCGGGAGGCTGTCGGGCCCCTGCTCGCGACCGGCGACACCCGCTGGATCCACCGGGGCGCCTACGACCTGATGGGCTACCGGCCCGAAGCAACCACATCCGGTTCGGGCATGCCCAAGGCTCACAGCCTCTACGGCAGCCTCCCTGAGCAACTCGCCGACCCCGACTCCTTCGCCGCACGCCTCAAACACCTGCTGCGGGTGCGGGAGGAGACGGGCGTTGCCACCGCCGATCAGATCGAGATCCCGTCGGTGGTGAACCCCGCCCTGCTCATCATGGTGCACCGGCTGGACGACGCCGGGAGGATCCAGGCGACCGTACTCAACTTCGGGCCCGAACCGGCCTCCGGCTCCGTGGCCTCGGAGTACTTCGAGCCGGGCTGGACGGCCCATGACGCCCTGACGGGCAGGGACGTCAACGTGGTCAACGACCTGCGGTCGGTCGACGTCCAAGTCGGCGGTCACGACGGACTCTGTCTCGTCTTCCTGCCGCCGGTGCCATGAAGGCGTAACCGCGGTAACAGTGCCGGGGGGGGGGGGGGGCCGGGGGGGGGGGCGCCCCCCCCGGGGGGGGGGGGGGGGGCCGGGGGGGGGGGGCGGGGGGGGGGGGGGGGGGGGCGCGGGGGGGGGCCCCCGCGCGTGGGCGGCCGCCCCCCGCCCCGTTTACTCATCACCGCCCCCGGGCTCAATCCCACCCTACCCCGCCCAAACGGGGGGGGGGGCCCCCCCCCGGGGGGCCCCCCACCCCGGCTACTTGTAGGGGTGAAGCCGTACGCCACCTCTGCATCGGTGTCACGCCGGCAGGGCTGGACTGCTCAGGCCGCTGCGTGACACCTGTGTGGTGACCGAGAGAGACCCGCAGTGGATCTATTGTTGATCTCATGAGCCGTTGGAATGAGCTGACCGGGGAGACGTCCGGAAACGACTACGCCGCACGGTTCGCGGCGCTGGCCCGGAGCGGGAAGGACGTGCACGGTGAGGCGCGGTTCTGCGCGGCTCTCGTGCCTGCTGGAGCGCGGGTACTGGACGCCGGATGCGGTACCGGCCGGGTCATGATCCGACTGGCGGAGCTCGGCTACGACTGTGTCGGTGTGGATCTCGATGCGTCGATGCTCGCAGTAGCGCGGGAACAGGCGCCGGGCCTGCCCTGGTTCCAAGCCGACCTGGCCGAGTTCGAGCCGGATCGGCTCGGTATCGCAGCCGACTTCGACCTCGTCGTCGCGGCAGGCAACATCTTTCCGTTGCTCGCTCCCGGCACCGAGGCCACGGTGGTCAAGCGCCTGACCGCGACCCTGCGGCCGGGCGGTCTGATGATCGCCGGCTTCGGCCTGGACGCGGCCCACCTGCCCGTGCCGCCCAGCATCACGCTGTCGGAGTACGACGACTGCTGCGCCGCAGCCGGCCTGACCCTCGTTGACCGCTTCGCCACCTGGGACGCCGACCCGTACGAGGGCGGCGGTTACGCCGTCAGCGTCCACCGCCGGTGAGAGCCGTCAGCGTCCACCGCCGGTGAGAACTGTCCGGCGTGCGCGGCCCTGAGCGACTGCAAGGCGGCCGGTCTTCGCCGTCACGGGAATCGGGCTGGCCAACCTCTTCCCCATTGCCGTGGAGCGCGCCGGTGCCGTCGCCGGCCCCAGCGGCGTCGCCATCGCCTCCACCTTCGGCTACGGCGGCATGCTCCTCGGCCCTCCGGTGATCGGCTTCACAGCCGACTGGCTCTCCCTGCCAACTGCTCTCGCCAGCGTCGCCGCCCCGGCCGCCGTCGCCGCCGCAATCGGGTTCGCCACCAGACGCTCGGTCGGGTGACCGGCGGGAAGCGGGGCGGAGGCCGCTGAATGCCCCGCTTCGCCCTGCGCAGCGATGTATTCGGCATACGCGGCAGTGTCAGTACAAGGACGCGGCGAGGTGGCTCAAGCCGGGGGAGCGGGAGCGGTCGTGCTCCGGAATCGAGCCCGGTAGACGGTGGGGGAGACACCGAGGGCCTGCTGGAACACTCGGCGCATGGTTTCCGATGAACCGAAGCCCGCCTGCTGCGCGACCTCCTCCACCGAGGTGGTGCCGGAGGACAGCAGGGCCTGGGCGGCCTCCACGCGGACGTCGTCGACGTACTGCCCAAGTGTCATGCCCGTCTCCCGGCGGAAGAGGCGGGACAGATGCCGACTGCTGATGTCGAGCTCCGCGGCGAGCGCGTCGATGCCGCGTGGAAGCGAGGGATCCGCGGTGACCTCGTCCATCGCCCGGCGTACCAGCGGATGCTTCGGCTGCTGTGGCGTCATCCGGATACTGAACTGGGACTGGCCGCCCGGCCGGGCCATGAAGACCACCAACTGGCGCGCCGCCTCCCGTGCGACGTCCGCTCCGTAATCCTCCTCCACCAGGGCGAGGGCCAGGTCGATCCCCGCGGTGACACCGGCGGAGGTGACGACATGGCCGTCGCGTAGGAACACCGGGTCCGCCGCCACTCGTACGCGCGGAAAGGCGGCCGCCAGCTGCGGGACCAGCTCCCAGTGGGTGGTGGCGCGCCGTCCGTCCAGGAGCCCGGCCTGAGCCAGCAGAAGCGCGCCGGCACAGACCGACGCCACTCGCCGTGCCCGCGCGGCGAGGGTGCCGACCAGGGACATCAGTGCGTCGTCGCCGGCGGCGCGCTGCCAGTCTCTGCGTCCGGGCACCAGCACCGTGTGTACGTTGCGGGGAAGCTGCTCAGTACGCGTGGTCACACCGATCCGCAGCCCGCAGGAGGTGGGTACGTCGAGCCCGGCGGGGGAGACCACGTGCACGTCGTAGCGGGCGCCGTAGCGATTGGCGGTGGCGAGGACCTCCAGTGGTCCGCTGACATCGAGCAGCTGGACCTGGTCGAAGGCCACGATGACGACGACCCGGGCCGTGCCCGGTGCGACGGGCGCTACTCCGCCCACGGGGAGTCCAGGATGGTGCGTACGAAGTCGCCGCGCTGGAAGCCGGGTACGTAGTGCTGGAGCACATCGGCTTTGACGTTGCCGAAGGTCGTCTCGGGCTTGTGGCGGATGCCGTCGGTGAAAGCGCCGAGGACGCGCTTTTTGAAGTCGGGGCGAGGGTGCAGCGCCACGATCCTCTCGCGCTCCTTGGTGGGGATGTCCACGTAGCCGATGCCCAGGACGTCGTACTCCACACCGGCCGTCACCAGGGCGACCTCCGGCTCCATGAACTCGGGGATGCCGGGTGTGGTGTGCAGGGCGATGGCCGTCCACACCCGGCGCACGCTGTCCTCCGGTACGCCGTGTGCCTGCAGGAAGCGGCGTGCCTCGTCGGCACCGTCGACCTCGAAGCGGCGTCCGCTGGTGTGAAACCGCTCGTTCAGCCCCAGGTCGTGGAACATCGCGCCGATGTACAGCAGCTCGGGGTCGAAGCTGAGGTCGCGGTTGCGGCCCTGCAGGCTGCCGAAGAAGTACACCCGTCGTGAGTGGTGGTAGATCAGTTCGCTGGTGCTCTCGCGGACCAGTTCGGTCGCTTCCCGTGCCAGCTTGGTGTCCGGCACGCGCACCTCGGCGTTGTTGTTTGCGTCAGCGCTCGTCGTCATGACCACTCACCCGTATTCCTCATCGATCAGTTCGCCGGTGCCCGCGTCTGCTCGGGCCTGTCGGCCTTCCGACAGAGACAAGTCTTCTCGACACGGCGGTCCGGCCGCCATGTCCGCAGGGCCATATATCCCACAGATACGGACATGCAACCGCCGAGAGGGAGCATGGAGCATTGCGCCGGACGCGCGCTTCCGCTGCTGAATCGCTATTGGGTTGCGTCGGCGGAGCGCGAGGTGTCCAGCGCCGCTCCGGCTTGTCGGTCGACGAGGGCCGGGAAGGCGCTCAGGTCGCCGATGACTTCCTCAGCACGGTCCCGTTGCTGATAAATGCTGTAGTACCGAGCTCCGATGGCGTCGGGGTCGGCCTCGCCACAGCGGGGACCGTCGAGGAGACGCCGGTGGTCAGCAGCAAGGTGCCATGGTCTCGGACACGCATCTCCGGCAGTACACGCTGCACGGCGGCCACGGCCCCCAGTACGTGTAGCTCGAATTGTGCAGTGCCCGAGGCGCCCGAGGTCTGGGCGGCCTGGGTGATCGGCCGCCCGGTCGGGCCGGGGCTGAATTCCAGGACGCCGATCGGCCCCAGCTCCTTCTTCGCCGCAGTGAGACCGCACTTTGCGCTTCGGTGAGCTGCACCGAGCCGTCACCGGTATCTCGCAGCGGATGCTCACACTGACACTGCGGCAGCTCGAACGTGACGGTCTGCTGACCCCAATGGAAAACCGCCCGCCGAACCGGCACCACCCTGTACGACAGCGCGAAGGCGGTCGCCCGGCAGACGTTGCGGCGCCCGGACCGTAGACGGTGCGGGCGCCGTGAGCGACGGGGCGGAAGTCCCCCATCGCGGCGGATCGGGGACTTCGGTCATTTACGAGGCTGGCCGATGGGGATCGGAGCGTGCCCGTCACGCCCCGGGGCAGGTGTTGCGTCTACGCGGCCGGGGTGAGTTCGGCGCGGCCGAACAACAACGCGTAGCCGGAGGGGAGTTGGTGGAGGATGCGGGTTATGAGGTCAGGGCCGGCATGCGCTGCGACGGCCGCGAAGACGGAACCGGTGTCCCACCGGGTGGTGGCCAGGGAGGCGCCGGAGCGGGCGGCGAGGTCCTTGACGAAGGCCCATCCGGTCAGCGGCTGCGTGTCGGGGATCTGCGCGGTCAGAACGCGTGCGGCCTCCAGGGGCAGCCGGGCGGCCAGGTCGACGCGCTCGTCGCCGGTCAGCTGACGTCCCAGCCCCGCCAGAACCAGACGGACGGATTCCTCGGCCCTCTCGCGGGTGGGGTAGGCGCCTTCGTAGCGGACCTTCTCCAGCATCTGCTCGTACGCCGTCCCGTACGGCTGCTGGTGCTCAAGCGGTACGCGCACGTCGGTGATCACTGCGGTGCATGCCTTTCGTGGAGCCGGGTGGGATGGTGTCGGTGTGTGGCACCGAAGGTATGGGTCAGGTGGGCTGGGGGCGGCCGAAGAGCAGGTCGTAGCCGTCGGGGAGCTGGAGCAGGAGCTGCCCCAGCAGGTCGTCGCCGGCTGTGTCGGCGACGGTGGACAGTACGGCGCTGACGTCCCAGGTCGCGGTCTGCTCGGTGGCGCCCTCGATCCAGGCTGCGGTCGCCCGCACGAACCGCTCCGGCGACAGCGGTTCGGCGCTCTGGAGCGGGTTGAGGAGGATCAGGGCGAAGTCCTCCGGCAGGCGTGCCGCGAGCTGGGCGCGGACCTCGCCGACCAGGTGCGCGCCGAGCAGGGCGAGCACCACACGGGCCGCGCGCTCGGCTTCCTCGGCAGTGCCGTACTCACCGTGTTCCTTCACATGGGCGAGGAACGCCTCGCGTCGCAGAGTCATCTCGGCCATCACCCCTTGTTCTTCGGTCTGCCCACGGGGGTGCGGAGGGCGGGATGAGGGGGAGATCGGGTGCCCGTCCTCCGCACCCCTCCGGCCGGTGTCAGCCGGAGATCTCCTTGTGTCCGGATCCGACGCCGATGGAGATCTTGCGGGGCTTGGCGCGCTCGGCGATCGGGATGCGCAGGGTGAGCACGCCCGCGTCGTAGTCGGCCTTGATGTGCTCGGTGTCGAGGGTGTCGGCGAGCACGATCTGGCGGGAGAAGACGCCCAGTGGCCGCTCGGACAGCTCCATCTGCACGTCTTCGGCCTTCGCCACCGGCCGCCGCTCGGCCTTGACCGTGAGCATGTTCCGCTCGACGTCGATGTCGATTGCGTCCGCGGAGACGCCGGGAAGGTCGAAGGCCACCACGTACTCGTCGCCCTCGCGGTAGGCGTCCATCGGCATCGCCGACGGCTTCGACCAGGTGCCCGGGCCCATCAGCTGCTGCGCCAGCCGGTCCAGCTCACGGAAGGGGTCAGTGCGCATCAACATCGTGAAAACACCTCCAGCAGGGTCAGGCAGTTGCTGCCAATGCGCCTCACTGGCACTGTTGTAGCATGTCATCCAATGGATGACAAACATGATGTCGTCTACCTGATGACGACCCGAGGGAGGTGCCCGTGACCCCGGCCAACCAGCCGTCCTCACCCGACACCGACGCCCACAGCCCGGCGTCGTTCCTTGCCGCCGCGGCGGCCCTGAACGCCATCGACGACGCCCTGCGCGAAGCGCAGCACGAGCACCCCAATGCCCCCCACGCACCCGCGCCCGGCCCGGAACAGGCCCTGGCCTCCTTGTCGCTGCTGCGGCAGGTACGCGAGCGGCTCGCCGGATGGGAGACCGGCTTGATCGAAACAGCCCGCGACGCGGGCGCCAGCTGGGCCGACCTCGCCCACCCCCTCGGCGTCGCCAGCCGCCAGGCCGCCGAGCGCCGCTACCTGCGCGGCCGGCCCGGCCCGGCCGGGACCACCGGCGAGCAGCGTGTCCAGGCCACCCGTCAGGCCCGGGCCGCCGACCGCACCACCGCCGCTTGGGCCCGCCGCAACGCGGCCGACCTGCGACGCCTCGCCGGCCAGATCACCGCACTCACCGGCCTTCCCCCCGCCGCCCGCGGCCCGATCAGCGAGCTCCACACGGCCCTCGCCCACGACGACCCCGCCGACCTCATCGCCCCCCTGACCGCTGCCCGCCCGCACCTGGCAGCCGCCCACCCCGACCTCACCGCCCGGCTCGACACCCTCACACCTCCCTGACCCCGCCAGGCGCACCGCAACGGCAACCCGGTCATCGTCCACCACCGGGCAAACGAGGGGAGACCTGGAGACCGACGCGGCCGGTCTGCGGGCCCACCTGGCATGCTCCCTCACCAAGCAGTGCCTGGACGGGGGCGCAGTTGGTGGCCAAGGTGTCGAGGCACCGGTTCCTGCCAGGCTGCGGACCGGTCCTGGCTTTTCAGGCGGCTTGACCGCAGCCGGCCGCGGCCGGGTCCTGAGGTCACAGGCGACCTGTTCGAGTGCCGGGCTGACCCGCTGCGTCGGCCCTCCGGGCAACCGCGGTCAGCGACCCGCCCAGGATGATCTTCCAGACGCGGGTTGCCACTTGCAGGTTGAGCCGGATGTCCACATCCGCCAGGTCGCGGTCGCTGATCTCACGAATGCGCTGCAGCCGGTAACGCAGGGTGCTGCGGTGGACCGTCAGCGCGGCCGCCGCATCGTCGTAGTTGCCTCCGCAGTCGAAGTAGCGCGAAAGCGTTTCCACCAACTCCGTATCGTGCCTGGCGTCGTAGTCGATCAGCTGGCCGAGCCACTCGCGCACGAAACCCTCGAGCTCCCGGAGATCGTTTCCGGGCCCCAGGATCCGGTACAGCCCAAGGTCGTCGAAGAACGTCGTCCCGCTGCACTGGCGGGAGTTCTGCCGCACCTCCAAGGCCCGCAGTGCCTCCTGATAGCAGCGGGGAATGCCGTCCGGGGAGTCGCAGCGGGTGCTCACCCCGATCGCTCCGTCGGGCGTCCCCAGCTCGTGGGACAGCGCCGCGTGCACGGCGTAGTCGGGCCTTGCTTGGGTCAGCAGGACCACCCGGCCGCCGCGACGGGTGATCAGCGGACGGGCCACCGTGGTGGCCGTCGCTTGCTCGACGGCACGGGTGAAGGAGTAGTCCTCGGCGTTGCCCAGCCAGTGCACCACGACGACGTAGTGAGTACGTCGGAGGTCGTGGCCCACGGCATCGGCTCGGGCGTAGGCGCTCGTCTCGTCAGTACCTTCCAACAGGTCGTCGATCAGCTGGCGGCGCAGCCGCAGTTCGACCTCGGCGAGTTCGCGCAGATGCATGAGCTCGTGGGCGAGCGACTGCTGGGCGTGCTCCAAGGCGAACATGGTGTGCTCGTCGGCCGTCGCCTCGGGGTCCTTGAGGGCGAGTACGCCGAGGAGTTCGCCGCGCGGCCGGACCAGGGCGATCAGCCGGTCCTTGACCCGGACCGGGCCCGCCTCGCGCGTGACCTGCCGCAGTATCTCTTCCTGGTGGATCGAGGACCGCACCGGATAGGGGTCGGGCCGGTCGGGACCTGCCCAGGACCTCAGGTTGCCGAACCGGTCCTCGATGAGCGCCGACAGCCCGGTGAGCTCGTACAGCGCTTGGGTGATGGCGTCCTCGCCGCCGCCCCGGGCAGTGACACGGGCGAGGGCCTCGTGCACGGTGTTCTGCCGGTGCAGCTTGGCGCGCAGTGTGTCCAAATTCCCTAGCGCTGTGGTCCGTTCGGTGCGGAGTCGGCTCAGTTCGACGGCGTTGTCGTGCTGCTCGGGGCGGGAGGCCGCCAGTGACATGGCCGCCGATGTGAACCCCATGAGGGTCGAGAGCAGGAAGTGTCCCTGCTCATCGGGCTCGGAGTGGGAGGAGACCACGATGTAGCCCAGCAGACCGCCGGCCCCGCGCAGGCCGAACGCCCAGTTCCAGGACCGCGCTGGAAGGGATACCGGGCCGTCGGCCTTGTCCAACTCCTTCATCCGCGCATCGTCGGCGGTCGGCGCTCCCCTGTCGTGGCCGGGAACGCGAGAAAAATCGTCGCCCGTCGCGAGGTATCCGGCCTCGGCGCGATAGGGACCAAGGGCACTGATGTGCCGCATGGCCAGCCGCACGATCCCACTTTGCTCCGAGCAGGTGAACAGGGTGCGGGACAGTTCCAGCAGCCCGTACGGGTCCAGCGCCGCGAGCGGACGGGGGGCGTGCCGTCCGGTGCCCGCAGTGTTGCTCGGGTGGCGGGTCACTCTCTGGTCGGAGACGTCAGCGGACAGTTTCCGCGACGGACGGGAGGCCATAGATCACTCCGTTCTCCTCCGGCCATCGGAGGCGATCGAGCAAGCCGGGGGATCCACGCCTGGGTGAGCCCTGAGTACCCAGCCTAGGCGAGGTCATCCGATGTGTCCGAATTTGAACCTGTTCTCGTGGGCCGACCGACTGCGTGGATTTCTGACCTGCCGGGTGCAGGTGGAGCGCACTGCTCACTGCCAGCCTGGGGTTGTCAGGGGGCCTCGGCCGCACCGGTGTCCGTGGCAGGAAGGGCTGGCTCATGAACGAGAAGGTCCGCAGGACCATTGCCTCGTACACGACCTACCAGGAGGCGGAACGCGCTGTCGACCACCTTTCCGATCAGGGGTTTCCCGTCGAGAGGGTGGGCATTATCGGGCAGGACGTGCGCCTGGTCGAGCAGGTGACCGGCCGTATGGGTTATGCCGAGGCCGTGCTGCACGGCGCGGCGAGCGGCGCCCTGCCCGGCGCGCTGATCGGGTGGATCTTCGGGCTGCTGAACTGGCTGAACCCGGTCGTGTCGGGACTGCTCCTCGCCTTGTACGGGCTGGTTTTCGGAGCACTCGTCGGCGCTCTGCTCGGCCTGCTGGTGCACGCGGCCCAGCATGGCCGCCGGGACTTCGCCTCGGTGAGCTTCATGCAGCCCAGCCGGTACGACGTCGTGGCCGACGACGCGGTCGCCGAAGAAGCGGTGCAGCTTCTGGCCGAGCTGCCCGGCGGGACCGGCACCGGCACAAGCAGCGGGGCTGGGAAGAGCAGCCGCCCGCAGAGCGGCCCCGCCATCACCTGAGCGCGTGCGGAAGACCGGGCGCCACTCCGAGGACGAGCGGGGGCCGCCCGTCGCGAAAAGGAGTTCCTCATGGCCAAGGCAGTAGGCATCGACCTGGGCACCACGAACTCGGTGATCGCCGTGTGGGAGGGCGGCGAGCCGACGGTCGTACCCAACAACGAGGGCAACCGTACGACACCGTCTGTGGTGGCCTTCACCGACACGGGTGAGCGCCTGGTGGGCCAGCTGGCCCGCCGACAGTCCATTCTCAACCCCAAGGGCACCATCTACTCGGCCAAGCGGTTCATCGGCCGGCACTTCGACGAGATCTCCGAAGAGGCCAAGGCCGTCGCGTACGACGTGGTCGAGGGGGAGGGCGGGGAGGCCCGCTTCAAGGTGGGCGACAAGTTCTACGCGCCCGAGGAGATCAGCGCGCAGGTGCTGCGCAAGCTCGCCGACGACGCCTCCAAGCAGCTGGGAGAGCGGGTCACGGAGGCGGTCATCACGGTGCCCGCCTACTTCAACGACGCCCAGCGCACCGCCACCAAGGATGCCGGACGGATCGCGGGCCTGGAAGTGCTGCGGATCATCAACGAGCCGACCGCGGCCGCCCTCGCCTACGGCATGGACAAGAAGGAGCACGAGACGGTGCTCGTCTTCGATCTGGGCGGCGGCACCTTCGACGTCAGCATCCTCGACGTCGGCGACGGTGTGGTGGAGGTACGGTCCACGGCGGGCGACAGCCATCTGGGCGGCGACGACTTCGACCGCCGGCTGGTCGACCATCTCGCCGACGGCTTTCAGAAGGACAACGGCATCGACCTGCGCCAGGACCCACAGGCGCTGCAACGACTGTTCGAGGCGGCTGAGAAGGCCAAGACCGAGCTCAGCTCGGTGACCCAGACGCAGCTCAGCCTGCCGTTCATCACGGCCGACGCCTCCGGGCCCAAGCATCTGACCACGACGATCATGCGGTCCACGTTCGAGCAGATCACCGGCGACCTGGTGGAGCGCTGCCTCGGCCCGGTGCGGCAGGCCATGGACGACGCCAAGGTCAGCGACAACGACATCGACGAGGTCATCCTCGTCGGCGGCTCCACCCGCATCCCCGCCGTCCAGGCCCTGGTGCGAAGGCTGACCGGCGGCAAGGAACCCAACATGAGCGTCAACCCCGACGAGGTCGTGGCCATGGGCGCCGCGATCCAGGCCGGGGTCCTCAAGGGCGAGGTCAAGGATGTCCTGCTGCTCGATGTCACCCCGCTGTCGCTGGGCGTGGAGACACGCGGCGGCGTGATGACGAAGATCATCGAGCGGAACACCACCATCCCGGTGCGCCGCTCCGAGACCTTCTCCACCGCCGAGGACAACCAGCCCGCCGTCGACGTCGTCGTCCTGCAGGGCGAGCGGGAGAGGGCCGCGGACAACCGGGTCCTGGGACGCTTCCAGCTCACCGACATCCGCCCCGCGCCGCGCGGTGAGCCACAGATCGAAGTCATCTTCGACATAGACGCCAACGGCATCCTCAACGTCACCGCGCGGGACAAGGACACCGGCAAGGAGCAGGGCATCACGATCAGCGAGAGCTCGAACCTCGACCGCAGCGAGGTCGAGCGGATGGTCCAGGAGGCCGAACGCAACCAGGGCGAGGACCAGGCCCTGCGCGAGGCGGTCGACGCCCGCAACGAACTGGACGCCATCGCCTACCAGGTCGAGAAGCGCCTCGGCGAACTCGGCGACGCCGCGCCCGCACACGAGAAGGCCCGCGCCGAGATGCTGATGACCGAGGCCCGCGAGGCCGTCAAGAACGAGGCCGGGACGGACAAGGTCCGGCCGCTGACGTCCGAACTCCAGCAGATCTTCGCGGGACTCGCGGCTCACCGGGCGGAAGCGGGGTCGGGCGGTGCGGCGGGCACCGGCTCGCCGGAAGAATCCGGTCCCGGCGGAGCCGCGCCAGGCGGCGGCGAGGGTGACGACGATGTGATCGACGCCGACTTCGACAAGGGCTGAGGTGCGTGCCATGCCCACCCCACCGCAGGGCCGAGAGCCCGACCCGCCGCCGGAAGGCGCCGTACGGCCGCCGCGCGAGGAACTCACGCAGCCTGGATCGCCGACGGAGGAGGCCGAGCCGGGACCCGATGCAGCAACCGGCACCGCCGCACCTGACGACGGCTACGAGGCCGCGCTGCGAGAGGCCGAGGACCGCTGGCGCCGCGCCCTGGCCGACCTCGACAACCTGCGCAAACGCCACGCCAAGGAGCTGGAGCGGGAGGCCGCGGTCGAACGCGCCCGTACGGCTGCGGCCTTCCTGCCCGTCATCGACAACCTGGAACTTGCCCTGAGCCACGCGGCCGCCGACCCCGGTGCGATTGTCGAAGGTGTTCAGGCCGTGCATGACCAGGCCGTGAACGTCCTGGAGCGGCTGGGCTACTCGCGCCACGCGGAGAGGGGTGTGTCGTTCGACCCGGCCCGGCACGAAGTTGTCGGCGTGGTCCAGGATCCCGACGCCGAGCCGAACACCGTGGTCCAGGTGCTGCGACCCGGTTACGGCGAGGCCGAGCGGCAGCTGCGGCCTGCCGCCGTGACCGTCGCCAAGCGGGAGTGACCGGCCATGGCACGCGACTTCTACGAGGTGCTCGGCGTTCCGCGCACCGCCGACCGGGACGAGATCCAGCGGGCCTACCGCACCCTGGCCCGCAGGTACCACCCCGACGTCAACAAGGACCCCGAGGCGGAGGAGCGGTTCAAGGAGGTCAATGAGGCCTTCAGCGTCCTGTCCGATCCGGAGCAGCGAGCCAAGTACGACCGCTTCGGCGAGGACTTCCGGAAGATCCCGGACGACTGGGAGGAGCGCGTTGCCGCCGGCGCCGGGGCCGGCGGCGGGGCCGGCACCGGCTTCCGATGGAACACCGGCGGCGGCCCCCGGGTGCGGTACTCCACGGCAGGCTTCGACGGCGAGGAGGTCGACGTCGAGGACCTGTTCGGCTCGCTGTTCGGCGGCGCCGGGCGGATGCGCGTGCCCGGTGCCGACCAGGAGGCCGAACTGCCGCTCACCGTCGAGGAGGCCTATCGGGGCGGTCGCCGTACGGTCACCCTCGCCGGGCCGGCCGGGCAGCGGCGTTACCAGGTCGACGTGCCGCCCGGCACCACCGATGGGCAGCGCATCCGGCTGGCCGGAGAGGGCGGGCGGGGGAGCGGTGACGGCGCTCCCGCCGGGGACCTGTTCCTGAGAGTGCGGATCCAGCCGCACCGTGAGTTCCGCCTCGACGGCAGGGACGTCCACGTGAGGCTTCCGGTCACTCCGTGGGAGGCGGCGCTGGGTGCGACCGTGCCGGTGCCCACGCCGAGCGGTGCCACGGCGAAGGTGACCGTGCCCGCCGGGTCCTCCAGCGGACGGCGTCTGCGGCTGCGCGGTGAGGGCATGCCAAGCCCGAACGGCGCGAACGGAGACCTGTACGCGGAGTTGAGGATCATGGTGCCGCACCGGTTGAGCGACCGGGAGCGCGAGCTGCTGGAGGAACTTGCCGCCGTCTCCACGTTCGATCCCAGGAGGACCTGATGACCGACCGACCGGCCGAGGCCCGCCCGTCACACGCACGCACGACCGAGGTGGGCGTGCAGTACGCGATCGTGCCCGTCTCCAGGCTCTCCCTGGAGACCGTGGCCCGCCGCTCAGGTCTCCATCCCGACCTGATCCGTCGGTTCGTCGCCCTCGGGCTGGTGGACGCCGGCCATGACGCCTCCGGGCGGCTGGTGTTCGCCTCCACGGCCCCAGCCGCCCTGGCCCGTGTCCAGCGGCTGCGCACCGGGCTGTGCTTGAACTACGCATCCATCGGTCTGGTGCTCGACCTGCTCGATCGCATCAGCTTGCTCGAAGCCGCGCTGCGGCGTGCAGGCATGAGGAGTGATCTACCACCATGGACATGAACAAGCTGACCCAGAAGTCCCAGGAAGCCCTGCAGGAGGCCCAGAGCGCCGCCGGCAGCATGGGGCACACCGAGGTCGACGGCGAACATCTGCTGCTCGCCCTCCTCGACCAGGAGGAGGGCCTGATCCCGCGGCTGCTGCAGCAGGCGGGCGCCGAGCCCGAGGAGTTGCGCGCGGCCGTACGCGGGGACCTCTCCCGTCGGCCCAAGGTGACCGGCCCGGGCGCGGCGCCGGGCCAGGTCTTCGTCACCCAGCGCCTGGCGCGGCTGCTGGACTCGGCCGAGCGGGAGGCCAAACGCCTCAAGGACGAGTACGTGTCCGTGGAGCACCTGCTGCTGGCGCTGGCCGAGGAAGGCTCGGCGACCGCCGCCGGGCGGCTGCTGAAGGAGCACGCCGTGACCCGGGACTCCTTCCTCGGCGCGCTCACTCAGGTCCGCGGCAACCAGCGCGTCACCTCCGCCAACCCCGAAGTGGCGTACGAGGCTCTGGAGAAGTACGGCCGCGATCTCGTCGCCGAGGCCAAGGCCGGGCGGCTCGACCCGGTCATCGGCCGGGACGCCGAGATCCGCCGCGTCACCCAGATCCTCAGCCGCAAGTCCAAGAACAACCCCGTCCTCATCGGCGACCCCGGCGTCGGCAAGACCGCCATCGTCGAGGGTCTCGCCCAGCGCGTCGTCCGCGGCGACGTGCCCGAAGGACTCCGCGACAAAATCGTGTTCGCCCTCGACATGGGCTCGCTGGTCGCCGGCGCCAAGTACCGCGGCGAGTTCGAAGAACGCCTCAAGGCCGTGCTGTCCGAGGTCAAGGCCGCCGAAGGACGCATCCTGCTCTTCGTCGACGAGTTGCACACGGTCGTCGGCGCGGGCGCCGCCGAGGGCGCCATGGACGCGGGCAACATGCTCAAGCCCATGCTGGCGCGCGGCGAACTGCACATGATCGGCGCGACCACCCTGGACGAGTACCGGCAGCACATCGAGAAGGACGCCGCCCTCGAACGCCGCTTCCAGCAGGTCCTGGTCGACGAGCCGAGCGTGGAGGACACCATCTCCATCCTGCGCGGACTGCGTGAACGCCTGGAGGTCTTCCACGGTGTGAAGATCCAGGACACCTCGCTGGTCGCGGCGGCGACGCTCTCCCACCGCTACATCACCGACCGGTTCCTGCCCGACAAGGCCATCGACCTCGTCGACGAGGCCTGTGCCCGACTGCGTACCGAGATCGACTCCATGCCCGCCGAACTCGACGAGATCACCCGCCGGGTGACCCGCCTGGAGATCGAGGAAGCGGCCCTGTCCAAGGAGACCGACCCCGCCAGCAAAGCCCGCCTGGAGGAGCTGCGCAAGGAACTGGCCGACCTGCGCGGCGAGGCCGACGCCAAACGCGCCCAGTGGGAGGCCGAACGGCAGGCGATCCGCCGCGTGCAGGAGCTGCGCCAGGAGCTGGAGCAGGTCCGCCACGAGGCGGAGGAGGCCGAACGTGCCTACGATCTCAACCGCGCCGCCGAACTCCGCTACGGCCGCCTCCGGGACCTGGAGCGCCGACTCGCCGCGGAGGAGGAGCAACTGGCCTCCAAACAAGGGCAGAACCGGCTGCTGCGCGAGGTCGTCACCGAGGAGGAGATCGCCGAGATCGTCGCCGCCTGGACCGGCATCCCCGTCGCCCGCCTCCAGGAGGGCGAACGCGAGAAACTGCTGCGCCTCGACGAGATCCTGCGCGAGCGCGTCATCGGCCAGGACGAGGCCGTCAAGCTCGTCGCCGACGCCATCATCCGCGCCCGCTCCGGCATCCGCGACCCTCGCCGCCCCATCGGCTCGTTCATCTTCCTCGGCCCCACCGGCGTAGGGAAGACCGAACTGGCCAAGACCCTCGCCCGGGCCCTGTTCGACTCCGAGGAGAACATGGTCCGCCTCGACATGAGTGAGTACCAGGAGCGGCACACCGTCAGCCGGCTCATGGGAGCCCCGCCCGGATACGTCGGCTACGAGGAAGGCGGCCAGCTCACCGAGGCCGTACGCCGTAAGCCGTACTCGGTCGTGCTGTTCGACGAGATCGAGAAGGCGCACACCGATGTCTTCAACACCCTGCTGCAGATCCTCGACGACGGCCGCATCACCGATGCCCAGGGCCGCACCGTCGACTTCCGCAACACGGTGATCATCATGACGTCCAACATCGGCTCCGAGCACCTCCTCGACGGCGTCACCGCCGAGGGCGAGATCAAGCCCGACGCACGCGCCCTGGTGATGGGCGAGCTGCGCGGGCACTTCCGTCCGGAGTTCCTCAACCGCGTCGACGACATCGTGCTGTTCAAGCCGCTCGGTGAGCGGCAGATCGAGCGGATCGTGGAGCTTCAGTTCGACGAACTGCGGCGCCGCCTCGCCGAACGCCGCATCACCGTCGAACTCTCCGACGAGGCACGTGTGTTGATAGCCAGCCAGGGCTACGACCCTGTGTACGGGGCTCGGCCGCTGCGGCGTTACATCTCCCACGAGGTCGAAACACTCGTCGGGCGCGCCCTGCTGCGCGGTGACGTTCAGGACGGCGCGAAGGTCCGCGTCGACGCCCAGCACGGAGAACTGGTGGTCACCTACGACCAGCCCGAGGATGTGAGGGAGGCGAGCACGGCATGAGCGCGGTGCAAGCCACCAACGTCACCTGTCCGCACTGCGGGCGCACCAACCGGGTGCCCGTGGCCGCCGAGGGCCACCCCAGGTGCGGCAACTGCAAGCAGCCTCTGCCATGGATTACCGACGCGGGCGACGACGACTTCACCGAGGTCGTCGAGCAGGCCACCCTGCCCGTCGTCGTCGACCTGTGGGCCACCTGGTGCGGCCCCTGCCGCATGGTGAGTCCCGCCCTGGAGAAGGTCGCCGCCGATCTCGCGGGAAAGATCAAGCTGGTCAAGATCGATATCGACAAGCACCCGCGCCTGGCGCGGCGGTTCGAGGTCCAGGCGGTACCGACGCTCTTGGTCCTCGACAAAGGACAGACCATCGCCCGGCAGTCGGGTGCCGCACCTGCCCCCGCCCTGCGGCAGTGGGTGGAGCAGTCGATCGCCGGCGGCGAACCGGCCGGGAAAGGATGACGGCCATGACCGTACGAACCGACCCCCACCTCGCCCTCGTACGCCCTGTCACCCCGCGCACCCAGGGGTGCGAGGAGTGCCTGGCCACAGGTTCCCCCTGGGTCCACCTCAGGCTCTGTCTGACCTGCGGCCACGTCGGCTGCTGCGATTCCTCGCCGAACCGGCACGCCCGCCGGCACGCCGCCGCCGACGGCCATCCGATCGTGGCATCGCTGGAGCCCGGTGAGGACTGGCGGTGGTGCTTCGTCCACGAGGCGATCGTGTGATGCCCGGCGACGGGACGCGGCCGGGCGCAGCGCCCTTGCCGGACGAGGCGGAGGAGGCCGTCCCCCTCGAGACGCCCGACATCTACGGCGCCTATCCCCGCCTGTCGGACGACCAGATGGCCTACCTGGCGCAGCATGGCCGACGGCGCCCGGTCGAGGCAGGTGACGTGCTGATCCGGGAGGGGGATCGGTGCGAGACGTTCTACGTCGTCCTCAGTGGCTCGGTCGCCATCATCGAGGGCTACGACACGCCCGATGAACGCCTGCTGCGTGTGCACGGCCCTGGCCGCTTCATCGGCGAACTCGGCCTCCTGAACGGACAGGTGGCCTTTTACACCGCCCTGGTCAGGGACCCCGGTGAGGTTCTCGCCCTGTCCATGAACCAGCTGCGTGACCTGGTGACCCGGGACTCCACGCTCGGTGATGTGGTGCTGCGCGCCTGTCTGGGCCGCCGGGCTCTGCTCGTAGGGCAGGGCGCCGGTTTCCGCATCATCGGCTCGCGCTATTCGCCCGACACCCGGCGGCTGCGCGAGTTCGCCGCCCGCAACCGGCTGCCCTACCGTTGGATCGATCTGGAGACGGACGAGGAGGCCGAGGCACTGCTGCGGCGCTTCGCGGTCGGTCCGGAGCAGACACCGCTGGTGATCTGGCGGGACACGACCCTGCTGCGGAATCCGAGCAACGCCGAACTGGCCAGGTTCATCGGACTGCCGCCGCTGGAATCGGGCAACGGCCGCGGCGATCTCCTCATTGTCGGCTCCGGTCCGGCCGGTCTCGCCGCCGCCGTGAACGCGGCCTCGGAGGGTCTCGGCACGACCGTGGTCGAGGTGCTGGCCACCGGCGGCCAGGCCGGGACGTCATCCCGCATCGAGAATCTGCTCGGCTTCCCTTCCGGCATCTCCGGCGCCGAACTCACCGAGCGCGCCGTGCTCCAGGCGGAAAAATTCGGCGCCCGGATCAGCGTCCCTGCGGAGGCGGCCCGACTCGAACGCCGAGACGGCCACTATGCCGTTGGGTTCGCCGACGGCAGTGAGATCACCGCCCGTACCGTCGTCCTGGCCACCGGCGCACGCTACCGCCGCCTCCATGTGCCCGGCATCGAGCCGTTGGAGGGCATGAGCGTCCACTACTCGGCGACCCTCTACGAGGCCGAGCAGTGCCGTAGCGATCCGGTGGCCGTGGTCGGCGGCGGCAATTCCGCGGGCCAGGCCGTGCTCTTCCTGGCCGGGTACGCGCCGCAGGTGTATCTGCTCGTCCGGGGGCCGAGCCTTGAGGCGCACATGTCCCGCTACCTGATCGATCAGATCGAGCGCCACCCGCGGGTGCGCGTGCTGCTGCACACCGAGGTGACCGAGGCACTCGGCGACAAGACGCTGGAGGCGGTTACGGTGGTCGACCACCGCACGGGCGAGCACCGCCGGCTCGCGGTGCGTGCCCTGTTCGTCTTCACCGGCGCAGAACCTCACACCGATTGGCTGTCCGGCGCGCTCGCCCTCGACACGCGCGGCTACGTGCTCACCGGTGCGGAGGCGCAGGCCTGCTCCGTTCCCGAACTGTGGCAGAGCCAGGGCCGTGACTGTCTGACGCTGGAGACCAGCCTGCCGGGTGTCTTCGCGGCCGGCGACGTCCGCAGCGGCTCGGTGAAGCGCGTGGCCTCCGCGGTCGGCGAAGGCGCGATGAGCATCCACTTCGCGCACCGCTACCTGGGCCACACGGCCGCGCCCGGCGGCACCGACAGCTCCCCGCGCACCCGCCCGAAGGAGTCCGCTTGGCTCGCCTGACGCTTAGCGGGCGACGAGATGAGAGTAGGAGAAGGACGAGGAGGCGAGGGGAATGTCCACGCCCGTCCGGCGCCACCGCGGTGGCGCAATGCAGCACAGACCTTGGAAAGAAGCCCCCGCATGACCGACATCAACGTCGCGCTGCACGTACAGGTCGAGGCCCTGCCCGGCAAGGAGGAAGAGGTAGCCGCCTTCCTGCGCTCGGGCCTGGCCATCGTGCAGGAGGAGCCCGGCACCGTCGCCTGGTTCGCCGTGCGCCTGAGCCCGTCCACCTTCGCCATCTTCGACGCCTTCCCCCACGACGACGCACGACGGGCCCACCTCGCCGGCCGCCTGGGCAGCGCCCTGACGGAACGAGCCGGCGAACTGTTCGCCCACCCCCCTTCCGTCGAGCAACTCGACGTCCTCGCCCACAAACTCCCCTGAAGACCACGCGGACCGGTCCACGCCCGGCGCGTCGGACCGGTCCCGGGACCCGGGCGTGCAGCAAGTCAGCGCGGCGATCGACATCCCCTTTGCAGAAACGGCCGCGGGCCCGCACCAGGGGCCCTGCCACGTCAGCCCCAGGTTCTGGCATGCGGCGGCGTCAAGGGGAAAGCCGGCACCCGTGGTGGACGAACCGGCCACCAAGAGCGGCACCTGCGCCTCGTCGTCGACGAGTACGCGCAGGTCGGACAGGTGACGGGAGGGTCGGCACGCACAGGCCACACCGCACACGGGGGCACCATGTACCGCCCACCGTGCTGCACGGTCACCGCCCGTACGGCCAAAGGCCCGACGCGATCAGCGAAGACGCTCGCGCCGAACCTCAGAGACCTTCCGGCTCCTGTGCTCCCGACCCCACCGCACCGTCACCGGGTGAGGCAGGCGCAGGTGGTCGAGTGCCCGGCCGACCGTCTGGGTGACCACTTCGTCGAGCGAGGTGGGGCGGGTGTAAAAGGCGGGCACCGGCGGCATGATGGTCGCGCCCGCCTCCGTCGCCTGCGTCATCAGCCGCAGGTGCCCGGCATGCAGGGGAGTCTCGCGCAACAGCAGGACGAGCGGGCGGCGTTCCTTCAAGGTGACGTCGGCGGCGCGCACCAGCAGATTGTCGTCGTAGCCGTTGGCTATGCCGGACAGCGTCTTCACGCTGCACGGCGCCACCAGCATCCCGTCCACCGGGAACGAGCCGCTCGAAATCGCCGCGCCCAGGTCATGCTCGGCATGCAGGTGGTCGGCGCGCGCCCGCACGTCGGCCACGGTCAGGTCGGTCTCCTGGGTCAGCGTCGCCCTGGCCGCCTTGGTGAGGACCAGATGGGTCTCCACACCCAATTGGGAGAGCAGCTCCAAGGCGCGGACCGCATACATCGCTCCGGACGCTCCGGAGACCCCCACGATCACCCGTGGTGGGAAACCGTCCCCGTCCATGATCAGCCCTCCAGTTCGGCGAGGTAGGGGTGCAAGGAAGAGGACGTGGAGCGGATGCGGGCGAACTTCTCGCGGGCCCCGGCCGGTACGGTCGCGTCCATCCCGAGCTTCGCCGTCGTCCCGCCGTGTGCCGAGGGATCCAGGCTGCTGCCGGTGGTGCGCTCCACCACGAACAGGTCGCGGTCGGCCTGCATCCGGGTCGCGATCGCCCACTCGACCTGCTCGTCGTCGAACACGTCCACGTCGTCGTCGACGATCACCGCGAGCTTCACCGTCGTCACCGCCGCGAACGTCGCCATCGCGGCATGCCGCGCCGTGCCCCCGCCACGGGAGCGCAGGGAGATCACCGCGTGCATCCGGCACGACCCGCCCTCGGTGAGCCGCACGGCCGCCACGTCGATCCCCGCGGCCCGCAGCGCCCGCAACAGGCGCGCCTCGCGCGGCAGCCCGCCCAGCCAGAAGTGCTCCCGACCGCCGGAGAGAATCGTCTGCAGAAAAGCGCTCTCCCGTGACCAGCGCGAGGACAGCTCCAGCACCGGGGCGGGCCCGCCCGGACCGTAGGTGCGCGGGTACTCCCCGAACGGCCCTTCGTCCGCGCGCCGGCCCGCGCGGAAAGTGCCGACGAGTACCATCTCCGCGCGGGCGGGCACCGGTACCTCCAACCCCTCCACGTAGGTGACGTTCAGCCGCTCGGGATGCAGGGCGCTCGCGACCTCCAGGTCGTCGAGGTCGGCCGCCGCGGGCGACTGCGAGGCCAGCGTCAGCAGCGGATCGACGCCCACGCAGAGCGCGACGGGCAGGTCTTCCCCCGCCGCCTCGTGCTCGGCGAAGATCGACCGGAGCCTGCCCGGCAGCATGAGGGCGCGCGCCTCGCGGTCCCCGGTGACCTGTAGCCGGTTGATCGACAGGTTCGCCTTGCCGGTGCGCGGATCGCGCGCCACGATCAGCGCCGAGGTGAAGTACCGGCCTGCGTCGCGTTCGTGCTGCACCGGCAGCGGAAGGTCCCCGAGCAGGTCGCCCTGCGTATCGTGCCGGGCGGTCACCGGCGCTTCAGCCGACGCGATCACCGAATACGGGCGCGGGGTGCGTACGGCGTCGGCGAGCCGGTCGACCACCTCCTCCTCCGGGCAGCCCAGCGCCAGGGCGAAGTGCCCGCGTGAGGGCATCGTGTTGCCGACGAGCGGGTACCTCGCGCCGCGCACCGCGTCGAAGGCCACCGCGTAGCGGCCGTCGGCATGCTCCAGTACGGCGGCCACGTCCTGGTCCGCGTCGATCTCACTGCTCACCCTGCGCAGCTCGCCACGTTCCTCCAGCAGCGCCAGCCAGCCCCGCAGATCGGGCTGTTTCGGCCAGGTCGTGGCCATCACTCCTCCTCGGGCAGTGCGAAGTGGACGTGCTTGAGCTCGGTGAACTGTTCCAGTCCTTCGACACCGCGGGTCCGGCCGAGGCCGGAGGAACCGTAGCCGCCGCTGGGCATCTCCGGGTACGAGCGGTTGTAGCCGCCCACCCAGACCGTCCCCACCCGCAGCGACCGCGCGACGCGCCAGGCGCGTGAGCCTTCGCCGCTCCACACCGAGGCGGCGAGCCCGTACGAAGTGGCGTTCGCCGCTTCGATCGCGCCGTCCTCGTCGTCGAAGGGTTCGAGGGTGATCAGGGGGCCGAAGATGTCCTCCTGTACGAGAGGCGAGTCCACCGCGACGCCGGCCACCGCGGCGGGGGTCACGAAGTGTCCCGGCAGCCCGTCGGGGCTGATGCGCTCCCCTCCGGTCAGCAGGGTCGCGGTGGACCGTGCGAGATCCACATAACCGGTGAAGCGGTCGAGCGCGCCAGCGGAGATGAGCGGGCCCATGTCCGTTTCTTCGGCGGCGGGATCGCCGAGCCGGAGCGAGCGCAGGACGTCGACCACCCGGTCACGCGCGCGCTCGAAGACCGGGCGCTGTACCAGGAGCCGGGTGCACGCCATGCACATCTGCCCGCTGGTGATCACCGAGGCCCGGGCCGCGGTCTCGGCCGCCTTCTCGACGTCGGCGTCGGCGAACACCACCATGCTCGCCTTGCCGCCCAGTTCCAGCAGGGTGCGGGTCATGTCCGGGGCCGCCGCGCTGCGGATCGCGGCCCCGATCGCGGTGGAGCCGGTGAAGGCAACGGCCCGGACCAGCGGATGGGTGACCAGGGCGTCCCCGACGAGGCCGTCGCCCACCACGAGCTGCACGACGTCGTCGCCGATTCCTGCCGTGCGGCCCAGTTCCAGCGCCCGCCAGGTGACCAGCGTGGTCTGCGGGGCGGGCTTCACCAGTGCGGTCACGCCCGCGGCGAGCGCCGGGGCCAGGTCGCGGAACAGCAGCAGCAGCGGCCAGTTCCACGGCACGATGAACGCGGTCACGCCGACCGGTTCGCGCACCAGGTGGGCTTCGGACCCGTCGGGCAGCGTGCCGGCCCGACCACCGATCGAACGGGCGAGCCCGGCGTTGTAGCGGAGTGCTTCGACCGCCCCGGCCACTTCGAGGCGGGCCTCCCGGATCGGCTTGCCGCTCTCCGTCACCAGCGCCTGGACGAGCTCCTCGGTGTGCTCGCCGAGCACGTCCGCCCACCGCCACAGCAGCGCCTGGCGCCGGCGGGTGTCCACGGGCCAGTTCCCGCGCTGGGCCGCCGCGGCGGCCGCGGCGGCCTCGGCGAGCCGGTCGGGTGTGGTCGCGGGGGTCTCCTGCAGTGGCCGCAGGGTGGTCGGATCGGCCGGACGGGCGTCCTGCGGGACGCCCCAGGTGCGGCGTTCTGCCGTGGCCGTCATACGAACACTCCGCCGCCGTCGACGACCACCGTCTGCCCGCTGACGAAACCGCTGGCGGGGCTCGCCAGCCACAGCACCGCGCCGACCAGGTCGTCCGGTGTCATCTCGCGTGGCAGGCACCGGGTCTGCTGCATTCTGCCGAGGTAGTCGGGATCGTTGATGGCGCGGGAGGCGGCGTCGTCGACGAGCCCCGGCGAGACGGCGTTGACGCCGATGCCGTACTGCCCGAGCTCCCTGGCCGCGGCCCTGGTCAGTCCCTCCACGGCCGCCTTGGAGGCGACGTAGTGGGCGAAGCCGGCCGCGCCGGTGCGCGTGACCACCGAGGCGATGTTGACGATCCGTCCGCCACCGCGCTCCCGCAGGGCGGGGACGGCGGCCCGGATGACCTGCCAGGTGCCGCGTACGTTGACCCGCAGCACGGTGTCCCAGTCCTGTGCGGTCAACTCCGTAAGGGGGCGCTTGGGGCCGAGTGTCCGGTAGACGGCGGCGTTGTTCACCACCGCGTCCAGGCCCCCGAACCGGTCGGTCGCCTGCCCCACGACCGTGTTCACGTCGTTGTCGTCGGTGATGTCGCACGGCGTGAAGACCGCGGTGCCCGGCCCTTGTGCGGTGGCCTGCTCGGCGAGCCGCTTGCCGTCCTCGGCACACTGGGGCAGGTCCGCGGCGATCACGTTGGCCCCCGCCGCGGTGAGCGCGCGCGTGTAGGCGGTACCGATGTCGCCCGTCGCGCCGGTCAGCAGTACGACACGATCCTGCAGAGTCGCTGAAGTCATGGAGGTTCCTGATCCTTGAGTAAGTCGTGCCCGTCGCCCGGTCAGGGACGGTTCACACCTCTGGACACGAGAGCGAGGTCCGTCACGCGGCGGTGGCGAGCGCCTCATGCCAGTCGGCACCGCGGGCGAGCAGGCGGCGGCAGTCCAGGAGCCGCCGTGCGGAGTTGATCGCGAGAGCGCCTTCGAAGCGGTCGCCGTCGCGATACAGGGCGAGCAGGCTCTCCTGGTCCTCCCCTTCGTGCACGATGCGGACGTCGCCACTGCTGCGTCCGGTCATCTGGATGCGCGTCCCGTACTGGTCGGACCAGACGTAGGGCACGGGCGTGTACTTCACCGGGGAGCCGGGGTCGAGCAGGTTACGGGCCACGACCGCGGCCTGTTCCCTGGCATTGGTCCAGTGCTCCAGCCGGACATGCCGGCCGTAGCCGGGGTGGAACCAGCGGGCGACGTCGCCCGCGGCGTACACGTCCGGCGCCGAGGCCCGGCAGTACGCGTCGCACAGCACGCCGTCGTCCAGGCGGATTCCGGAATCGGCCAGCCAGCCGACGGCGGGTGTCGCGCCGATGCCCACCACGACCAGGTCGGCGCCGATGGTGCTGCCGTCTTCCAGCCGCACCCGCTCGACGGCGGTGTCCCCGTCAAAGCCGGCCACGGCGCGTCCGCACAGGACGCGGACGCCGTTGCGGACGTGCAGCCGCGTGCACGCCTCGCCCATCCGCTCGCCGAGTCCCCGGGACAGCGGTACCGGGGACGCCTCAACAAGGGTGACCGACAGATCGCGCCGGCGTGCCTCCGCGGCCACCTCGGCGCCCACGAAGCCGCCGCCGACGATCACCACGCGCGGCCGCTTCGCGAGCGCGTCACGGAGGGCGAGCGCATCCCCGAGCGTGCGCAGGGTGTGTATGCTCTCCAGCCCGCGCAGACCGGGCAGAGAGCGGGGCCTCGCACCCGTCGCGACGACCAGCGCGTCGTACGGCAGAGATGATCCCCCGGACAGCTCGACCGTCTTCGCCACGGGGTCGAGGGCGCGGGCCCGCTCGCCGAGGAGGAACTCCACCTCCAGAGCGGCCAGTGCCTCGTCACTGCGCAACGCGGTCCGCTCCGGCGCCCAGTCCCCGCTCAGCAGTTGCTTGGACAGCGGCGGGCGGTCGTAGGGCAGTGCCTGCTCGTCACCGATGAGGGTGAGGGAGCCGTCGTAGCCGTTTCGGCGCAGCGCTTCCGCGGTGCACAGGCCGGCCAGCGACGCACCGACGACCAGGACGCGCTTCACGACGCCGGGTCGACGTCGATGGCGGCGACCGGGCATGCGCCGGCGGCTTCGCGCGCCCGTGCCTCGCCGGGCTCGGCCTTGGATATCACCCGCGCGACCCCGTCCTCGCCCAGTTGGAACAGCTCCGGGGCGGCCAGTTCGCAGTCGCCGTACCCGCAGCACTTGTCGGTGTCCACCGTGATCTTCATGGCGTGGCTTCCCTTCGTCGGCGCGTCACCCATCGCTACGTCACCTGTCATCACGTCACCCACTCCTTTTGGCACCTGTCACCAGGTCACCGGGAGCCGTCGGACGCCAAGGTGCCGGCCGCCGCCTTCCAGTGGAGCGGTGCGCTCGACTTCGCCGTTGATCCGGAAGCCCGGGATCCTCTCGAGCAGCGTTTGGACCGCGATGCGGATCTCGGCCTTCGCCAGCGGCATCCCCGGGCAGCTGTGGATGCCGGCGCCAAAGGCGAGGTGCTTGTTGGGCTTGCGGTCGATGACCACCTCGTCCGGGTTCTCGAAGACCCTCGCGTCGCGGTTGGCCGAGGCGAACAGCAGGATCACGCGGTCGCCCGCGGACATCTGCTGTCCGGCCACGCACGCGTCTGCGGTCAGTTGCCGGGGGAACCAGTGCAGTGGGGTCTCGTAGCGCAGGATCTCGTCGATCGCCGTGGGAATGAGCTTCGGTTCGTCGATGAGCCGCTGCTGGGCCTGGGGGTGCTCGGCGAGGTGGAGCAGCACGTTGCTCAGCCCGAGTGCCGTCGAATCGTGCCCGGCGTAGGTCAGGATGAACATCATGTTGGCGAGCGTCCCGTCGTTCACGCCGAGCTCGTCGTTGATGGTCAGCAGCTGCGAGATGAAGTCGTTGCCCGGTTCCTTGCGGCGCTGCTCGAAGAGCCGGACCCAGTAGGCGCACACCCGGTCGATGACCTTCCGGCCCTGTTCGTCGGAGGCGTGCTCCAGGAAGTCCAGGGAGTACTCGCGGATCTCGTCCGCCTGTCGCGGGCCGAGGTCGTAGAGCTGCGTGATCACGTCGAGCGGCAGCGGCAGGGCCAGGCCCTCGACCAGCTCGGCCTCGCCGGAGCCGTGGAATGCCGCGATGAGCCGGTCCACCGTGGCCTGGATCTGCGGCTCCATCCGCCGGGCCGCGGCCGCGCTGGTGAGCGGGGCGATCAGCTTGCGGAACTTCTCGTGCTCCGGCGGGTCGTAGTCGATGGGTGGGAAACGATTGTCCGACACGGCGGGGACGTAGACGCCGCCGGTGGAGGAGTAGGTGCCGTGGTCCATGGCGGCCGCGCGCACGTCCTCGTAGCGGGAGAGCGTCCAGTAGCCGCCGTGCTTCTCACCGCGGGCGACGGGGCACTGCGCGCGCAGGCCCTCATACAGTTCATACGCGCGTTCGGGCGAGAGGTCGCGCGCGTGGGGGTCGTAGGCCGGGCCATGCGGGTCGGTCTGCTCTGTCATGGCGCACTCCTGTGGTCAGGCCTTCGCGGGCTCGGTCATCGGGTGCGGGAGCTGCTCGCTTTCCATGGCTCCGCGGGTCTCCGGGCTGATCGCGTTGGCGATGAGGAACGCGACCACGACAACGATCAGGCAGATCATGAGCCGGCCGGGCACATCGGCAAGGCCGGGGCTGGCCAGGTTCACGAAGGTCGGCATCAATCCGCCGATCATGAACCCGGTGTTCCAGCAGACGGCCGTGCCGCGCGAGCGCAGCGCCGTGGGGTAGCGCTCGTTGAGGAACACCAGAACCGGTGCGTACGCCGCGTTGGCGAAGAACGCCAGCGCCGTCGCGTACACCGTGATCAGCCCGGTCTTCGCCGGCTCGGTGCTGGTCAGGAGCCAGACGAGCAGCGGGAGGGCGATGAGGTTGAAGCCACCCATCAGCAGCATCGAGCGGCGGCGGCCGATGCGCTCGCTCAGTTCACCGGCGGCGATGGTCGCGACGACCACGCCGAGGCTGGAGACGAGCAGGATCACGCCCTGGGAGCTCTTGTGCACGCCGGTGATCTGGTCGAGCAAGGTCGGCAGGTATCCGGAGGTCAGGTAGTACTGCGATCCGGCGCCGGCGACGAGCAGGATGTTCAGGGCGAACAGCCCGCCCCGGCCGTCGCGCACGAGGTCGCTCATCCGCGGCTTGGGCTGCGGCGCCCCCTCCTTCTGCGCCTGCTGCTGAGCCTTCCACAGCGGTGATTCCTCGACGCCGCGCAGCACGAAGTAGGAGAGGATCGCGGCGGCCAGGCCGGCGAAGAACATGACGCGCCAGCCCCAGACGTCGAACTGCTCGCCGGGGAAGATCTGGCTGACGACGATGAACAACCCGCTTGCTATCGCGGCGCCGAGTCCCGCTCCGCCGCCGCCGATCAGGCCGGACATCAAACCGCGCCAACGCGGGCCGACGCTCTCGGTGCCCAGGGTGTGGGTCGCGGCGACCACGCCCCCGACGAAGATTCCCTGAAAAAACCGGAGGATGAGGAACACGACAGGCGCCCACACCCCGGCGGTGGCGTAGGTGGGCACCGCGCCCATGGCCGCGGTGCACAGGCCCACGCCGGCGAGGACGATCACCATCGTCTTCTTGCGGCCGTGGCGGTCGGCGATCCCGCCGAAGATCGCCGCCCCGGCGGGACGCAGCAGCACGCTGACGGCGAACGAGGCATACACGGCAGCCAGGCTCAGCGTCGGGCTGGAGGCGGGGAAGAGGAGCTCGCCGACGGTGCCGGCGACGAAGAGAAGGATGAACAGATCGAAGAGATCGAACGCCCAGCCGGCGACAGAGGCAAAGGCGGCGTAGAACGTGGCTCTGCGAGAAGGTCCCGTGATGCGGGGTGCGGACATTGCCCATCTCCTTGTGCGGCTCAGTACTGGTATTAAGGGGCGCCTTCGCGCGATGAGCGATGCGCAACTGCCTAGTCATGCGGTAGTCAGCGCCTATACGGGCAGCTGGCGCCTTGCCTTCAGGCTTCGTCACCGCTGTCGCGGTCACCCTCGAACGCAGCGACGAGAAGATCGAGGAACGCACTCGCGGCGGGGGTGAGAGGGCTGCCCTTGCGCCAGATCACACCCAGCTCCCGCCGGGCCACGGGATCATCGAGGGGTATCGCCGTGGCGTAGCCGGCGGAGGCGAGACGCGGCACCACGGACACCCCCACCCCGCTGCGCACCATTCCGCACAGGACGGAGAGCTGGCCGGTCTCGACGGTCACCCGGGGACTGAAGCCCGCCTGGAGGCAGACCATGTCCATCAGCTCGCGCAGCCCGTACCCGCGGTGCATGCCGACGTAGTCGTCCCCCGCCAGCTGGGCCAGGTCGAGGGCGGGCCGGTCTGCGAGGCGGTGCTCGGGGGGCAGCATCGCGACCATCGGCTCGCGTACCAGGATGCGCCCCGTGACACCGGGCCGTGCCAGGGGCGCGCGGCTTATCGCCAGGTCCAGCATCCCGGTGTGCACCATGCGTTCGAACTCGCCGGACACGTTGTGCTCGGTGAGCAGCACTTCGATGCGGGGGTGCGCGGCCCGGTATTCGGCCAGCAGGTCGGGGAGCAGCGTGGCGCCGACACTGGGCAGTACGCCGATCGTGACGCGGCCGCGGTCCAGGGAGCGTATCGCGGCCGCCTGCGTACGGGCCTGTTCGAGATGGAAAAGCGCGGGCTCGACGTGCTCCAGGAAGGCCTCACCGGCTGCCGTCAGTTCAACGCGTCGGCCGAGTCGGTGGAACAGCGCGACGCCCAGTTCCTTCTCCAGCTTGCGTACCTGGACCGACAGCGAGGGCTGGGCGAGGAAGAGCTCTTCGGCCGCGCGGGTGAAGCTGCCCGCTTTGGCGATGGTGAGTACGTAACGAAGCTGGTGCAACTCCATGTTCAGCGCCTGACGGTTATCGGTTGTGGTGGGCGGCCTCGACCGGCCGGGAGGCTTGAGGCCGTGCCGGCGCCGCCGTCGGTGCTGCCCCGGGCGCATGGATGTCGGCCGTGAGGCCACTGAGCGGGAGGCCGGTGCCGCCCCAGCGCCGCTGGATGACCTCCGCGACTATGGACACGGCCGTCTCCTCCGGTGTCCGGGCACCGAGGTCGAGGCCGATGGGAGAGGCGAGGCGGGCGATGTCGGCGTCGGTGACGCCCTGCGCCCGCAGTCGCGCGGTGCGGTCGCTGTGGGTGCGGCGGCTGCCCATGACGCCGATGTACGCCGCCGGGGTGCGCAGCGCGGCCGTCAGCACGGGGACGTCGAACTTGGGGTCGTGGGTGAGCACGCAGATGACGGTGCGTTCGTTGACGTCGGTGCGGGAGAGATGGTCGTGAGGCCAGGCGCACACCACCTCGTGCGCCTCCGGGAAACGTGCGGCCGTGGTGAACACGGGCCGTGCGTCGCACACGGTCACGCGGTACCCCAGACGTGCGGCCGTGCCGCTGAGCGCGGCGGCGAAGGCGTTCGCCCCGTAGATGAGCATGCTCGGTGGCGGAGCGAAGGACTGGATGAACACCGCGACCTGGTCCATACGGCGTTCCCCGTACGGGCCGTAGTGCTCGGTGGCGGTGATGCCTTGTGCCAGCAGCCCGCGTGCGTCGTCGCGCACCGCGGCGTCGAGCCGGTCCTCGCCCAGGGAGCCCAGCGTCCGGTCCTGCCAGACGGTCAGCTGGGCCCCCAGGGGAGCCCGTCCGCCGGTGACGGTGGCGACGGCGACCGGTTGCTCCCGCTCGATCGAGGTGAGCACCTGAGGGAGCGACGAAGCGGGAACAACCGGCCGGATCAGGATGTCGATGACGCCGCCGCAGGTCAGGCCGACGGAGAAGGCGTCCTCGTCACTGACGCCGTACCTCTCGCGTCGTGGCAACCCCGTCTGCAGCACCTCGGTGGCCGCCTCGTACACCGCGCCCTCGACGCAGCCGCCCGAGACGCTGCCCACCGCCTCTCCTGACGCGCTGACGGCCATGACCGCGCCCGGGTCGCGCGGGGCGCTGCCCCGGGCGCCGACCACCGTGGCCAGGGCGAAGGCGCTGCCCTCGGCCATCCATCCGCGGAGCTGCGGCATCACCTCACGCATGGCGGTTCATCCCCGGCGCTTTCCGACACGTACGAGCTGCTTGAGACGATCGAGCAGCGGCGCGAGGACCAGGCTCATGGCGCTGGGGGCCTTCACCGGGCCGGACGGCGCCTGGCCGGAGGCTGCCGCTTCGGCGACGGCGTCGGCGAACTGCTCGAACATGCGGCGGCTGACGTCACCGGCAAGGGCGCGGCCGAACTGAGCGATGCGGCCGGTGAGGTAGACCTTGGCGTCGGCGTGCATCGCGGTGCCGGTCTGCGTGGGCTCCGTGCGGAGCGTGATGTCCGCCTGGGTCTGCGCTCCGCCGGTGTCCTGTCCCTGGGCGAGCACCCGCAGCAGGCCGGCGGCGCGGTCATGCTCGACGATGTGCGCGAGGCCGTGGAACGCCAGCTTGATCGGTCCCACCGACACCCGGGCGCGGCCCGCGTAGCGGTTGTCGCCGAGGTCGTCGGTGAGCTCGGCACCGGGCAGGCAGCGGGCCAGCAGGTGGATGTCGTCCAGGACGCGCCAGATCTTCTCCTCGGACACCTCGATCCCGGTCGTGATCTCGACCGCGATGGTGGGGTCACCGCTGGGCAGCACGATGTCCTTGGTCAGGGACGCGGCCGTGCCGGCGTTGTCCTCCTGGCCCTCGGAGGCGTTGCCGCCCTGCCCGGAGCGGCCGACGAGCGCCCGGCGCCCGCAGTTGCCCGGGGCGGGAATTCCCTCGGGGTGCGCACGGTGGGCCTCTCCCACCGCGGTGAGGATGTTCCGGTATCCGGTGCACCGGCAGATGACGCCCGAAAGCTCCTCCGGCAGCTCCTCCTCCGTGACCTCCGGCTTGTTCGCCAGCAGGTCGTAGGAGCTCATCAGGAAGCCCGGGGTACAGAATCCGCACTGCAACGCGTGGTTGCGTCCGAACGCCTCCTGCAGTGGATGCAGGTCGTCGGGCCGCCCCAGTCCTTCGACGGTGACGATGTCCGCCCCGTCGAGCTGTACGGCGAACAGCAGGCAGGCCCGGGCCGCCTCGCCGTTGACCAGCACGGTGCACATGCCGCAGACGCCGTGCTCGCAGCCCACATGCGTGCCGGTGAGACCCAGATGGTCGCGCAGCGCGTCGGAGAGGGTGACCCGCGCGGGCAGCTGGAGAACGGTAGGTGTCCCGTTGACGGTCATGCGCACTTCGATCGTGTCGTCCGCCCCCGCTTTCACCGGCCGGGGCGGGGCGGGGGGCGCCGCCTCGGTACGTGCTGCTGCTTCGTTGATGGTCATGCGCTTACCTCGCCGGAGTTCTTACGGGCCCGCTCGTATGCCTTGCACAGTTCCCTGGCGGCCAGGGTGCGGAGCAGTCGGCGCCGGTAGTCCCTGGACGCGTGGGCGTCACCGTCGGTGTCGACCATCTCCTCGACGACGGCGGAGAGCTGCTTCCCGAGCTGGTCCGCCGGCGCGTCGCCCATGCCCGTGACCGCCGCGGTGAGCTGCTCGGAGACGTCGCGGGTGACCGCCTTGTCGGACACGCCGAACGCGGTCATCGTCGCCTCCGGGCGGCCACCGCGCAGGCGCACCCGCGTGGCGACGCCCGCAAGGGCGAAGTCGCCGTGCCGGCGTGCGATCTCGGCGAATCCGAAGCCCTCGTCCGCGACGGCGACCGGCAGCCGCACAGCGGTGAGGATCTCCTCGGGGCCCAGCGCGGTGGTCATCGCCCCGCCGTAGAACTCCCGGGCGAGAACCTGCCGGGGGCCGTTGGGCCCGGTCAGTGTCAATTCGGCGTCGAGACAGCAGGCCACGGCCGGGAGCTCGGCCGCCGGGTCGGCGTGGGCGAGGCTGCCGCAGACGGTGCCCCGGCTGCGCAGCTCCCGGTGCCCTACCCAGGGCAGGGCCAGGCGCAGCAGCGGGACGCTTTTGCTGAGCGGGTCCCGCTCGACGCGGCGCTGCCGTACGGTGGCGCCGATGTGCAGGTGCTGCTCGGAGCGGGTCAGCTCGTCGAGTTCCTCAATGGAGTTGATGTCGACCAGGGTGTCGGGGCGGGCGAGTCGCATGGCCAGCACAGGGGCCAGCGACTGCCCACCCGCGATGACCTTGCCGCCCCCGCTGGTTTCCGCCAGTTCGGCGATCGCGTCGGCCAGACTCGACGGACGAACGTAGGCGAACGGTGCGGCTTTCATGGTTCAGCTCACCGGCCCTGGAACTTCGGGGCGCGCTTTTCGAGGAACGCGGTGACGCCCTCGGCGAAGTCGTGGCTGGAGCGCAGCATGGAGTACGCCTTGCGTTCCAGCTCGATGCCGGAGTACAGCGGCGCGTCGACGCCCTTGTCGAGGACTTCCTTGGCGGTGCGGGCGGCCAGTGGCGAGAAGCCGAGCAGTGCGCTGACGATCCGCTCGACCTCGGCATCGAGCGCCGCACGGTCCTGGACGACGTTCGCGACCAGGCCCCAGTCGCCGGCCTGCTGGGCGTTGATGCGGGACGCTGTCATGACGTGGTACTTGGCGCGGGAGAGGCCGATGAGCCGGGCGAGGCGCTGGGTGCCGCCGGATCCGGGGATCATTCCCAGCCGCATCTCCGGCAGCGCGAACTCGCTGCGCTCGGTGGCGATGCGGATGTCGGTGGAGAGGGCGAGTTCGAGGCCGACGCCGAAGCAGTAGCCGTCGACGGCCGTGATGACCGGCTTGGGGCTGCGGGCCGGCGCGGTGATGTTCTGGCCGAGGTCGGTGAAGTCGACCGGCTCCACCTCCATGAAGCCGGGGATGTCACCGCCCGAGGAGAAGTGCTCGCCGGCGGCCTGGATGACCACCACCTGGATGTCCTTGTCGGCGTCGATCTCGGCGAAGCGGTCGGCCATCACCTGGCGGGTCTCCATGGTGATGATGTTGAACTTGCCGTGGTCGAGGGTCAGGTAGGCGACGCGTCCCTCATGGCCGCGGTCCAGCCTGATTTCGCCTCCGGTGAGTGCCATGGTCACAGGGTCCTTTCGCTGTCGCTGCCGTTGAGCAGCTCGTTGAGCACGTTGCCGTGCAGCGGGAGGGTGGTGATGTCCACGCCGGCCGGGGCGAGGGCGTCGGCGACCGCATTGGCGATCGCGACGGGCAGGCTCATGCTGCTGCCTTCACCGCAGCCCTTCGCGCCGAGGCGCGTGAGCGGCGAGGGAGTCTCCAGGTGGTCGCTGTTGAGCTCGTACTGCGTCTCCGCAGTGGTGGGACAGAGGTAGTCCATGAACGTCGCGGTGGGCTGCCCGGCGTCGGTGTAGCGCATTTCCTCGAACATCGCGCCGCCGATGGCGTGCGCGAGCGCGCCGTGAACCTGGCCTTCGAGCAGCTGATGGTTGAGGATCGTGCCCGGGTCGTGGACCGTCACCACCTGGTCGAGCTCGAGCTGCCGGGTCGCGGCGTCGATGCGCACGCCGACCAGTTCGGCGACGAACCCGTAGCACAGGCTGGAGTTGATCTGGTCGGTCCTGCTGGCTGCCTTCGACTGCGGGGGAGTGAAGGCGGCCTCCTCGTACAGGCGCGCGGGAGTGCCCTCGGGCAGCGCACCGGGGTCCCAGTGGACCAGTCCGGCCGCGTGCCGGAAGGGGACCGCCCGCTCGGGTTCGGCACGGAGCCGGACCTGGCCCTGGCCGAGTTCGACGTCGGCAGGGTCGGCACCGAGCAGAGTGGCGCCGGCGACCTTGATCGTCTCGGCCAGCTTCTCACTGGCCTCGACCAGAGCACTGGTCAGCAGCGGCGCGAACCGGGAGGAGTAGCTTCCGGAGGTCACCGTCCACGGTGTGGTGGCGGTGTCCATCTCGACCACCGGCCGCACCTGTTCCCGCGGCAGTCCGAGCTGTTCGGCGACGACGTCCTGGGCGACGGTGGCATGGCCTTGCCCCTGCGGCACAGTGCCCAGCAGCACCGACACGATGCCGTTGAGGTCGACGCTGATGCGCACGTGCTCGGTGGAGCCGGACTTGCCGCGCCCCGCCTTTCGTTGCTCGGCCGGGGTGGCCAGGCCCACGTAGCCGATGTTGGTGGCCGACGGGTCGACGATCGTGGCGATGCCGATGCCGAAGTACTCGCCGCGCTCGCGCGCCTCCCGCTGCTTTTCCCGCAGCGCCTGGTAGTCGGCGTTCTTCAGCAGCATGTCCATCACGCGCTGGTAATCGCCGGAGTCGTAGATGCCGCCGGTGGGGGTGGCGTACGGGAAGTCCTCGCGCTGTACGAAGTTGCGCTGTCGCAGCTCGGCCGGGTCGAGCCCGCATACTCCGGCGATCTTGTCCATGAGCCGTTCCAGGCCGAAGTAGAGCTGCTGGCCGCCGAATCCGCGGTTGAGGCCGGTCGGTGTCTTGTTGGTGACCACGGCGCGGGAGCGGATCTGCACGGCGTCGATCTTGTATGCGCCGGTGATGTTGCCGAAGCAGCGATACAGCGTGCTGGGCTCCGGCGGGCGCAGATAGGCGCCGACGTTGTCCACCAGGTCCGCGCGCAGCCCCTGCACCGAGCCCTCGGCGGAGACCGCGGCCTCGAACCACATGACGCGGTCGGAACCGGCGGAGCTGGCGAGCAAGTGCTCGATACGGTCCTCGGTCCAGCGCACTGGCCGGCCGGCGTACTTGCTGGCCAGCGCCATCAGCGCCACGTAGGGGTAGATGCCGGCCTTGATCCCGAAGCTGCCGCCGTTGTCGGCCGGGATCATCAGCCGAACCCGCGAGGCGGGCACGCCGAGTGCCCCCGCCAGTACCGGCACCATGGAGAACGGACCGTGGAAGTTCGCCCAGGCCTGGACGGCGGGCCCGTCGACCTCGTCCTGCCACTCGGCGATGACCGAGTAGCACTCCATCGGGGTCGAGGAGTACCGCGGGAAGCTGTACTTGCCCTTCACGATGTGGTCGGCGGCGGCGAAGACGGCGTCCACGTCACCGAAGGCGAAGGTCCGGTCGGTCGCTACATTGCTGTCGGCTCCGTCGTGCAGCCGCGGGGCCTCGGGCAGGAGGGTCTTCTCGACGTCGACCACCGGCGGCAACGGTTCGTAATCGATCTCGACGAGCTCGGCGGCATCCTCCGCGAGATACCGGTCTGCGGCCACCACGACCGCCACCGGCTCACCGACGAACCGGACCTTGTCGGTGCCCGTCGGGTAATACGGCATGGGCGTCTTGAGCGAGAGCGGGAAGGGCTTCAGCGCGGCGAGGACCTCCTCGGGTCCGATCACGGCGGCGACACCGGGGTGCCGTCGCGCCCGCTCAAGATCGACACCGCGGATGCGGGCGTGCGGATGCGGGCTGCGCACCACCGCGGCGGTGAGCGTGCCGGGCAGGGGGTCGATGTCGTCGAGGAAGCGGCCACGGCCCGTGAGCAGCGCAGGGTCCTCGATCCGTGCGGTCGGCCGGGCCGGCCGTTCGAAGGTCGTTGTCATGTGCGTCACCTGTCTGCCGCTGCGGCGCTGTCGGCCAGCGCGTGGTAGTCACCGGAATCCAGCCCACGGCGGAGGATCTTGCCCGCTCCCGACTTGGGGAGCTCGGCCACGGCGATGAGTCGTTTGGGGCGCTTGAGGGAGGGCAGTCCGGAGCGCTCGCGTACGTAGGAGTCAAGTACCGCCAACGCCTGGTGGGGGGCCATGTCTTCGACGGGAACGAAGAACGCGGTGGCGGCCTGTCCCCACCGGTCGTCGGACAGCCCGACCACGACGACCTCACTGACTGCCGGACAGCGGATCAGCCTGTCCTCGATCTCGTCCGGATAGATGTTCTCGCCACCGGAATTGATCATGTCGTCGACGCGACCGGCGACCCACAGGTCCCCGTCCTCGTCGGCGGTGGCGAGGTCTCCGGGGAAGTACCAGCCGTCGCGGATCGACTTGGCGTCTGCGTCGGGGCGGTGCCAGTAGCCGGCGAATGCCTCCGGACTCTGCAGGGAGATGGCGATCTGCCCCTGCTCGCCGGGGCCGACCAGCGCGTCGGGGCCGGCGTCCGGGACCGGTTCGACCAGGCGGACCCGGGAGAAGACACCGGCCCGGCCCGCGCACCCGGGCTTGGCGATGACGTCGGGCCCCACGGTGAAGGTGTAGATCTCGGTGCTGCCGAAGTGGTTGACGAAGGACTTCGGCTGAAGTGTCTCCGTCAGTTGCTCCACCAGCGCCGGGGTCATCGACGAGCCTGCGTAGGCCAGTTTGCGCACGGACGTGGCTTCCGCGAGGCGGCCGGTGCGCACCAGCGACCAGTAGATCGTCGGTACGAGGTAGAGGCAGCTGATGTGCTCTTCGGTGATGAGCGCGAGTGTCTCGTCCGCGTCGAAGCGCACCTGCGGAGTCCATGTGCCCGCACCGACGAGGGTGGCGATGAGCGTGCGCAGCCCCATGGTGTGGAACAGCGGCATCACGCCGAGCGTCACGTCGAAGGGTGACTGTCCGCTCTGCAGTAGATGGGCGACCGCGGCGTGGTGCTCGGCTCGGTGCGTCCGCGGCACGCCCTTGGGTCTGCCGGTGGTGCCCGAGGTGTAGAGCATGACGCTGGTGTCCTGCTCGGACACCCGGACGTCGAGCGGGCCGTCCGGCAGACCGGCCGCGAGGCGCTCGATCGTCGCATCGGCCGGGTCACCGGAGAGGATCCACGGCAGGGAGTCCATGCCGCTCAGTGCCTCTTCGGCGACGGCGGCGGTCGACGCGTCGCTGATCACCAGCGCGGGCTCGGCATCGGAGAGGCAGTACTGGAGCTCGGAGGCGCTGAAGCGGAAGGACAGCGGCACCGAGACGGCACCCAGCTTCTGGATGGCCAGGTGCAGGCTGGCCAGCGGCTCGCCACCGGCCATCGAGAGCACCACCCGCCCGCCGGGGCGGACGCCGAGCTCGGCCAGGGCCCGCGCCAGCCGGTTGGTGTGGGCGTCCCATTCCCGGTACGTCATCGGGGCCCTGCCGCCGACCGCCCGGCGCTGCGGGTAGCGCTCGGCCGTCCAGCGCATGACCGTGCCCAGATCCATGGTCTTCCCTCTCCCCCGAGGCGCGATTGAGCGATGCACGCAACCGCACGCCCGGACCGTTCTATTCGAACCGTATGTTTCAGACCGTGCGGCTTGAACCTACGGTACGCTTCAGACCATGTCAACGGTCCGGCTCTCAACAACCTCGTTCGTAGTCCTGGGGATGATCGCGACGCGTGGCCCTTCCACGTCGTACGACCTCAAGCGCGCGATCGGCCGGTCCGTGGGCTACTTCTGGAACTTCCCGCACGCGCAGCTGTATTCAGAGCCCAAGCGGCTCCAGAAGGCCGGTCTCCTTGAGCTGCACCAGGAGGACACCGGGCGGCGGCGCAAGACGTACACCATCACCGCAGAGGGCCAGGCCGCGCTGGGCGAGTGGCTGGCCGAGCCGGTCAAGGAGCACTTCGAACTCCGTGACATCGCGGAGATCAAGCTGTTCTTCAGCGAACTGGCGGAACCGCAGGACGTGGCACGGCTCGCCCAGGACCAGATCGAGCAGCACGAAACCCGGATCGCCGAGTACGAAGAGATGCAACACCGCTACGGCCACATCGAAGAGGTCGCCAGCCGCATGATCACCCTGGAACTCGGGCTCGGTATCGAATACGCCGCCCTGGAGTTCTGGCGCAAGGTCCGGGCACGCGCAGAAAGCGGCGACTTCCCGAAGTCCGGCCCGATGCAGCAGTGAGTTTCCAGGTCCGCCAACGCGGCAAACCGCATACCAGGGGAGCCGCGAGGCGGGCGCTCGTCACGTGCTCGGCCCCCCGGGGAGGCCGTGGGGACGGTGGCAGCGGAGCTGCTCGCCGAGGAGGCCACCGAAGCGGCTCGGAAGGACGCGGGACCTGGACGTACCGCCTGCACCTGCCGGCGGGGGCCAGCGTGTCACCCGGCGTCGACGTTGCCTCGCAGGCATCCTGGTGGCACTTGGGATCGGATGCGGCGAAGGCGAAGGGCCCAGCGTGCGGGTGTCGTTTGAGGGCGTGACGGCCGTGGCCCTCCTGGCGTAACCGGATACGCCGACGGAGATCGCGCAGCGCATGGCCCAGGTGCTCCCGGCAGAGGGTGAGGCTCTGCAACGCCTCGACGGTCGTAACTGTGGGTATCGGGGTACTCGTCTGCTACGCGGGTCTGATCGTCATCAACTTGGTGCGGGCGCTGTTCATCCTCAATGGCCGAGTGTTCGCCTCCATGACACGAGCCCCGCTGCACGCCACGGAATACTGGACGTTGTCTGGTTCGTGGCTTCGGTCGCCACCGTGGGTGGAGCGCTGGGATCAGGCTTGGAGAGCGACGAGGCGATCCGGGCAGCGGCCTACTCCAAGCGGGAACAAGAACGTCGCCACATGCTCGAAAACGACCATGCCTAGGTCCCGTGGAGAGTGGTCGAGGGCGTCACGCCATAGCGTTGACGGTAGTCGGCGGCGAACCTGCTTCGGTGTGTGAAGCCCCAGCGGTAGGCGACATCGGTGACGGTCACCTGACCGGGTTCGTTACGACGCAGCTCCTCGTGAGCACGGGCCATCCTAGTCCGGCGCAGGTAGGCCATGGGCGGCATGCCCACGTGCCGGCGGAACCCCTGTTGCAGTCGCCGTATGCTGACCTCGGCGATCTCGGCAAGCAGCGTCACGGTGAACGGATGCTCCGGGTGCGCTTCCATGGCGTCGATGGCGCGCTTGACCGGGGCAGGACGGCAAGGTGGAGCCGGCCGCGCCAGTTCTTCGCGATAAGGGTGATCAGTCGCCAGCAGCAGTCCGATCACCACCGCCTCGTGCAGGCGGTCGGCGACCAGCTCCTGATGGATGAGCCCCTGCGACGTCTGCGCATCTTCCGCGGCCATCCGGACCAGCTGTGCCCAGCTGCGCCCGGGACCGTAAGAGACATCCATGGCGGGTGCAAGCCGAAGGGGTAACCGGATCGGGGCGTCGAGCAGCCGCTCCAACTGCATTTCCAGTTCGGAGCGTTCGACCTTGACCGCGAGAAGTCGGCAATCACCGCTCCACCGGTCCAGCACCGTATCGTGGCCGGGCTGGAAGACCGCGGCCCGGTGCACTGTGGCCAGTAGTGGATCGAGGCGTCCCTGATGCCACGTCATGGACCCGGTGAGCGGCACGTCGATGTGGTAGGCCCCCAGCTCACCGAAGCGCATGCACAGATCTGCCCCGAATTGCAGAGTGCCGAGCGTCACACGGTGGAGCCTGCTGATCGCGAAGTGCCCGGTGAGAACGGCTGATGGCTGGAGCAGGTCGACGACGTTGGAGTAGAAGTTCCGCCCGATGACCTGCCGGGCCTCGTCCAGGTCGTCGGTGCAAAGCCGGACCGGCTGGCCGAATTCGGCTCGGGGGGCCGGAACCTGATACATATCCTCCGTCGCTCCTTTTACGGGACAGCGCTCGTTCGCTCATGCCCGGGGGGCCGGGGGCGGTGCTTCTCTTCCTTCAGAACCAGGCCCGGTGCCAGTGCGTTACGGCTTGGTCGGCCCTGGTGGCGCAGGAGGAGGGTCTCGGCGGTGGTCCGACGATGCTCCTCTTTGACCACCAAGTGTGCGAGCCGGACGATTGCCGCGTCCTCCATGTCCGGCCGTCCTCCGGCAGCGGGCCCGGCCCGGCGACGACGCGGCGGTCCGGGCGGCACCAACGAAGCCACGCGGCCCCCAGCCCAGCAGGCACAAGATCATCTGACATCCGTGGCAGTCTGCCGCTCCACCACCCCGACAGTCGAGCCCCGCAGCGAACTCATACCGCACCGATTCAGTTGGTTGCGTTTACAGGACCACTGTAAGTGTTGACCGGACCATGTCCTCAGGCAACAGGGCTTAGGTTTCTGCCTGGGCCGCTGCCCCTGCGCAGGGCTGCCGACGGGATGCCGCTCGGTGAGTCTGCGGACGGCGGTCCGGGTGCCCAGACCCCGCACCCGGACCGCTGCGCGCTCAGCCGGTCGCAGGCAAAGCAGGTTTGAACCGCACGGCTCGCAGTCCGGTCGGAGACGGGCCCCGCTTGCGTCCCCGACAGCCAAAGGCCCCACCGCCGTGCCGCAGGCCCATCTCTTGGTGGTGAAGAAGACAACGGGCGCCACCTCCGCCGGCTCATCGTTCCGCGATCCCGCGGACGACCTCGCCGACGTTGTTCTACACACCGATCAAGCCGCATGTCCCAATGAGCGGTTCCGACCGTCACGGGTTCCGGGCGGCCAAGCCGTTCGCGCCATCGACCGGCTACAAGCTCACTGCCATACCCAGGGTCCTCGGGCCCACCGATCCTACGAATGACCGGTGCGAGCCGACACGTTGGAGCATCACCGCGCCGATCGCATGCGCGGTGGCTGGAATCGTACTGACGGGTCGTACCGTCCGGTCGTCACGCTGGACGTGGAGACGCCCACCTTTCAGGTGCGCGTCGGACTCGTGCTGGCCGTGCTGCTGTTCACGGATGCCGCCGAGGCCAGAGGGTACGAACGACTGGGCACATCGGTGGGCGAGGGCCGATTGCTGGGCCTGGCCCTGCCGGGTTCCATTGCCCTCACGGCTCTCTTCGGTGCCTTGCTCTTTCCCGGCACGAACCGGTGGCTCCTGACTGTGGCCGCTCTCGTCGTGACACCCATGGACCTTGCCCCGGTCCTCTCCCGGCTGGACCAAAAGTGCACAGCCCGCCGGTCATCAGGAAGCCGACCGGCGGAGCGGAATGGTCACGTGGGCTGGATCTGCAACGTTGCGGCACCTGGAATGCCGGGCTGTGTATCGGTCCCGGCACCGCGGCCGACGGCACGGGCTAACGGGAGCGGAGGGGCAGATGGTTGCACGCCAGGCGTATGCCGACGCTCGACGGCTACTGTGTGGGAAAACTGCTTTTTCTGCTGGTCGGTCGCAGCCGCGTCCGTGCGTATCACTTCCGCCACAGCGTGCGGCGTCGGGCCCGGTTTTCTTCCCAGTAGACGTGTGCGGATCCGAAGACGGCTATCAGGGTGGCGATGACCGCACCCGCGAAGATGCCGACCGTCATGATGACATTCAGGTACTGCACGTTCCGTGCAAGGACCGCCAGCACGACCCAGACGAGGCCGGCTCCGAGCCATATGCGCCAGATGAGCTTGAGTGTGTCGCTACCAGCTTGTTTGGTGTCGCGGTAGCGGTCGTTGCTGGGCATCTTCCCCCCTCATGTCAGGCGGGAGGCACTTGGCCAACTGTGTCCGCAGCGCCAGGCTACTCCGCCTTCTGGGCTGAATCCGTGTTCGTGGAGGAGCAATCCGACGCCGATGGTGATCCCGGGCCCGTTCCATCTCTTTCCACCTCTGAGGTTCGCCTTCGGGTGGAGGTCAGCCGGTCGGGACCAGAACGACCGGGCAGTGGGCGTGGTGGAGGGCCGCGTGGGTGACCGGGCCCAGTTGCAGGCCGAAGGGGCGGGGTCGGCGGTGGGCCGCCAGGATGACGACATCGGCATCCCGACTGCTCTCGACGAGCGCCTGTGCCGGGCTCTGGCAGACGGTCAGTGCGGATGCCCGCACGTCGGGATACTCCTGTGCCAGCCTGGCGATGGCATATTGGGGCACCGCTTCTGCGGCCTTGCGCAGCCCTGCGACATCGTCCCAGCTCAGTTGCGAGGGCCGGGTCCGGTCGGCGTGCGGGGCCGGGAACTGCCAGGCGTGCAGGACCCGCAGTTCGGCTTCGCGGCGGGCTGCTTCGTCGAAGGCGAAACGCAGGGCTTTCACGTTCGGGTCCGCGTCCGTGTCCGATGCCAGGCCGAGGACGGCTGTGCCGTGGATGCGGTCCACGCCACCGCGCACCACCATCAGCGGGCTGGTGCAGTGAGCCGCGACGCGCAGGCTGACCGACCCGAGCAGCAGTCCAGCGAATCCGCCGTGCCCACGGGTACCGACGACGGTCAGTGAGGCGGTGCGGCCGCAGCGCAGGAGTGCGTCGGCGGCGGATTCCGTCGTCAGCGAGGGGATCATAAGGGTGTTCGGCGCCCGGGACCGGGCTCGTTCCACGGCGCCGTCCATCATCCGGCGGGCGCTGCTGTAGAGCAGCTTGCCCTCGTCGTCCTGGACCCCGTAGTCGGGCAGTGGGCGCTTGGGCCAGGGCCAGCCGGCCAGGATCTCCAGGGCCGCGTCACGGCGCCGGGCCTCATCGGCCGCGCAGTCCAGAGCCCGCTCGGCGTGGGCCGAGCCGTCGAATCCGATGACTACCCGGCCGTGTGGTGCTTGCGGCGGATGGGACATAGGGAACCTCCTCGGATCGGGTCTACGCGTCACGGGTCGCCCGGTCGCCCGGTCGCCCGGTCGCCCGGCCTGCCTGCGCCGCGCCGAAGCGGAATCATGCGCGCGGGACGAGTTCCGCCAGGCTGCGGGTCACATGGGCCGCTCCGTGCCTGTACAGCTCGACGGCGTTGTTCGTGTGTCCCTCCCGGTCCACTCCGAGGGTGAGCGTGAAGCCGCCGCTGCGGGCCGCGGTGATCCATGCGGGCGCCGCGACGACGACGGCGCTGTGCTCGGGCGCCGTCCGCAGTTGCCGGGCGGCTTCGATCAGCAGGGCCGGGTCAGGGGCGGCCGGCACTTGGAGCGCCGCGCGGTCGCGGCCGTCGACGATGGCGTCGAACCTGCTGGTCAGGCCTGCTCCCTCCAGCAGCCGGCGGCCGTGCCGGGAGGCCGAGACCGCGGCGACGGGGAGGGCACGGGCGTGCATCGCGGCCACGAGGTCGAGGCTGTCAGGCCATACGGGTACGCCGTGCCGGCGCACCTGCTCGTCGAAGTATCGGTCCTCGTCGGCCACCAGCGCCCGCAGCACGCCGGGAGAATCGGGATGCCCGGGGTCGTAGATGCCTCGGGAGGTGAGGAAGGCCTGAAGGCCGTCGAGCCGTGCCCGGCCCTGGAAGAAGCGGCGGAAGTCGGTCTCCGGATCGAACGGCCGGACGGAGAGGCGGTGTACGTGTCCGTTGTCTCGGAGGAAGGCGTCCAGGGTGCGTTTCCAGGCTCCGGCGTGCAGTCGTGCGGTGTCGGTCACGAGTCCGTCGATGCCGAGGAGCAGGGCCCGGCACTGAAGCAGCCGGGAGCGGGCGGGGGCGGGGGAGACGCGGGAGGGGGAGACGTGGGTGTCGGCGTACGTGCTGCGCTCTCGCTGGTATGTGCTCATCGATCACACCTCCTGAGCGCTGTCGTCGGAGCGAGCGCTTTCGTCGGAGCCGGGTACCCCGCGAGCGGTGGCGTCGCGGTGCCGGACGATCTCCGCCTCCACGGCGTCCGTCAGGGGTTCGACGGTGTCGGCCACTGCCTGGGTGAGGCCGGTGCCGATGGAGTGGTCCGCGCCTTCGACGGCCAGGACGAGAAGGCGTCCGGGCAGCCTGCCCAACGCCTCGGAGAGTTGCAGAGCTTCACCCAGTCCCAGGCCGTGGGAGCTGGTGGGCGGTGGGGGCAGGTGCGAGGTCGTGAGGCTGATGCGGTGCACGCGGCCCGGATGGCCGGGTTCGGCATGGGCGGCGTCAATGACCACGGCCAGCTCCATGCCGTCCCAGAGGGCGATGAGCCGGCCCGGGTCCCCTTCGCATTCCGCGAGCCGGACCGACGGCGGCAGTGGGCGGCCGAGCGCTCGTTCGCGCAGGCGCTGGACCACGGCGGGGCCGATGCCGTCGTCGTGCCGGAAGGCGTTGCCGACACCGATCACTGTGATGCGGAATGGCTGGACCATGGCGGGCCTCCGGTTGTCAGTGGGAGCGCTGCCCGGAGTGTTCGTCCGGATCAGATCCGTCGCAGCCACTCCTCGGTGATGCCGTGCAGGGCTTGTTCGCTCGGCCGGAGACGGGAGTCGTCCTCCTGGTAGCCGAGATGGTCGATGACCTCGACGACGCCGTCGATGCGGGAGGTGAGGCGGAGGGCGAGAGGGATCTCACTGCGGCGTTGGAGGGTGCCCGTGAGGGTGACCGTTCCGCCGTGCACACTGACGTCGATGGTGCGGGGCTCAAGCCACAGGGTGCGGACCAGGACCTCGTCGACGACCTCTTTGCGGATGTCGTCGTCGGAGCGCAGGAACACGCCCAGGAGGTCGCCACGGGTGACGATGCCCATCAGCCGGCCCTCGGCGTCGATGACGGGCAGCCGGTTGCAGTGGTGCCGGGCCATGACCCGGGCGGCTTCGACGAGGGACTGACGTGGGCCGACGGTGATGGCGGGCTTGGTCATCAGATCGGCGACCGTGGTCGCGCGGCTCTTGGCCCGCACAGCACGTGCACCGTCGAGCGTCAGGTGGGGGAACCGGCGCGGCCGTTCGTCGTCCTGGACGGTCTGCCGGGCCATCAGGTCGGTCTCGGACACTACCCCCAGCACCTTGCCGTCACCGTCGACGACGGGGGCGCCACTGATGCGGTGCTGGGCGAGCAGGCGCGCGATGTCTTTGAACACCATGGCTGGCTCGGCAGTGACGACGTCACGGTTCATGACGTCGCTGACGGATCGGTGATGCATTGTTCCGCTCCTTCCTGCTGTTGCGTGAGCGGTGGCAGGTGATGCCGGGGCCCTGGTCAGCGGGCCCGTAGGCGGCGCAGGTACGGGGCCTCGGCCGTGCGGGGTGCCAGCCGGATGCGCACGTCCAGGGCGGTCACGGCCCCGGGGCGGGCGAGTACCGGATTGACGTCCGCCTCGGCGAGTTGCGGCAGGTCGCAGGCCATGCGGGAGAGGCGGTGCAGGAGCTGTTCGAGGCCTTCGAGGTCGACCGGGCCGTCACCGTGCTGTCCGAAGAGCAGTGGAGAGCAGCGGGGGGCGGTGATCAGGGCGTGCACGTCCTGGTCGGTGAGCGGTGCCAGCCTGGCGGCGTGATCAGCGAGAACTTCGGTTGCTGTGCCGCCGAGGCCGAAGAGGATGAGTGGTCCGAAGACGTCGTCGTGCGTCACTCCGGCGACGAGTTCGACGCCTCGCTCGGCCATGGGCTGTACCACCGCCCCCGTCATCAGTTCGCCGAACCTGTCGGTGAAGTCCCGGTAGGCCGCGCGCACCGCCGCCGGGCTCCTCAGGTCCAGGCGTACGGCACCGACCACGCTCTTGTGCACGATGCCGGGCCAGTGGGCCTTGAGGGCGGTCGGCAGGCCCAGGCGTTCGGCGGCCGCCGCGGCGGCGTCCGGACTGTTTGCCCAGGCCCAGGGCTGCTGGGGTATCCCGTACGCATCCAGCAAGGCACCACACAGCCGGGGATCGGCCCAGCCGCCCTCGGGCGTGTGCTGGAGGAAGTCGTCCACGAGGAGGGCGGCGGTCGGAGCGTCGATGCGGTCGAGGGCGGGTATCGAGCCCAGTGGTTCCGCGCGCCATCGGGCGTATTCCACCGCATGGCCCAGCGCCCGGGCCGCGGCGGCCGGCTCGGCGTAGGCGGGAACGGACCGACCTTCCGACGCCGGCAGCAGACGTACCGGCTCCGCCTGGTCCAGGAGAGCGGCGAGGAGCGGCCGGCTCCGGCTGCCCGCCGGGTGGATGAGTGCCTCGACCGGATTGTCACCGCTGGCCGCGGCGAGTGCGGTGGGCACCAGTACGGCCAGTACGGCGTCGACCGCACCATGTTGGGCCAGCCGGTCCAGGCACTGGGCGAACGCGATCGAGGTGACGGCGGGTGTGGTGTCCACCGGGTTGGCCACGCGCGCTCCCGCGGGCAGCGTGGCAGCGAGTTCTGCTGCGAGGGTGGCGGGCAGTTCGGGAACGGTCAAGCCGGCTTCGGCGCAGGCGTCGGCGGCCAGGACCGCGGCGCCGCCCGCGTTGCTGACGATCGCGACACGGGGGCCGGCCGGGAGTGGCTGGGTGTGCAGGAGGGCTGAGGTCTCCACGAGTTCGCCCAGTCCTGTGGTGGGGATGATGCCGGCCTGGCGGAACAGGGCACGGCGGGTCATGGTCGGGGTGGCCAGTGCGGCGGTGTGGGAGGCGGCGGCGCGCCGGCCGGCCTCGGAGCGGCCCGCGTCGACGGTGAGGACCGGCATGCGCCGGGCCAGTCGGCGTGCGGTACGGGAGAAGGCGCGCGGGTTGCCGAAGGACTCCAGGTGCAGCACCGCGAGGTCGGTCCGGCCGTCACACTCCCACCACTGCAGCAGGTCGTTGCCGCTGACGTCGTACTTGTCGCCGAGCGAGACGAAGCTGGAGACGCCGATGCCCAGCCGGGAGAGCGCGCCGAGCAGTGCGATGCCCACCCCGCCGGACTGGACGGCGACCCCGGCCGTGCCGGGACGCGGTGCGGCGGCGGCGAACGTCGCGTCCAGCCGCACCGCCGGGTCGGTGTTGGCCAGACCCAGACAGTTGGGGCCGACCAGCCGCATACCATGCCGCCGGCAGGCCGCCAGCAATTCGGTCGCTTCCCTGTTTCGCAGTCCGGCACCGACGACCACCAGCGCTCGCACCCCGCGCGCACCGCACTGTTCCGCCACGTCCGGCAGCGTATGAGCGGGTACCGCGAGCACCGCCAGCTCGGGCGTTTCCGGCAGCATGGCGACGGTCGGGAAGGCCGGCACGCCGGCGATGGATGCGGCATGCGGATTAACCGCGTACAGCACGCCGTTGAAACCGTTGCGGCGAAGGTTGGTGAGAACGGCGCGGCCCACCGAGGTTTCCTTGCGGCCGGCCCCGATGACGGCGACCGACCTCGGCCGCAGCAGGGGGCGCAGGCTGGCCACATCGGCGGTACGCCCTCGGGCGTCGACCGCCATGAGGTACTGCTCGTCCTCCTGCAGTTCGATGGTGCTGTACACCTCGCCCTGCTCGAAGCGCCGGGTCGTGCGCAGCCCCAGATCCGCGACGACCTTGAGCATCAGGTGGTTGTCGGCCAGGGACTCCGCCGTGAACGCGGTGACACCTGCGGCGCGAGCGGTGTGCGCCAGGTGCTCCAGGAGAAGGGTGCCGACGCCGTGCCCGTGCCAGTCGTCGGCTACCGTCAGGCCGATCTCAGCGAGCTGTGGCCGGTCGGGGGAGTCGATGCGGTGGTACTCGGCGACGCCGATGACCTTGTCACCGACGAGAGCGAGCAGTGCCTGATCGGTGGGGCTGCTGAGTGTGCAGACGCGCTCGGCGGCGTGCTCCGCGCTGCGCCTGCTCGCGGCGAAGAAGCGTCGGCGCAGATTGTCCGCTGACATGCGCCGGTACATCTCCAGAACGCGCTCGCGGTCGTCCGGGCGGACGGCCCTGATGGTCGCGGTAGTACCGTCCGTCAGAAGCGCGTGCACCGCATCCGGTCCCTCGGCATGCGTGGCCATTGCTGCCCCTTCGCCGAAACGGGCTGAATTCCTGAGGCCATCGTCCGGCCGGGGCCGGCCCGGGGTTGAGGGGCCGGGCGGGACCGCTACGGGGCTGAACGGCCCTCCTCCGGCCGGGCCGTCGGCCCCGGGCCGGACAAGGCGGTGTCGCGGCTCAGCCGCATGCGCGCATCATCACCGGCGGGCAGGGGCTCACCCAATTCGCCCGCCACGGCATCCCCCATCGCCCGCAGCACGTCGAGGGTGCGCTGCGCCTCTTGTTCGTCGACGGTGGTGATGGCGAAACCGACATGCACGATGACGTACGCACCGACGGACGCACCGGGGGTGTATTCCAGACACACCTCACGGCGCACACCTCCGAAGTCCACCGTCGCCATCCGCAGCCCGGCATCGTCGTGGACCGACAGGATGCGGCCGGGTATGCCCAGGCACATGGCTGCTCACGTTCCCCTCTGGAGGAGCCGGGCGGCGGCGATGGCTGCCTGCCCGTAACTGATTCCGCCGTCCCCGGGCGGTACGGCGCTGCCGACGTAGACCTCCACGTCCAGTGCCTGTAGCAGCCGGCGTACGTCGGTGACCAGGCGGCGGTTGGCGAAGCAGCCGCCCCCCAGGCACACCGTCCGCGGCGCGCCCGCGCCGATCGCCTTCTCGACGAGGGCAGCGGTCACCTCGGCGATCGTGGTGTGAAAGGCGGCGGCGAGCCGGGCGGGGCCCCGTGACTCCGAAGACGGGAACAGCGCCGCCAGGGTCGGGGCCGGATCGTAGACCCACAGACCGTCCACGCGCACCAGCCGCCAGGGCAGCGCGGGTGCGCGCAGCCGGCCTGCCGCGCTTTCCAGGGCGACTGCTGCCTGTCCCTCGTACGACACCTCGCCGCACACACCGAGGAGCGCCGCGGCAGCGTCGAAGAGACGGCCCGCGCTGGAGGCCCTGGGGGAGTTGATGCCGCGGCGCACCATGGTGCGCAGTGCGGTGTGTGCACGGGCATCGAACCGGTCGGTGAAGGACGCAGTCGCCTCCGGCGGGGGCATGGGTGCACCGAGAGGCTCGGCGCCGTAGAGGTAGCCCAGGGCCATGCGGTCGGGGTGGCGTACCGCCGCCTCCCCGCCGGGCAGCGGAGCGGTGGCGAAGCGGCCGATCCGGCGGAAGCGCGTGTAGTCGGCGAGCAGCACTTCGCCGCCCCACAAGGTGCCGTCGTCGCCGAGGCCGAGCCCGTCGTAGGCCACGCCGAGGAAGGGGCCGCGCAGGCGGTGCTCTGCCGCGCAGGCGGCGATGTGCGCATGGTGGTGCTGTACGGCGATACGGTCCTGCGCCGGGAATCGCAGCGCCCACTGCGTGGACAGGTACCGCGGGTGGAGGTCGTGGGCCACCGACTGCGGAGTGATGCCGGTGAGCCGACCGAGATGCGTATAGGCACCCTCGAACGCTTCCAAGGTATCGGTGTCGTGCAGATCTCCCGTGTGTGGTCCGAGCACGGCCTGCCGGCCGTCCGCCAGGGTGAAGGTGTGCTTGGACTGGGCCCCCACGGCGACCAGGGGAGTCGTTGCGGGCCGCGGCAGGGGGAGCGGAGCCGGTGCCAGGCCGCGGGCCCGGCGCAGCGTCATGCGGGTGCCGCCCACCACTTGGACGACCGAGTCGTCGTACCGCGAGCGGATGCCGCGGTCGTGGGTCAGGAAGCCGTCAGCGATCCCGGCCAGCCGCTCACGGGCGTCGACATCGTCGATCGCGAGGGGTTCTCCGGAGACATTGCCGCTGGTGACGACGAGCGGACGGGCCAGGTCGCGCAGGAGGAGGTGATGCAGGCCGCTGGTGGGCAGGAAGATGCCGATGTACCCGGTGCCCGGATGGACCGCCGCGGACGGTACGGAACTGCCGGTGCGGGCGGGGAGCAGCACCACCGGCCGGTCCGGTGAGGTCAGTTCCCGGGCGGCGGTCCTGCTGACATGGGCAAGCCGCCGAGCTGCGTCCGGGTCGGGGACCATGACCGCGAGCGGCTTGTGCGGGCGGTGTTTGCGCCGGCGCAGTTCATCGACCGTATCGGGCCGGGTCGCGTCGCACACTAGCTGGTAACCGCCGAGGCCTTTCAGCGCGAGGATGCCGCCTACCGCCACCAGCCCCTCAGCGGCTTGGAGAGCGGACTCGTCCCGCAGTGAATCGCAGATGAGCCGGGGACCGCAGCGCGGGCAGGCGAGGGGCTCGGCATGGTGACGCCGGTCCGACGGATCGTCGTACTCCCTCGTGCACGCCGCGCAGAGGCCGAAGCCGCCCATGGTCGTATGAGTCCGGTCGTACGGCAGCGCCTCGATGACGGTGGCACGCGGGCCGCAGTCCGTGCAGTTGATGAAGGGATGGCGCAGGCGCCGGTTGCCGGGGTCGAAGAGTTCCCCGATACAGGCGTCGCAGGTCGCGGTGTCCGGTGGAATCTCGCGGATGCCGCTCTGTGGTGGCCCGGCAGCACTGGGGCCGATGGTGAAGCCCTCGCCGGGCGGCGTGTCGTCCGGCGCACGGTCGATCTCGACGCTGCCGACCGCTGCCGACGGAGGAGCCTGCGTACGTAGCGCTGTGACGAGCCGGGACAAGGACAGCGGTGGCCCGGCAGCGACGATCACCACGTGTCCGTTGACGTTGCGTACCGTGCCGTCCAGTCCCAGACGGGTCGCGGTGCGGTGGACGAAGGGGCGGAAACCCACTCCTTGCACCCTTCCGCGCACGACGATCCGCACCTCGTGCCGATCTGGCGCATCGCGGGCCGGCGCAGTGGCCCGGACCGGGAAACCGTCCCCGCCGTTCGTCGTCCGGGTTCTCGGCTCTGGCTCATCCATGGTGCAGACATCCCTCCGCTGCGGCTGTCGTCAGCTTGAAGCCCGGCCGACGTGACGCGCCCGGGGCCGAAAGGCCCTGAACCAGTGCCGGACCGGCCCCTGTCCGGGGCCGGTCGGCAGACGTGATGCTGTCCGCAGATTCCGCAGATTCCGAGACGGGCCGCCTGTGCCGCGGTGACGAGAAGGGCAGCATCATGGAACATCCGCTCGTCGTGGGAGTCGATGGTTCGAACGCCAGCCTGGATGCGGTGGACTGGGGAGCGGACGCGGCCGCGCGGTACGGGATTCCCCTGCGCATCGTGTACGCCTCGCGCTGGGAAAGGTACGAGGGGCACCTCCCTGACTGGTCGACCGAGCGCCCCTCCGAGCGCGTCATGGAAGAGACGATTGTCGGCGTCGCGGCCGAACGGGCCTCTCGCCGCGTGCCGGAACTGGACGTCACCACCTATCTCGCTCCGGACGAACCGGTGGAGGCTCTGCTGGCCGAAGGGCAACGTGCCAAAGCAGTGGTGGTCGGGCATCGTGGCCGCGGACGGCTGACATCGTTGCTGCTCGGTTCGGTGGGGCTGGGCGTGGCGGCTCGCGCTCACTGCCCCGTGATCGTGGTGCGCGGTCGTACGGGAAACATCCGCGGCGAGGCATGCAAAGTGGCCTTGGGTGTCAGTGAGCGCGCGGCGGGCACCACGGCAGCGACGTTCGCCCTCGAAGAGGCCGCCCTCCGCCACTGCACCGTCGAAGCCGTCCACGCGTGGCGCTGCGCCGGCACCGAAGTACCCGAACAATGTGGCGCACACGGCGAATACCGAGCCGAACACGAGCGCCGCGCAGCGGAGTTGATGGACGGAGTGCTGAACAAGCCGGTTGCCGCGTTCCCGCAGGTGACCGTGGAGTACCGGACGGTCGAGGGAGCTCCGGGCACCGTGCTGGTGGCGGCGTCGCACGCCGCCGACCTGCTCGTGGTCGGCGCGCACCGACGGCAGGGACATGCCGGGCTGCAGCTCGGCCTGGTCAACCACACGGTGCTGCACCACGCACAGTGTCCGGTCGCCGTCGTCCCGGAACCCTGAGCGTCCACGGATTGCTTCATCAAGCGCTGAACCGGCAGGTACCGGGGGAGGAGGAACTGCCGCCGTTGCTCTCTGGCCACGGGATACTCGGCGAGCTGATCCACCACCCGAAGCCGTTGCGGCTGACGGATCTCACCGCTCATCCCAGCAGCTACGGATTCCCTGAGCACCACCCGCCGATGCGGACGTTTCTCGGCGTGCGGATACGGGTCGTGATGAGGTCTTCGGCAATCTCTACCTCACGGAGAAGCGCGGCGAGGCGCAGTTCGACGCCGAGGATCAGGCCATGCTCTCGATGTTGGCGGCCGCCGCGGGCGTGGCCATGGACAATGCGCGGCCGTACCACGAGAGTCGGCGGCGGGAGCAGTGGCTCGAAGCGCTGGGCGGGATCACCAGCACCCTGCTGTCCGGCGCGGGGACCGGTGAGGTGCTCGGCCTGATCGCACGGTGCAGTGGCGAACTGGCCGACGCCGACTCGGTGGCAGTCTTGCTTCCGGACCCTGCCACGGGTGAGCTGATCGCAGCAGTCGCACAAGGGGAGGGCGCGGAGCAGCTCGTGGGGTCGGCGGTGCCGCGTGACGGTCGCTCGCCGGCCTGGCTGCCCGGACCGGTGAATCCGAGGTCACTACCGACCTCTCCACTGATCCACGGGGGGTACGCGGCGCAGCCCACACGTTGGCCGCCGGCCCGGCCGTCGCCGTTCCGCCGCGGAGCGACGCCCCGACCCGCGGTTCCCTCAGGCTCTGCCGCGTACAGGACCGGCAGCCGCTCTCGGCCAGCGACGTACGGCTGATCTCCGGGTTCGCCGAGCAAGCAGCTCTCGCCTTGGAGCTGGACCGTGGACGCCGGGAGTCGGAATTGCGCATGGAGGGGCCGGTCGACACCGACGTGCCGTCGGCGACAGCGGAACATCTGCTCGCCGTACTCACCGAGGCGCTGAGCAACATCGCCCCGCATGCCCACGCCCGGCGCGTGGACGTGACCTTGACCGTTGCGGACGAGACCGTCCTCAGTGTCACGGACGACGGGGCGGGCCTTGGCTCCGGAGCGTCGGGCCGGGGAGGCCTCGCCGACATCCGGTCCCGGGCCGAACAGCTCGGCGGCACACTGCATTTGAGACGCCGGACCAGGGCGGTACTCGCCCGGTTCGGCGTGTTCCGTTGTCAGGGTAGGTCACGGCGCATCCGGGCCGGATGATGCCGATGCGTTCGAGGACCGGCGCCGCCCCGCCCGTATGCCCCGAAGCCGGTGGCCCTGCCGCCCTCCTCCGGCGGCTCTCCCCGCTCCCGTACCCTCTCGGCGATGACCGCGGCCTGTATCCGCCTGCCCACCTTCAGCTTGTTGAGGATGGCGGAGATCCGGTTCTTCACGGTCTTCTCGGCGAGGTAGAGACGTTCGGCGATCTGCCGGTTGGTGAGGCCCTCGCCGATCAGATCGAGAATCTCCCGTTCGCGCGGGGAAAGCTGGGAGAGTTCCGGCGGGTCGGTGGTGCCACGGCCGGCAGGGCTGCGGACACGCGCCAGCACGCGGGCGGTTGCACCGGGATCCAGCATCGACTTGCCTGCCGCGAGGGTACGTATGGCTGTCACCAGGTCCGATCCTCGGATCTGCTTGAGCACGTAGCCCGCGGCTCCGGCCATGATGGCGTCGAAGAGCGCTTCGTCGTCATCGAACGACGTCAGCATCAGACAGGCGAGCTCAGGGAGGGCGGCGCGCAGCTCGCGGCAGACGCTGATGCCTTCCTGATCCGCATCCTCCGCCATGGAGCCCAGCCGGACATCGAGTACCGCAACATCGGGCCGCAGGGCAGGGGCCCGGGCGAGTGCCTCACGGGCGTCGGCCGCTTCGCCGACGACGGTCAGGTCCGGCTCCGAGCTGAGCAGGTCCTGTAATCCGCGGCGGACGAGTTCGTGGTCATCCAGCAGGAAGACCCGGATGGAAGGGGCGTCGGGCGACGCCGGACTGGCGTTCATACTGCCGGGTTCCGTCCTTCTCCTCAGCAAGACGTGGTCTGGCCGCATCGACCAGCGGCTCGGTGTCCGTCCGGGGACCCGCATGCGCCGGGTCAGCTGCCCCGCAGAGCCCTGAGGCGGCGCTGGTACTCCTCCTCGTCGATCTCGCCCCGTGCGAGACGCTCTGCCAGGACCTGTTGCGGTGTCTGATGGGCCGGCGGTATGCCCGGGTCACGGTGGCTGCGAACGAGGGAGCGGACGAGAAACGCCATCCCGACGAGCAGCAGGCTCCAGAAGATCAGCTGCGCGATTGCCATCGCGATGAATCCCCATCCGGTCATGCCGGTGCCGTATCCGTACATCACGTCACTCACCTCCTGGGGAGTCGACCCAAGCGTGCGCCGACGGGGGAAGGGGAGCCATGGGCCGGTCAGCCCTGCCCGCTGCCGGTCGGCCCTGCCGGATCGCGACCGTCAGCAGATGCGGGGCAGCTGTTCCCCCAGCGGCATGTCGATGACGCGGCGAGCGCCGACCAGCGTGCGCAGCACGACACGGCCGGGATGGTCCGGGACGACCGCACCGATCCGGGTGGCCTCGCGGCCTTCGGGCAGTGCTCGCAGTGCGGCCAGTGCCGGGTCTGCCGCGCACGCAGCGACGTACGCCACGAAGCAGCCTTCATTGGCCACTTGCAGGGGATCGAGCCCGAGCAGGTCGCAGGCGGCCGCGACCGGCGCGGGTACCGGCAGGCGGGCCTCGTCGATCTCTGTTCCGACCCGGGAGTCGCGCGCGATCTCGTTGAGTGCGGCGGCCAGTCCTCCGCGAGTGGGGTCGCGCAGTGCGTGCACGTGTCCGGCGAGCGGGGCGAGGGCTCGTACCAGGCGGTGCAGCGGACGGGAGTCGGAGGCGATGTCTGTCTCGAAGCCCAGGCCCTCTCGGGTGGAGAGCACGGCGGTGCCGTGCAGGCCGATGGGGCCGGAGAGCAGGATCGCGTCGCCGGGCCGGGCGCCGGCGGCGGTGGGGCGCATGAAGGGGAGACGGCGGCCGATTCCCGTAGTGGTGAGAAACATCCGGTCCACGGCGCCCCGCTCGACGACCTTGGTGTCTCCGGTGACGACGGGTACGTCCGCGCCGCTCGCCGCCTTGCCGACGGACTCCAGCACCGTGCGGAGATCGCTGAGGGGAAGCCCCTCCTCCAGGACCAGGGACAGGGTCAGGGACACCGGCATGCCGCCCCGCATGGCCAGGTCGTTCACGGTCCCGTGGACGGCCAGGGAGCCGATGTCACCGCCGGGGAAGAACAACGGGCTGACCACGAAGCTGTCGGTGCTGACGACGAGTTCGGGGTGGCCGGGGAGGAGAGCGGCGTCCTCCAGCGGGCCGTCCGGCGCGCCGAGCGCGGGCAGTACGACGGAGCCGAGCAGCTCGGCGCTGAGGCGTCCACCGGCACCGTGGCCGAGCAGCACCCGATCGTCCTCATGGCGCGGCGCAGGGCAGTCGAGGTTCATGACGCGCTCCTCGGAGTAGGTGCTCGTCCGGCGGCGTGGAAAGCGGCGCAGGTGCCCTCGGCGGAGACCATGGGGGCCCCGAGCGGCGTGCGCGGGGTGCAGCGCGTTCCGTACGCCGCGCAGTCCGTGGGCAGCCGGGCACCGGTGAGGACGGCGCCGGCGATGCAGTCGGGATGTTCGGTGGCGTGCAGGCGGCCCACGTCGAAGCGGCGGGCCGCGTCGAACTCCGCGTACTCCTCGGTGAGTTCCAGGCCGCTGCGGGGCAGTGGCCCGATGCCGCGCCAGTTGCGGTCGGTGATGCGGAAGACCTGGCTGATGACCGAGCGTGCGTCCGGGTTTCCCTGGCGGCGTACGGCCCGCGCGTACTGGTTCTCCACCTCCGCCAGCCCGGATTCGAGCTGCCGGACCGCCGTGAGGATGCCCTCCAGCAGATCCAGCGGCTCGAATCCGGTGACGATGATCGGTACGCGGTAGCGGACGCAGATCGGCTCGTACTCCCGCCATCCCATCACCGCGCAGACGTGTCCGGCGGCGAGGAACGCCTGCACTTCACAGTCGGGATCCTCCAGCAGCGTGGTCATCGCCGGTGGCACCAGCACGTGGCTGACCAGGACGGAGAAGTTGCGCAGCCCGAGCCGTGCCGCCTGGAGTACGGCCATGGCGTTGGCCGGTGCGGTGGTCTCGAAGCCGACGGCGAGGAAGACCACCTCACGGTCCGGATGCGCGGAGGCCAGGCGTACCGCTTCCATGGGGGAGTAGACGACGCGGACGTCCGCACCCCGTGCGCGCAAGGACAGCAGGTCGGTGCGGCTGCCGGGCACGCGCAGCATGTCACCGAAGCTGGTGAACGTGACACCTGGCCGGGCGGCGATGGCCATCGCCCGGTCCAGGGTCTCCAGCGGCGTTACGCAGACCGGGCAGCCGGGCCCGTGAATCATGTGAATCCCGGCCGGCAGCAGTTCGTCGATGCCTTGGCGGACGAGTGTGTGGGTCTGACCGCCGCACACTTCCATGATCCGCCAAGGCCGGGTGGCGACCGCCGACAGCTCGTCCAGCAGCCGGCGGGCGAGGCCGGGGTCGCGGTATTCGTCGAGGTACTTCACCGACTGCCTCCCACCGGGCCGCGGGTGTCAGGACGGTGAGTGGTGGCGGGTACCGGTCAGCTGCATGTCGGCGTCGACCACGCCTTCGATGCTGCGGATGAGCCGGGCTGCTACGGGTACCAGGGAGCAGTCCCTGATCTCACCGCGGACGGTGACTACGCCCTCGCGCACGTCGACGGTGACCTCTTGGCCGTGGGTGAGGAACAGCGGGCCGATGATCTCCCGGTGGACCTCCTCGGCGATGTCCGCGTCCTCCCGGAGGAAGACCTTCAGCAGGTCGCTGCGGCTGACCACGCCTTCCAGACGCCCTTCGGAGTCGATGACCGGCAGCCGCTTGACCTTGTAGACGGCCATGGTGCGGGCGGCCTGCGCGATCGTTGCGTCGGGGTGCACGGTGATGGCCGGTGCGGTCATGAGCTCACCGGCCGTCATACCGCCGGACTTGACCAGGGCCTCCAGCTCCCGGGCCTGTTCGATCCGGGAGGGGGTGTGGTCGCGGAACTGCTCCTTGGGCAGCAGGTCGGCTTCGGAGACCACGCCGATGACCCGGCTCTCGCCCTCCAGGACGGGCATCGCACTGATCTTCCACTGCTCCATCGTCTTGACGATCTCCTTGAACGGCGCGTCACGGCCCACCGCAATGACGGTGCGGGTCATCACGTCGTCGACGGTGTGCGGAGACTGCGGTACGGGAGGGGTGCCGGGCATGACGTACTCCTCAGGAACGGTCGACGGTCAGGTCGAGGAAGTGGGCCGAGCAGGAGATGCACGGGTCGTGGTTGCGAATGCCCCGCTCGCACAGGGCGGTGAGTTCGGCGTCGGCCACCGGACCGTCCTCGTGGTCGAGCCGGTGCTGGACGAGGCGCCGCAGGTCCTCCTCGATGGCCCCCTGGTTCTGCGCGGTGGGCGGGATCAGAAGGGCGTCGGTCACGGTGCCGTCCGCATCCAGGGCGTAACGGTGGTAGAGCAGGCCGCGCGGGGCCTCGGTCGCGCCATGGCCGGTGTCAGCACGGGGGGACACCTCCATGTGCGGGCGCGGCGGTGGCCGGTACGCATCGATGATGCGCAGCGCCTCGTCGATCGCGTACAGGGCCTCCACCGCCCGCACGACGATGCTGCGGAACGGGTTCCGGCACACCGTGCCGCGCAGAGGGTCGCCGAGCCCGGCCTCGCGCGCTGCCTGTCGGGCGACGGGGGAGAGCCACCGCCCGCTGAGGGCGTAGCGGGCGAGCGATCCGGTGAGGTAGCGCTCGCCGTCGAGCGTCGCCTGCAAGGCGGTGGAGTACGGCACCTGCTGCTCGGTGACCTCCTCGGTGAAGGCGTGCACCGGAAACTGCCGGAGGGGGAGCGGCCGGTCGGTGTCCCCGGACAGGCCGTGCGTGTGCGGTGCGGCCATGACCGCCGGAACACCGGATTCGATGGCGTAGCGTCCCGGTTCGATCAGAGCGAGCAACGCGTGGTCGGCGGCCGCGTCGGGGAAGTCGAAGCCGGCCACCCAGCGGACCGTCTCCCAGGCGTCGTCCCGGGCCCGGGCGAGCTGCTCGCGCAACGGGCGCAGTTCGCCGCGCGTCGGGACGCGGTGGAAGCCGCCGAGCCGCACGTTGACCGGGTGGATGGCGCGCCCGCCGAGCAGTTCGAGTATCGCGTTGCCCGCCTGCTTGATACGCAGGCCACGCTCCACGTCGGTGCGTAGGGTGCGCGCCATGTCGACGGCGCTCGCGTACCCCAGGAAGTCCGGTGCGTGGAGGAGGTGGATGTGCAGGATCTGGCTCTCGATCCACTCGCCGCAGTACAGTAGCCGCCGCAGCGCGGCCAACTGCCCGGTCACCACCACACCGCAGGCGTCTTCGATGGCACGACAAGCACTGAGTTGGTAGGCCACCGGGCAGATGCCGCAGACCCGCGACGTGATGTCGGGCGGTTCGCTGTACGCGCGACCGCGCAGGAAGGCCTCGAAGAATCGCGGCGGTTCGTAGATCTGCAACTCCGTCCGGGTCACCCGGCCGTCATGCAGCCGCAGATGCAGCGCACCCTCACCCTCCACCCGGCTGAGCGCCCCGACCCGCAGCACCCGAGAGCCCCGGTGCGTCATGACGACTGCTCCTCTTCCGATCGGACCTCAAGCTCGGCGAAGGCGGTGGCGTTGTATGTGCGCAGCGCCCGATGGATGGTCGGCTCGTCCAAGCCGTCCCGCCGCAGCAACGGAATCAGCGCGGGCAGGTTCGGGGCGGCCGAGGGGCCGAAACAGCCGTAGCATCCACGGCCGTATGCGGGGCAGATCGCCCCGCAGCCGGCGTGAGTGACAGGGCCCAGGCAGGGCGTGCCGTGGGCCACGGTGACGCACACGGTCCCACGGCGCTTGCAGGCGAAGCAGACGCTGTGGTCAGGGACGTCCGGCTTCCGGCCCAGCAGGAACGCGGTGATGACCTCCATCAGCTGACCCCGGTCGATGGGACAGCCCCGTAGCTCGAAGTCGACGGGTACGTGCGCGGACACGGGAGTGGAGGTGGCGAGTGTGGCGATGTATTCGGGGCGGGCATACACGGTCGCCCGGTATTCGGCGACGTCCGCGAAGTTCCGCAGGGCCTGGATGCCACCGGCGGTCGCGCAGGCGCCGATGGTCACCAGATGATGCGCCGCAGCCCTGATCTCGTGAACGCGCCGCTCGTCCTCGGCCGTCGTGACCGAGCCCTCCACGAGTGCCAGGTCGTACGGCCCGGAGGCCACGGCGCTGGACGCCTCCAGGAAGTGCCGGATCTCGATGCGTCCGGCCAGTTCCAGTAGCTCGTCCTCGCAGTCCAGCAGGGTGAGCTGACAGCCGTCGCAGGAGGCCAGCTTGAAGACGGCGAGGGTGGGGCGGGTCGCATCTGCTGCTGCGGGCACGGTGCTCACCTCACAGTTCCGGAACGGTCAGCAGTGGCTCGGCGCGGTGCCAGCCGATGACCGGACCGTCCCGGCACAGCAGCACGGGGCCGAGCTGGCAGTGCCCGCACTCGGCCGACCCGCAGCGCATGTTGCGTTCGAGCGAGACACGGATGCGCTGCGCCGCAACGCCTCGCGCGACCAGCTGGCGAGCCGTCGCCCGGATCATCGGCTCGGGCCCGCAGACGTATGCGACCGTCTCGCCCGGCCGGAAGACGGCCCGGTCCAGCAGCCGGGTGACCACACCCACCGAGCCCCGCCAGCCCGGCACCGGACGGTCCACCGTGACCGCCACGTCCGCCGCCGCGCTCCACACTTTCGTTTGCAGCTCATACAGCAGGTCTGCGGGAGTCCGGGCCCCGATCAGGACACTCAACCGGCCGAAGTGCTGCCGCGCACCCAATACGTCGAGGATGACGGGCCTGAGAGGGGCGAGGCCGATGCCTCCCGCGATGACCAGCACGTCCCTCCCCGCAGCCATGGTGAGGTCCCAGCCGGTGCCGAAGGGACCGCGCACGCCCACCGTGTCCCCGGGCGCCGACGAGTACAGGGCATCGGAAACAGCACCGACCGTGCGTACCGTGTGGACGAGCGCATCTTCACCCACCGGCAGCCCCGCAACGGACACCGGTATCTCCCCGATGCCGAAGGCGCAGAGCATGGCGAACTGCCCCGGCACGAAAGGAGGCAGCGGCTTTCCGACCGGCGCCAGCTTGAGCGTCGCGGTGTCCGAGGTCTCCGGGCAGCGCCGGACGACCCGGTACGGCACCGGAACGGCCGGTGCACCGGCGAGGCGAGCGGTGTCCGCTTGCGGGGCGAGGGGCATCACACACCGCTCCCGCAGGGCCCGTACAGATCCATCAGACGCGTACGCGCACACTGCAGCCGGTGCCCGATCACCTCGGCACAGGCCAGCGCCAGATCACGTCCCAGTACCGGGTCCTCATGACACAGCCCGCGTACCGCCTCCGCGTCGAACTCCCAGGCCCGTACGAGACTGAGTGCCACCGCACCAAGATGCCAGCTGCGGGGCGGAAAGAGCCACGCCCAGCCGAGCAGGTCCCCCTGCCCCAAGGTCTCGATGACCGCCGGCCGTCGGCCCGGTACATGCAGGTCGAGCTGGACCGCGCCGCTGCGCAGGATCCAGAACCGCTCGGCCGGCCGGCCCTCCTCGAAGATCCGCGTACCCGCAGGGAAGGACACTTCGCGCCCCAACGCCATCAACTTCCGGCCTTGCTCCGCCGAGAGCGCCGCGAACCGCCCTGTCATGGGTTTCATCGCTGCCCGCCGCCTTCCTGCCGCGCGCGCCTGTCAGGCGCGGCCGCCTCCGCGCTGCCCGTGGTCTTCGGCTGTCCGGCCTCCTCGGCCAGCGCCGTGGCCTCCTCGGTGATGTCGATGCCGACCGGGCACCACACGATGCAACGCCCGCAGCCCACACATCCCGACTCACCGAACTGGTCGTGCCACGTGCCGAGCTTGTGCGTGAGCCATTGCCGATATCGGCTGCGCCCGCTCGCCCGGACCGGCCCACCGTGCAACCGGCTGAAGTCCAGGTCGAAACAGGAGTCCCAGCGCTGCCACCGCTCGGCGTGATCGCCCGTCAGATCCGTGACGTCCTCAGTGGTGGTGCAGAAGCACGTGGGACACACCATGGTGCAGTTACCGCAGGTCAGGCACCGGCTTGCCACGTCGTCCCAGCGCTCGGCCGCCAGCGAACCGGCCATCAGCGCATGCAGATCGACCGGCGGCATGGACCGGCCCATACGCTCCGCCGCGTCCGCCACCACACGTCGCGCGGCAGACTCCATCACCGGGGCCGCGGGCTCCACAGGCAGCCGGGTCAGGATCTCCGCCCCTGTGCCGCTGCCTGCCCGTACGAGGAAACGGTGCCCGCCCTCGTCCAGCAGCTCGGTCATCGCGAGGTCGTAGCCGCGGTCCTTCGCATCCACCGCGGGACCGCTGCCCATGGACGTGCAGAAGCAGGTGGCTCCCGGCTCGGTGCACTCCACGGCGATGACGAACGCCCGTTCCAGGCGGCGCCGGTAGGCGGTGTCGGCGCCCGGCCCGCCCCCGAGCACCCGCCCCTGAACGGCGATCGCCCGCAGATCGCAGGGGCGTACCCCGAGAAAGGCGTAGGCAGGAACGGCGTCGGACTCCTGATCGTCCTCTCCCCGTACGGTCCACTCACCGCCCGGGCTCCGGTCGGCGGTCCAGCGACGCACCCGCTGCGGATGCAGATACGCCTTCCAGGACTGCGGCCCCGCGCTGTGCGCGAACACCATCGCGTCCTCGCGGCGCACCAGCCGGTACCGTCCGGCCTCCAGCTCGACACCCCAGCCATGGGGCAACTGTGCCGCGTCATCGATCTCGGCAAGCACGATCGCACCGTCCCGGACCGTCGGCCCGATAACCTGCCGGCCGTCCCGCCCAAGTTCCCTGACCAGGGCAGGCAGCCCGTCGTCGCGCAGTACCCAGGCATCCCGCCGTACGTCGTTCACCGAGACCTCCCGCACGTGCTCCGGCCGTCACGCTCAGCGTCGTACGCAGACCGGCCCGCCGACATGGGCCGAAGAGCCCCCGTCGAGGACCGGACAGCCCACCGGCCGTGCCCGCCGACCGTGACCGTCCGGTCAGGGGAGGTGACGGACCGGACGACCGCTGTGGTGCAGGTGCCCGTTCGGCCCTTTGACGCTGCGGTCCGCTCGCGCAAGAGTGCGAGGACGCGGGGTGCGACCGGCAGGCGGGCGGCTCGTGGTCCGGCGTGCAGTCAGCCCTGTGGCGCCTGCTTTCCGCCACTGTGCTGTCGGTTCGTGCTCGGTGCGGTACCAGCCGTACGCGGAGGGTGAGAATGCGGTGAGCAGGCAGATCGTGGCGGGCGTGGACGGTTCATCGCCGAGTCTGCGCGCGGTGGCGGCCGCGGCGTACGAGGCCCGGTTGCACGGCCGGTGCCTGCGCGTGGTGCACGCGTATCAGTGGCCGGCTGCTCATGTGCCGCGTGCTCCGGAACGGCTGGGGCTGCCCGAGGGCGGGTTGCGCGACGTGGTCGACCGCATGCTGACAGATGCGATGGCGCACGCGCGAACGGTGGCGCCGGAGGTGCAGGTCGGGTCCGCGGTCGTCACCGGTGATCCCTTGACGGTGCTGGAACACGAGTCGGGCACCGCGGCGCTGGTGGTGGTCGGCCACCGGGGTCTCGGTGGCCTCGCCGGGCCGCTGCTGGGTTCGGTGGGGATGCATCTGGCTTCCCACAGCAGGTGTCCGGTCATGGTCGTCCGGGGCAGGCGGGAGCGCATGGGCGGTGTCCTGCTGGGCGTGGACGGGTCTCCGGGCAGCGCTGCCGCCGTGCGATTCGCCTTCGCCGAAGCGTCACTGCGAGAGGTACCGCTCGTAGCCGTTCATACCTGGAACACGTGGACGTCACGCGTCTACGACGGGCCCGCGGATCCACCCGGCGTGACGTACGACGTCGACCGGCTCCGTGATGAGGAGGAACGACTGCTGACCGAGGCATTGGCCGGGTGGACGGAGACGTACCCGGACGTCGTGGTGGAACGGCGCGTGATGGAGACACACACGCGCCACGCTCTGATCGAAGCGAGCAGTGAGGCGCAACTGGTAGTGGTCGGCGCCCGGGGCCTCGGCGGGCTCAGCGGGCTGCTGCTCGGGTCGGTCGGCAGGGCACTTCTGTGCCACGCGCGCTGCCCGGTGGTGGTCGTGCGAGGCGCCGGGGCGCCGAGCTGAGACCGGCGGCTGCCCGCGGTCATTCCTCCCGGGGCAGGTGCCCGGCTCCCACCCCCTCGATGTCCATCGCCGCATCATGGATCAGCAAGCGGCCCATGGCCGCCAGCGCACGCCCCACCGCCAGTTCGTCGCCTATCTCGGGCACCGGAACATCGTGCGGGTTCCGGTGCGCATGACCTCGCGTTTCGAGGACGTTGTCGCCGGTGTCCAGCACGAGCCAGGCGGTGGTCTTCGGGCCATTCTCGTAGAGGTACAGGCGCAGCTTCCACTCCTTGACGGCCAGCTGCCTGCCGTCGGCGGTTGCGGACATGGTGTCGTCCTCCCTCTCCCGCGTACGGTGACCCGGGCCGTGAGCACCGGCCGGCACCACCGCTCCGGTCTCCACGATGGCGCCCCTGGCAGCGTGGTACATCGGGCCGAACGGCCTCGGCGGAGGGGACAAGTACCCGACTATCCTGGCTCCAGAGCGAGCGGGTTCGCGCGTGCCGGGCCCGTCGTCCCTGAGGGGAGACGTACGATGCCCGTGTTACCGCTGGACAAGAAGACCGTGACGGCTCTCGTCCGTGATGCGACCGCCGCTCCGTCCATGCACAACGCTCAACCGTGGCGTTTCCGATACCTCACCGAACGCCACACCATGCAGCTGTTCGCAGATCTCGAACGGTCCATGCCCGGCAGCGACTCCGTGCACCGGGGGCTGCATCTCGGCTGCGGGGCAGCGCTGTTCAACCTGCGGGTCGCCGCCGAGCACGCCGGCCTGGAACCGCATGTGCATCTGCTGCCCGATGCAGCGGAGCCGCGGCTGCTGGCCGAGGTACGCCTGACCGAGCGCGCACCCACCGACACGGCCGTCGTCGCTCTGTACCCCGCACTTCGCAGGCGGCACACGAGTCGTTATCCGTTCGCGGACAAGGGCCTCCCCGAGGCGGTGCGAGCAGCTCTGAGCGAGGCTGCCCGGCTGGAGGACGCGCGGCTGGACTTTCCCACCCCCTGGCACGCGCAGTCACTGCTGGAACTCGTGAGTGACGCCGAGGGACGTGACACCTTGGACCCCCGAAACGCCGAGGATCTGCATCGCTGGACCCGCATCGGAGTTGCCGAGGCCGACACCGCCTCGGATGGCGTCCCGGAATACGCCTTCGGGCCGCGCAAGTGGTACGGCGCCGCCCCGGTACGTGACTTCGCCGGCCGCCGACCGGTCGCCGGCCGTGCCACAGTGACGTTCGAAAACACGCCCCATCTCGCCCTGCTCAGTACCGCACAGGACGGCCCCGAGGACTGGCTCCGCGCAGGACAGGCCCTGGAACGCGTCCTTCTGCTCGCCACTGCGCACGACCTGGCCACCTCCCTCACCTCCCATGCTCTGGAGTGGCCCGACCTGCGGTGGCTGGCCCGCGATCCCCGGTCGGCGACCGGGTTCGTACAGATGGTCCTGCGCCTCGGCTACGGCCCTCAGGGAACCGCCACGCCTCGCCGCCCGGTGCGGGAGGTACTCGTCATCCGGTGACGTGCGGCAAGGCGGGCCGGGACAGGGAGCGCCGTCGTCGACCGGATCGGACATCACCCCACGAGCGCGGCCACGACCCACGGCCTCACGCCCGTTGCCGCGCCGTGTACCGGCCGTCACGTTCGCCTGCGCCCCCACCGCGGACCGACCTCGGCCCATTCGCGTTCCCACTGCTGGGCGCGGTGGTGGTACAGCCGTAGGTGAATTCCGTACACGACGCTCCATACGAGGCTGCACCAACCGATCGCCGCCACGGTTCCCGCCAGTGCCGCTTCGATGACACTCATGACCGGGCCGGGAGGCCGTGCGGTGAGCCGGCCGCGCTCGTCGACCCAGACAGTGATCTTCGTGCCGGCCGGACGGCCCGGCTCGACCCGCGTCGAGCCCGTATGGGAGGAGCCGTTCCGGTCCTGCCAGCGGACCGTGACGCTCACCTTGGTGTCACCGGTCCGGTACGCGGTGCCGGAGGACCGGGCGGGTGCGTCATCGACCAGTACGGCGGCGGTCGGGGTGCGGCCCTGGCGCTGCTCGCGAAGGTTCTCGCCGGCTGCCTGCCCCGTCATGATCGCGGCAGTGAGGCCGCCGGCCAGGAGGAGCAGGATGGCCACGAGGATGATCCTCGCCTCAAGGACATCGGAAGGCCGCTTGAGCGGATTGCTCCGCCAACGCCACAGTAGTTTCGTGCGCCTCATGGTTCGGCCTCCCTGGGAACGCGAGCCGGCGCGCTCGCTAAGGCTGGTGTGCCGCTTCCGCCGTCAGCCAGGCGACGGCGCGGCTGATGTCCGAACGCGACACGATCCCGACGAGGCTGCCGGTCGTGGGCGAAACGACCAGGGCGCGGTGCCCCGCACCGCTCTCCAGAAGCGGTATGAGCTTCACGACCGGAGTGTCGGGAAGGGCGGTGGCGACATCGGCCAACGGGCTCATGATGTCCCCGAGCGTGGTGGTGGCGCGGCGGACCGCCGGAGTGTGGTCGATCTGTGTGACGGAGACCAGGCCGACCGGAGTCCCGTCCATGCCTGCCGAGGACATGACGGGAAAGGCCGTATGACGGTAATAGCCGGTTGGCAGGTGCGCGAGGAAGTCCTCGACAGTGGCCGTGGCGGGGACGGTGGCGGGGTGCGGTGTCATCACCTGCCGCACCGGGACGCCGGACAGTGTGCTGCGGAGCTGTGCCTGCTGGCCTTCCGCGGTCGCCGTCACGATCATGAACCATCCGATGAGCGCCAGCCAGAGCCCCGAGAGGTCACCGCGGAGCAGAACCGATGCGAATCCGAGCAGCACCAGGAGCCAGCCGACGAAGCGTCCGGCTGCGGTGGCGCCGAGAGCGGCCTTCAACCGGTCGCCGCTGCGCCACCACAGGAACGCCCGCAGCAGCCGGCCACCGTCCAGCGGGGCAGCGGGGAGAGAGTTGAAGACCGCCAACAGGATGTTGACGGCGGCGAGCCAGCCGACGGCCTCGGTGAGGAGCTGTGGGGCGGGCAGGCGGTCCAGCCACAGGAACAGGCCGACGAACAGGGCGCCCAGTACGGCACTGGTCAGCGGCCCCACCCCGGCGATGCGCAACTCGGCGCGTGGGGAGGCGGCTTCGTCGCGCAGACGCGCCACTCCGCCGAGCATCCACAAGGTGATGTCTTCGACCCTCACGTGATGGCGACGCGCCACGACGGCGTGGGCCACTTCGTGTGTCAGCAGCGAAGCGAGAAAGACCATGGCGGTTCCGAGGGCCACGCCCCAGTAGGCCGCGGCCGAGTAGCCGGGGTGGCTGCCGGGAAGGCGCCCTTGGGCGAGGGCGAGCGTCACCAGAGCCAGGATGACCAGGACACTCCAGTGGACGCCGACCCGTACGCCGGCTATCCGGCCCAGGGCGAGTGTTCCCTTCACGGACCCTCCTTCAGATGCTCAGCGGCCTGACGCGCTGGGGCGGAGTCGTCTAGGTGGCAGGGGCTTCATGTTCGGCGCCGCCGCAGGTACGGCAGGTCGCACGGCGGGCGGAACGCTTCCCCCAGGAAGGGCCGGTGCCCACGTCGTGATGCACTTCCTCGGTGGTGAGAACCATGTGCTCGGCACAGACTCCCGTGCCGCAATGACAGCAGATCGCGACCGCTGGGACGCTCTTCCGCTCTTGTGTGCAGTCGAAGCAGTTCATGAAGAGGACCTCGATGCTCGCACTCTCACTTCGTCCTATGGCCAGTGTGCAGCGCGGAGGCGCACGTTACGTGGGGCCGGATGGCCTCATGCGCGCGGCAACCGGCTCTGGCCATGGGGGAGATCCGTATCCGGAGAAGGCAACAGGTGGGTGTCTGCCTCACTTGACCTCATTCGACGTCTATACGCCGCCCGCTGACGCGCAGCGGTTTGATCGACACCCAGAGGGGACGGTCTCCGCCTGCCCACGGCAACGAGGGAGCCCGCGCGGCCAGTTCCTCGCCGGCCTGTCCCGTAACGAGCCGCGCGGGCCCGACCATCAGTACGCTCCAGCCCCGGCTCATGGCCTCGTCGATGTGATCCACCTGGAACGCCGCCAGCTTCCCGGCCGCTGACGCTGTGACGGTACCTGGCGCCGCGCGGTAGACAATGGCGTCGTCGACCAGCGCATAGTTCACGGGCAATACCTGGGGCCCTTCGTCGGTCGACAGAGCCAGGCGCCCCACTCCGTGCGAAGACACCAGGCGCAGGCATTCCTCGCGCCCGAGTTCGCGAAGCCGGGGATGCCGCGCCGCGTGACCCGCCCCCGGCGCCCGCTCCGTACCGGCGCCTCGTAACGTATCGGGCGTGGCCTCCAGGGCAGCAGCAAGGCTCAGTACGGTGGCGGAGGACGGGTCGGCCGGATGCTGTTCCAGGTAGGCGAGGTAGTTGTGGGCCATCCCCGCCCGCTCGGCCAGTTCGGCCCGGCTCAGGCCCAGGCGCCGCCGTTCGTGCGCCACGCGGCGTCCGAAGTCACTCCCGGGAGGTGACGGACCGGGATCCGCGCCAGGAGCAACAGGAGGAGAGGATTCGGGCCTTTCCTCCGGCGGCTGCAGAGGCACTATGCGGGCGTCGGGGCCCGGGAAGACGAGTGTTACCTGGCCGGTGTCCGACCAGCGCACGTCGTAGGGAGGGGAACCGTCCGCATGATGCAGTCCGACGATCTCTCCGTCCCGCCGCCGGTGTCCGGTGATGAGGCTCTCCACCACCAGTTCGTCACCGAGTTGGGCTCGCATGTGTGCCAATCTCCTCCCCGGCTGTTCCCTTACCGCGTCCTCGTCAGGACAACGAGGGCACCAGCACGACCTTCAGTGCGTCCGTTTCACCCGCCCGCGCGAAGGTGTCGTACGCCTCCGCCATCTGTCCGAGGGAGAAGGTGTGCGTGACCATGGGCGCGGTCGGCAGCCGCCCTTCGTCGAGCATGCGCAGCAGTGCGGGCGTGGTGCGGGTGTCGACCAGTCCCGTCGTCAGCGTGATGTTCCTCCTCCACAGGTCCTCCAGGTGCAGTGTCGCCGACTTGCCGTGCACGCCGACGTTGGCCACATGACCGCCCGGACGCACCATGCGCACGCACATCTCGAAGCTCTCGGGCACGCCGGCCGCCTCGATGACGACATCCGATCCCAGGCCGTCGGTGACGTCGCTGACGAGTTGCTCGGGTCCTTCGTCCGCCAGTACTTCCGCGTCTGCGCCGAACGCGTGGGCTGCTGCCAGCCGTGCCGGGGAGAGATCCACGGCGACGACGCGCGCTGGTGAAAACAGCCGGGCAGTGGCAACGGCGGCCAGTCCGACAGGCCCGGCGCCGACCACCACCACGGTGTCCCCCGGCCGTACGGCGCCGTTCAGCACTCCCACCTCGTATGCGGTGGGGAAGAGGTCAGCCAGCAGCACGGCGTCCTGGTCGCGCACGGTGCTCGGCAGCAGATGAACGGAGAGGTCCGCGAAGGGCACGCGCACGTACTCGGCCTGGGTGCCGTGGACGGTGTGCCCCAGGATCCAGCCGCCCCCTCCGCGGCACTGGCCGTAGGTGCCCACCCGGCAGTAGCTGCACCGGCCACACGCCGAAATGCACGACACCAGCACCCGGTCCCCGGCCCGCACGCCGTGTACCTCGCTGCCGGCCTCGACCACCTCGCCGACGGCCTCGTGGCCGAGAACCGTTCCCGGCCGCACTTCCGGTACGCCTCCTTTGAGGATGTGGAGGTCGGTACCGCAGATGGTGGCGGCCGAGACCCGGACAATCACATCGGCGGCGTCCTGAATCACGGGCTCCTTCACGTCCTCCCAGGACGACTGGTCCGGTGCGTGAAAGACGTACGCCTTCATGAGGGCCCCTTCACTCTTTTCACCCTGTGCACTGCGCTCCGGTACGAACCTCGGCGCCGGAACCGGCCGTGACTCCAGCTTTCGCGCGTACTGACATCCGCACCAGGGCCGAACGGGCCCGGCCGTCGCCGACCGGCAGCGGTCGGTCCGGGGAAAAGGGCCCTCGTGCAGGACCGGGTGGCCCTGCACGCAGATGCCGGGATGCGAGAAGGTGTCGGGTGCGGCCGGAGAACCCCTGTGGGGTCCGGGTCGGAGAAAGGACGACATGGAGAGAGACCGTCCCGTGGTGGTGGGGGTCGACGGTTCGGCATGGAGCCTGCAGGCCGTCCGCTGGGCCGCCGACGCGGCCGTGCGGTACGGGGTGCAGTTGCGCACCGTGCATGCCTTGCGGGAGGCGCAGCGGCACGCCGGGTTCGCTCCTGCTCGTCCCGCGATCGGACAGCCCCCGGGGAGCCTTGTCGTCGTCGCAAGCGAGTATGCCTCCCGGCGCACCCCGGGGCTGAGGGTCACGACACACCTGCTTCCGCGTGACCCCAAGGTGGCCCTTTGTGCTGAGAGCCGGAAGGCGAGCATGGTGGTCGTCGGGCACCGCGGCCGCGGACGGTTGACATCGTTCCTGCTCGGTTCGGTGGGGCTGGACCTGGCCGCCCGTGCGCGTTGCCCGGTGGTCGTCGTACGGGGGCGCCGGGCGAACATCGAGGGAAGCAACCGCCGAGTGTGTCTGGGAATCGGCAAGCGGCCGTCCGGCTTTGGAGCGGCAGCGTTCGCCTGCGAGGAGGCAGCGTTCCGCGGTGGTCAAGTCGAAGCCGTGCACGCTTGGCTGTGCACCAGTGTGGAAGGACGCGAGCGGCACGGGCTGCTGTGCGAGTGCCGGGCAGCTCATGAACGGCGGGCGAAGAAGCTCTTTGACGAGGTGCTGAACGAACGGCTCAGGACGCACGCGCGGTTGGAGATCCACCACCGGACGGTGGAGGGGGCACCGGGAACCGTCCTGACAGCCGCGTCGATGACCGCCGACCTGCTGGTGGTGGGCGCCCGTCGCCCGAAGAAGGGCTTCGGCCCCCACCTCGGCTCGGTGGGGCACGCGGTACTGCACCACGCGCTGTGCCCAGTCGTGGTCGTTCCCGAAGGCTGGTCACGGTGAGCGGGCGGGCGGCACACCGAGCGGCTGGAGACTGCCGATGCCGGGCCCGGGGCTCATACATTGAATTCCGTGGGCCGAAGGCAGCAGGGAGGCGGTCGACGTGAACGGTGCGGAGGAGTTCAGGGCCGGGCGTGAGCGCGCCCGCGCGGAGCTTGCTTCTCGCCTTCATGGCATGCGAGCCGTGGTGTTCGACACGGATGGTGTACTCGTCGATTCGGCCCGGTTGCACGCCGCCGCCTGGAAGGAGGCCTTCGACGCGTGTCTGCGTGCCCACCCGCCCGATGACCCGGCACAGCGCCGCCCCTTTGATGCGCGGGAGGACTACCGGCGGTACGTGGACGGCAAGTCACGGCTGGACGGGGCGCTCGCCTTTCTCGACTCCCGCGGCCTGTGGCTGCCTGAAGGCGAGGCGGGCGAGGAGCCCGGTATGGAGTCTGTGCGTGCCGTGGCGGCGGAGAAGGAGCGGCGTTTCATCGCGAGGCTGCGGGCCTCGGGGGCGAGGACCTGGCCGGGCACCGCGCGACTGCTGCGTGCTTTGCATTCGGCGGGCATTCCCTGTGCTGCGGTGTCGGCCTCCCGGCACGCCCGGGAGCTGCTGACGGAGGCCGGCCTGATGTCGCTGTTCCGCACGGTGGTGGACGGGCAGGACGCCGCCCGGCTCGGCCTGCGGGGCAAGCCCGATCCGGCGCTGTTCCTCGAAGCGGTCCGGCGGCTGGAGGTCGCCGCCGCCGCGGCGGCCGTGGTGGAGGACGCGCTGGCCGGTGTGGCGGCCGGACGGCGCGGCGGCTTCGGACTGGTGGTGGGCGTGGACCGGACGGCGACGGCGGAGAGCGCCCGCGACCTGCGCGAGCACGGGGCCGATGTCGTGGTCGGTGACCTGGCCGAGCTGCTGGCCGCGGCTCCTGGAAGCCCGGAGGGCTGAGGCGATGGCGGGCTGGACGTGGGAGTACGAAGGATACGACCCACAGGAGGAGCGGCTGCGCGAAGCGCTGTGCACGCTCGGCAACGGTTACTTCGCCACGCGGGGCGCCGCCCCCGAAACTTCCGCCGGACCGGTCCACTACCCGGGAACGTACGCCGCGGGCTGCTACAACCGGCTGCTGTCGGACGTGGCCGGCCGGCAGGTGGAGAACGAGGACCTGGTCAACCTGCCGAACTGGCTGCCCCTGCGCTTCCGTGTCCGCGGCGACGCGCACGCCCTACCGTGGTTCACGCCGGACGACGGCTCCCTGTTGGCGCACCGGCAGGTCCTTGACCTGCGTGGCGGCACTCTTACCAGGCATCTGAGAGTACGTGTCGACGGCGGGCCCGGGAGGGAGCTGCGCGTGGTCCAGAAGCGCCTGGTCCACATGGGGGATCCTCATGTCGCCGCGCTGCGCACGGAGTTCACCGCGATCGGCTGGTCCGGTGCGCTGGAGATCGAATCCGCGCTCGACGGGGATGTGACCAACGCCGGTGTGAACCGTTACCGCGATCTCGCCGGAAGCCATCTCACCCGCCTGCACACCGGCATGATCGACCCCAGTACCTGCTGGCTGCGCTGTCGCACCGTGACCTCGGACGTGCGCATCGCCCTGGCCGCCCGGACCCGGGTGACGGTCGGCGGGCCCGCAGCATCACACCCGCTGCGGGAGCCCAGCCGCGCAGGTCAGTGGCTGACGGTGGACGTGACCGACGGTATGCCGCTGGTGGTGGAGAAGACCGTGGCTCTGTACACCTCCCGTGACCCGGCCATCAGCGACCCCTCGCTGGCCGCGCTCGACAATGTGCAGCGAGCCGCGGACTTCCCCGGCCTGCTGGCGACGCACCACGCCGCCTGGCAGCGGCTGTGGCGGCGGGCCGAGCTGCAGGTGCCGGGCCAGGCCGGTGACATCCTGCGGCTGCACACCTTCCATCTGCTGCAGACACTGTCGCCGCACACCGCGGAGCTGGACGTCGGTGTGCCGGCCCGGGGGCTGCACGGCGAGGCGTACCGGGGACACGTCTTCTGGGACGAGCTGTTCGTCCTGCCCTACCTCAACCTCCACTTTCCCGAGGTCTCCCGTGCCCTGCTGGACTACCGCTACCGGCGGCTGCCGCAGGCCTGCCGGGCAGCGGTTGCGGCCGGGCGGGCCGGTGCGATGTACCCCTGGCAGAGCGGCAGCGACGGCCGGGAGGAAACACAGGTGCTGCATCTCAATCCGCGCTCCGGCCGCTGGCTCCCGGACCACTCCCGGCTCCAGCACCATGTGGGGTCGGCCGTGGCGTACAACGTCTGGCGGTACTGCGAGGCCGCCGGTGACACGGCGTACCTGCACACCAGGGGAGCGGAGATGGTGTTGCAGGTCGCCCGCTTCTGGTCGAGTGCCGCTACGTACGACCCGGCGCTGGACCGTTACCGCATCCGGGGTGTGGTCGGTCCTGATGAGTACCACGACGGGTATCCGGGCGCGGCCTACCCGGGTCTGAACGACAACGCGTACACGAATGTCACCGCGGCGTGGGTGCTTGCCCGTGGGGTCGAACTGACCCAGCTCCTCCCGACTCCCCGACGACGGGAGCTGCTGGAGCAACTGGAAATCGACGCCGGCGAACTCGACCGCTGGCGGGAGATTTCCCGCCGGCTCCATGTGCCCTTCCACGCCGATGTGGTGAGTCAGTTCGAGGGGTACGGCGACCTGGCCGAAATCGACTGGGCGGCGTATCGCGCGCGCTACGGCGACATCCGGCGGCTGGACCGCATCCTGGAGGACGAGAACGACACACCCAACCGCTACCAGATCTCCAAGCAGGCGGACGTCCTGATGCTGGGGTACCTGTTCTCCCCTGCGGAGCTGACGGCGCTCTTCCAGCAACTCGGTCACATCATGAACGAAGACCTGTGGCGGTCCACCGTCGACTACTACCTCCGGCGGACCGCCCACGGCTCGACACTGAGCAGCCTCGTGCACGGCTGGGTCCTGACCCGGGCCGGACGGCAGGACGCCTGGGAGCACTGCCTGGAGACGCTGAAGGGCGACGTGGCCGACACGCAGGGCGGCACCACCGCCGAAGGCATCCACCTTGGCGCGATGGCCGGCACGCTGGATCTCGTGCAGCGGGGACTGACCGGCCTGGAGACGCGTGAGGACGCCCTGCGGTTCGACCCCGCCCCGCTCCCGGAACTCTCGGACTTCGGTTACCGGCTGCGGTACCGGGGCCACTGGGACATCGGGGTGAGAGTGGGCGGCGGAAGGCTGCTCGTCACCGTACCGGTCTCGGAGCAACGCCCGGTACCTGTCGTATGCGCGGGACAATCGATGAAGGTGTCGCCGGGGGAGACGCGGGAGTGCGTCCTGGATGTGCCGTCCGGTGATTGCTCCGCACCGTAGTGAGGTGGTATCGCTGATCCGGTGCCGACGTACGCTCCTCAACGCTTGTGCTTGGACCTCCTGCGTATCCAGCCTGGTGGCGTGTCCGGGGACGCGAGCCGTCGCTGCGGTGAGCGGCCCCGGTCGTGCAACGAGCGGCCATTGGCGCTGCCGCGCCGATTCCGACCGACCCACCTGCTGCATTCGACGCGGCATCACCCACTGTCGGTGCTGCATGGGCGGTTGATCCTCCGGTAACGGCGCAACCTCAACGCCGGCGGCGGGAGTGAGGGACTGCCAGGAGGAGTTGAAGACAGCGTGCCGCGTTCCTTGGCACCCCACACGCGTATCCGAACCGTAAATCCGATACTGGGGCCGTAGGCCTCCACCGCGCATTCACGTAGGAGGCCGACGCAGGCTCCTCTCTGCACATACCGCTTGCCTTCTCCGATCCAAGCTTGACTCGGGACATCACCCGGGTCGGCTACCTCCCCCCCGAGAATCTGACGGCAGGCTCTCAGCCGCGGGCCGGTCGGCCCCGGCCGTGACCGACCGGCCCGCTGTCGCTGTGCGCCGACGGACGGAAGATGGAGAGGGAGACGTACACAGCACACAGCGACGCGTGATCGATGCCCTTCTCGTTGCGGAGGCGATGGCCGTGCCGGATTGCATAGTTGCCGGACTGGACGGCTCGAGGGAAAGCCTGGCTGCCGCGGACTGGGCGGCGAGGGAGGCCCGGCGGCGCGGTTTGCCTCTGCGCCTGGTCCACGCCTGGGAAGGGCTCACGGCCGCCGGCTCCGACCCGGACCTCCCGGAGCTCGCCGTCCCTCGACGCTGGGCCCACCAAATCCTGTGCGAAGCCGCCGATGCGGTGGCCCAGCGCTACCCGGAGGTGTGTGTCACCTGCGAGCAGGTCGGCAGCGTTCCCGCTGAGGCGATGCGCGAGGCGGCCGAGCACGCGGAGGTGCTGGTACTCGGCTCCCGAGGGCTGGGAGGTGTGGCCGGCGTCCTGGTCGGTTCGGTGGCGCTGGCGACCGTTGCGCGTGCCAGGCGACCCGTGGTGCTGGTGCGAGCAGGCGAGGAGGCCGAGGACGAGCGGCTGCCGGCGAGCGGCGGGCAGCAGATCAAGGACACTCCGTACCGAGAGGTACTGCTCGCGCTCGACCCGAACTCCGCGTGCGACGCACCGCTCTCGTTCGCCTTCGATGCCGCGGTACGGCGCCGGGCACCGCTGCGCGTACTGCACGTCTGGAACCCGCCGGTGGGGTACGGCGACCTGCCGGCCACCGCCTACGCGCTCGGTATCGACCCCGAGTTGGAGACACGGGCACGACGGGCGGTGGCGGCAGTACTGCATCCATGGCGGGACAAACTCCCGGAACAGCCGGTGATCGAGACGGTGACGATGGGGCGGGCCGCGAGCAGCGTCCCGGTGGCCGCGCGCCGTGCCGGTCTGGTGGTGGTCGGCCGCCGCATCCGGCACGCGGTCGTCGGCGCGCACATCGGGTCTGTCACCCACGCGGTCATCCACCGTGTGCACTGCCCGGTCGCGGTCGTGCCGCACGAATGAGCAATGCCGCAGAGCGCGCCGTGGCTCGGGCACACCATAACCGCTCGCGGCTCTTCCGCCGGTAGCGGCCCACTCGCTCCCGCTCGCCGTGCGCGGTTGTCCGGAGCCCGGCCGACGGCCGGAATCCCGTCCCCGCCGTCCGTCGGCCGGGCGGCCCCGGTTTCGCCATGGCCGGGGCCATCCCCGTGGCCGTTGCCTCACGCCCACTCGCTGTCCGCTGTCGCGGGCCGCGCGGCAACCAGCGTGCGACGGAACGGCCGATGGGACTGTGGGCCGTCCGGACCACATTTTCGGGACGTACGGCCCTGCCCCCTGTCGTGAAGCCACGGGACACTCGCGGGTACGGGCGAACCCTGGCCGCCAAGGGCGCCTCCTCACTGGAACACCGCCCGTACCTCGTCCTCGGTGGCGCTGTGCGACACGATGAGGACCTCGTCACCGGTGGTCAGTTCGAGGTCCGGTGACGGAGCGGTGGGTCGGCCGTCCCGGATAATCGCGGCGATGACGGTGCCGGCGGGCACCGGGAGGTCGGCGAGGGTGCGTCCGACGGCGCGGGACCGGGCGGAGATGCTGGTCTCTATGACGTTGACCCCGGCCCGGCTGAGGCGCAGGAGCGGGATCGTGTCGATCGCGCTGGTGGCCTCCTCGATGAGGGAGACGAGCGGAGCCGCGGCCGGGACAGCGGTGTCCACTCCCCATTGTTGGTCGAAGAGCCAGGTGTTCTCGGTGTCGTTGACGCGTGCGACGACCCGGTCGACGGCGAACTGCCGTTTGGCGAGGAGGCTGATGACGAGGTTGTCCTCGTCCCCTCCGGTGGTGGCGATCACGAGGTCGGCCGTCAGCGCGCCGGCCCGCTCCAGTACGGCCGGTTCGCAGGCGTCGCCGGCTTCCACCCGGGCGGGAAGCATGTCGCGCAGTTCGGCCGCGCGGTCGTCGTCGCGCTCGATGAGGGTGACATCGTTGTGGCCGGAGCCGAGGACCTGGGCGATCTGGGTGCCGAGCCGGCCGGCTCCGGCGATGAGGACCTTCATGTGCCGAGCTCCTTGTCCAGGAAGCCGCGCAGCCGATTCAGGGCCTCGGCGGCGACCACGAAGGTAACCAGGTCATCGGCGTCCGCCCGGGTGGTGCGGGTGGGAATGAACGACCGTCCGCCGCGCGTCACCTCGGCCACACGTATCTCTCCGTCGACTTCCAGTTCGCCGAGTGGACGGCCGGTGAGGTACTCCGGGAGCTGCGAGCGGAGCAGCAGAGTCTCGCCGTTGCCGAAGCCGACTTCGGGGGCCAGATGGCGGTGGAGGAGCATTTGGTGGAGCTGGTGTACGGTCCAGCGGACGCTGGCGATGGTGGTGATGCCGAGGCCGCGGTAGATGTCAGCACGGCGGGGGTCGTAGATGCGGGCCAGGACGATCGGTACGCGGTAGACCTCCTTGGCGGTCCGGGCGCTGACGATGTTGGTGTTGTCCCCGGAGGTGACGGCCACGAAGGCATCGGCGCGGCCGGTGCCCGCCGCGTCCAGGAGGGTACGGCTGTACGCGTTTCCGTGGAGGACCCGGCCGGTGAAGCCCGGCGGCAGCAGCCGCACCGTCTTGGGATCGCGGTCGATGATCCGTACGTCGTGTCCTTCGTGGACGAGGCGGACGGCGAGTGCGGAGCCGACGCGCCCGCAGCCCGCCACGATGACCCTCACCGGAGCACGCCCTCGTGCGCAGGGTATGCGGGCGACCTGTGGCGCAGCCACGCCTTGCGTGCCTCTTCGGCGAGCAGGAGCAGCAGCCCGAAGGCGAAGAGGACCGCCCAGTCCACGAGCGACAGGGGAGCGGTGTTGAAGACGGCCCGCAGGGGCGGGGCGTAGCTGATGGCGGCCATCAGCCCGAGGCCGAAGCAACCCGCCGCGAGAAGACGGGGGTTGCTGAGCAGCCCCGCTCGGAACACGCTCTGGCGGTCGGTGCGTATGGCGAAGGCGTTGAAGAACTGGCCGACCACGATCGACGCCTGTGTCATGGTGATCGCCTCCTGGTAGGCAGGGGTGTCCGCGGTGAATTCCGCGTACGGAATCCCCGAGGCGTGGATGTGCCAGAAGAACACCGTGCACGCACCGAGGGACTGGACGGCACCGAGGAAGAGGAAGCGCCGCACGAGAGCGGCGGAGAAGAGCCGTTCGCGCCGGGATCGTGGTGGCTGTGTCATGGTGTCGGGCTCGGGCGGCTCGGCACCGAGCGCCAAGGCGGGCAGCACATCGGAACCCAGATCGATCGCGAGGACCTGGAGAGCGGTGAGCGGGACGAGCGGGAAGCCGGCGAAGGTCGCGGCGAGTATGGGGGTGAGTTCGGCGATGTTGTGGCTGAAGAGGTAGGCGAGGAACTTCCGGATGTTGCGGTAGACCGACCTGCCCAGTTCGACGGCTGCGGTGATGGCGGCGAAGGAGTCGTCGAGCAGCACCATCGCGGCGGCTTCGCGGGCCACGTCGGTGCCACCGGCGCCCATGGCCACACCGATGTCCGCGTGCTTCAGCGCGGGGGCGTCGTTGGCACCGTCCCCGGTGACCGCGACGACTTCCCCGCCTGCTTGCAGTGCCGCGACGACACGCATCTTGTGTTCGGGGCTGGCGCGGCAGAGCAGCAGTTCCGAGGAGTCGACGAGGAGCGTGCCGAGCGCCGCGGTGTCCATGCGGTCCAAGGACGGTCCCGTCAGCACCACTGGCTCCGGGTCGCTCACGATGCCGACGCGACGGGCGATCGCCTCTGCCGTCAGTGGGTGGTCACCGGTCACCATGATGATGCGGATACCGGCGCTCCGGCAGGTGCGTACCGCGTGGGAGACCTCTTCGCGGGGCGGGTCGAGCATGCCGATCAGCCCGAGGAAGGTCAGTTTCGATTCGGCCTCCTCCTGGGTGCGCGGCATCGTGGCCGTCCGGCACCGGGCAGCGGCCAGGACCCGCAATCCCTGGGCGGCCAGGGCATCGGCGGCCGTGGTGACGGCCTGTCCCAACTGGCTGGTCAACGGCTGGTCGCCGCCCTTCCAGTCGATGTGGGTGCAGTGGCGCAGCAGCTCCTGCGGTGCGCCTTTGGCGTGCACGAGGTATCCGCCGTCGATGTCCTGGTGGACGGTGCTCATCAGCTTGCGCACCGGGTCGAAGGGGAACTCCGTGAGCCGCGGGGTGCTCGCCGCGGACGTGGCCATGTCGATCTCCGCCTTCGCCGCGGCCACGAGGATGGCGCCTTCCGTGGTGTCCCCGAGCACACGTGGACCGTCGTCGTCCGAGGCCGGCAGCAGCCGGGCGTTGGAGCACAGGGCGGCCACGCGCAGCAGTTCCCGAACCGGTTCCGGTTCGTCCACCGACCCGACAGGCGCGTACCCCACCCCGGTGACCGGATGCACCGACCCGTTCGCCCAGAGCCGGGTCACCGTCATCTCCGCCTGCGTCAGAGTTCCGGTCTTGTCCGTACAGATCACGGTCGTGGACCCGAGAGCCTCCACGGCGAGCAGCTGCTTGATGAGGACCTGGCGGCGCGCCATGCGCCGTACGCCGATGGCCAGGGAGACCGAGAGCGTCGCGGGCAGGCCCTCGGGCACCATGGCGACCATCACCCCGAGGGCGAAGACGAACGTGGGCACCAGAGGCGCTCCGGTCTGCCAGCGGACGAGGAGCAGGGCGGCACCGATGGTCAGGGCGAGCCCCGCCACCCGCCGGGCCATCGCGGCCACCTCGCGCTGCAGCGGAGTCCTCTGCTGCGGGACCTCGTCCGCGAGCCGGAAGATCCTGCCGAACTCGGTGGCTGCTCCGGTGGCATAGACCAGGGCCTTGCCGGATCCGGCGAGCACGGTGGTACCCATGAAGACGCCGTTCCGTGCCCGCAGCGCCGTGTCCTCATGGGTCGCGTCGGCCACTCGGCCGACGGCGGTGCTCTCACCGGTCAGCGGGGCGTTGTCCACCAGGACGCCGTGCGCCTCGACCAGCCGGCAGTCCGCCGACACCGCGTCCCCCGCTTCGAGCACGACGAGGTCACCGGGCACCAGGCTGCCGGTCGGCACGTCCTGGCGTTGCCCGTCCCGCAGTACCCGGCAGGTGTGCGGCACCATGGCCTGTAACGCCTGCGCGGTACGTTCGGCGGAGTACTCCTGTACGAAGCCGATCACCGCGTTGAGCACCACCACGCCGAGGATCGCGGCGGCGAGCTGTAGGTTCCCGGCTTCGCGCGGCTCCTGCACCGCGTAGGCCAGGAAGGTCAGGCCCGACGCGACGAGCAGTACCAGTGCGAACAGATCGGTGAACTGGGCCAGGAAGCGTCGCCAGATGCGCCGTCTACGGGGACGGGGAAGCTCGTTGCTGCCGAACTTTAGCTGTCTCTCCTGCACTTGTGACGAGGACAGTCCGCGGGGTGAAGCGCCGAGCGCGGAGAAGACTTCCTGCGGGTGCAGAGTCTGGACCGGTGTCGGCACCGCCGTCTCCGTACCGCCGCCCGGCTCATGCCCACCGTGCGGTGGCGCCTCCTGCCCGGCGCCCCTCACCGACCTTCTCCGGGCGTCCGCGCGGCAGCGGCGGACCAGCGCCGTCGTACCGCGTCCTCGTGCTCCCCCTGTTCCAAAGCCAGTTCGGTACGGGCCAGTGCTGCCTCCAGCCGGGGAATCCAGTGGCGTCGCAGGGCCCGGACACGCTGCCGGGTGGCGCGTACCTCGGCGCCGACGGTCTCGGCCGCGGCCCGTGCGACAGCGTGCTCGGCGGCGGCGCGCACAGCTGTCGCGTAGGCGGCCCGCGCGTGGATGAGCGCGGTGTTGCCGGGAACGGAGGAGCTGTCCTGGAGCGGAGGCACCACGCATACGGCGGAAGCGGGGTGGCGTACTCCCATGGTCGAGGTCCAGGTGATCCGGAGCTCGGCGGGGGCTTCCGGGACGGCTGCCGAGAGCGCCTCCTGTCCGCCGAGGAGGAGCCCGCGCAGCAGCCAGGTCTCGGCCTGCCCGATCCGCTGCCGCCACACTTCTCCGGTCTCCTGCTCAACGCGCAGCAGTTCCTCGTGCCGGGCCCGCAGGATGCTCAGCTTCCGGTCGAGGAGGCCGGCACCGCGCACGGCGACGTCCAGGCTGTGGCGCAGCCTCAGCCTGCCCGCGCGCCCAGGAGGTGTCCTCAGCGCGGCCATCGGTCACTCCTCCCGGGGCACACCATGTGTGTCCATCAACGCCTCCGGCAGCATTGCCAGCTGACTCCGCGACAGCGTCCGCAGCACCTCCCAGGCCCGGTCGAACGTAGCGTCCAGCGTGCGTGCCTCGTCCTGGCGCTGATGGACGAAGCGCCGCAGGAACGCCTCGTCGAAGGCGAGGTGGCGCCGGTCGGCCGGACTGAGTGCGGCGTGCCCCACCAGATCGGCGAGCTCGCGGACCTGGCGCGCCCGGGCCAGGGCGGCGAGCAGCTGCGCCGCGACGTCGAGATGGTCCTCGCGGGTACGGCCCGGTCCCGCGCCCCTGCGCATCAGCCGGGAGAGCGACGACAGAGCGTCCACCGGCGGATACACCCCCCGGGAGTGCGTCTCGTGGGAGAGCACGACCTGTCCCTCCGTGATGTAGCCGGTCAGGTCCGGCACGGGGTGGGTGATGTCGCCGGCCGGCATGGTCAGCAGCGGCAGCACGGTCACGGAGCCGGGCAGTCCCTCGATCCGCCCGCAGCGCTCGTACAACGAGGCCAGATCGCTGTAGAGATAGCCGGGGTAGGCGCGGCGGGCGGGAATCTCTCCGCGCGCCGCGGACACTTCGCGCAGCGCCTCGGCATAGCTCGTCATGTCGGTCATCACCACGAGGACATGCCGCCCACCGGAGAAGGCGAGGTGCTCGGCGACGGTCAGTGCGATCCGGGGCGTGAGAATGCGTTCGATCACCGGGTCGTCGGCGGCGTTGAGCAGCAGTACCAGTTCGCCACTGGCGGCGCGTTCCTCCAGCGCGTCGCGTACGAAGTCGGTGTCGGCGTGGGTGAGGCCCATGGCGGCGAAGACGACGCAGAAGGGTTCGCCGCCGGCAGTGGACTGGGCGGCGATCTGGGCCGCCAGCTCCAGGTGCGGCAGTCCGGCGACGGAGAAGACCGGCAGTTTCTGGCCGCGGACGAGCGTCGTGAGCGCGTCGACGGCACTCACTCCTGTCAGCACGGGGTCGGCGGGCGGCTCGCGGCGCAGCGGATTGATCGGGTCGCCCGTGACTGCTGAGGTGGTGGCGCCGAACACCGGAGGGCCTCCGTCCAGCGGTTCTCCGCGGCCGTTGCAGGTCCGTCCCAGCCAGCCGTCTCCCACGGGTATGCGCAGGGGGGCACCGGTGAAGGCGGCCCTGACGTCCTCAAGTGCCATGCCGGAAGTGCCCTCCAGCACCTGTACGACGGCGGTGCCGCGGTCCACGTCGAGGACGACTCCGTGGCGTTGCCCGCCGGTGCCGGTCCTGAGGACCACGTACTCGTCCCATCCCACCCCTTGGACGCTGTCGAGCACGACGAGCGGGCCGCGCAGCTCCCTGACCGCGCTGTACTCGACGCGGGGCCAGCCGGTCACGACGTCTCCCGGAGCCGGGCCAGCATCTCGTCGCGCAGCCGCGCCACCGTCGGGACGTCCTGCGGCCCGGCGGCTTCGCGGGCACGGAGCAGCGGTCCGAAATCGATGTCCTCCACGGTGGCCGCGGGCACCCCGTTCGCCACCAGTTCCCGGCAGCGGCCGACGACGGCCAGCACGGCGTCCGCCAGCGCCGCGGCCTTGCCGGTGCTGCAGTGGGCGTCGTGCGCGGACAGGGCGCTCTGCTGCAGGACGCCTTCACGTACCAGCCGCCCGCCGAGCACGCTGATCCGCTCCTGGCCGGGCAGGGCGGTGATGCCGACCAGGTCGACGAGATCGGCGAGCCGGTCGGCCTCGGCCAGCAGTCCGGTGATTGCGGCGGTACGAGCGGTCCACGCGGCAGCGTCCTCCGCCGTCTGCCGCGCACCGAGCGCACCGGCATCACGGGAGAAGGACCCGGCCCAGGACACAGCGGGATAGTGACGTGCGTAGGCGAGTTCGCGGTCCAGCGTCCACAGGCAGCGCACGAAGCGCTGGGTGTGGGCCGTCACCGGCTCGGTCATGTCGCCTCCGGGCGGCGAGACCGCGCCGATCATCGTGATCGACCCATGCCGCCCGCCGAGCGTGGTGACGGCTCCCGCGCGTTCGTAGAACGCGGCGATCGCCGAGGCGAGGCCCGCCGGATAGCCTTCCTCGGCGGGCAGCGCGCCGGTGCGGGACGCGAACTCCCGGAGCGCTTCGGCCCAGCGTGAGGTGGAGTCGGCGATCAGGACCACGTCCAGACCCATGTCGCGGAAGTACTCCGCGACCGTGGCGCCGGTGTGGATGCCGGCTTCCCGGGCCATCATCGGCATGTTGGAGGTGTTGGCGACGGTCACCGTGCGCCGGCTGAGCGGTTCGCCGGTACGCGGGTCGGTGAGCGAGGCGAACTCCTCCAGCACGTCCGCCATTTCGTTGCCGCGCTCGCCGCAGCCGACGTAGACGATGACGTCGGCGTCGCACCACTTCGCCAGCTGCTGCAGCAGGACCGTCTTGCCGGTGCCGAAACCACCGGGAACGGCCACCGTGCTGCCGAGCCCGACGGGGAAGAGCAGGTCGATCACCCGCTGTCCGGTGTGCAACGGTGCGTCGAGGACGAGGCGCTCACGCACCGGACGCGGAGTGCGGACCGGCCAGCTCGCAGCCATCCGTACTTCGGTGCCCGCCACCACGGCGAGGGAATCGTCCTCGCGGTACCGGCCCGCAGGGGCGATGCGTTCCACCCGGCCGCTGACGCCCGGAGGTACCAGGACGCGCAGCGGCACCGGTCCCGTGTCCTCCAGCTCACCGAGGCTTTCCCCTTGGCCGACCTGCGCTCCGGCCTGGATCCCCGGTACGAACCGCCAGGTGGCCGCCGTCCGCCCGAGTGGCCCTCCCCCCTCGACCGGTCCGGGGAGGAGCCGTGCCCCCGCGCCGGACAGTGGACGCAGCAACCCGTCGAAGATCCCTCCGAGGAGTCCCGGGCCCAGTCGAGCGGAGAGCGGGCGCCCTAGCGGCCGTACCACCTGTCCGGGGGACAAGCCCCCGGTGTACTCGTACGCCTGAGCGGTGAAGCTGCCGCTGCCGATGGCCACCACCTCACCGGGGAGCTGCCCGTCCCCGAGCGCGACCAGGTCGTTCATGGCGATGCCGCCCCCGTACTCGGCCTCGACCAGAGGGCCCGACACGCGCAGCAGCCGGCCGGCGGCTCGTCCGTCGTCCGTCACGGCGTCCATAGGCTCTCCACCTCCGCGCTGTTCCGCTCCACGAGGTGCCGGGCCAGGGCATCGAGCGTACAGTCGACGCGGCGTCCGCTCGCCTCTCCGATCACACCACCGCCGGGGTCCTCCGTGATGCGGATGCCCAGACCCAGCACACTGCGGGCATGTACTCCCAACCGCCACTGGACCATCGGGTGCTCGCGACGGTGCCGGAGTTCCCGTACGCCGCTGACCACTTGGCGGCACAGTTCCTCCCACGCCTCCCGGCGAGCGGCGAGTACGGCGCAGCGAAGGGAGCGGCGGGTGCGCAGCCGCTCGGCCGACCGTACGGCCGCCGCATCCGCCTCGCCCTGCCGGCGGGCCTCCTCAAGAAGCGCGGCCGCCTCGTCCCTCGCGTCGGCGAGCAGCCTCCCCGCCTCCCGGCCCGCTTCCGCCAGCACCGCTTCGGCGTCCGCGCGCGCCGCGCGGAGAAGCTCGGCCCGCACGGGTGCCAGCGCGTCCTCGGCCTGCTCCGGTGTGGGCTGCCTCATGACGGCATCACCACGCGGAACGGGACCTCTGCGACGGGCAGCAGGCCATCCAGAGCAGCGGCGGCTGCCGGTGTGAGCAGCACCAATTCCACTTCCCCGGGCAGACTCCGCCAAGCCGCGTGCACCGCGTCCGCGGTCTCCGCGGTGAGAACTCGGACACCCGCCAGAGCCATTCCTTGGACGCGTGTCTCCTCACCGATGGCAGCGATACGGGACACGGTCACGCCTTCCCTAGGAGGATGACGGCCACCACCAAGCCGTAGATGGCGATGCCTTCGGCCAGGCCGACGATGACCATGGCCCGGCCGAAGAGATCGGGCCGCTCACTCATCACGGCCAAGGCCGCCGCCCCGGTGTAGGCAACGGCGATGGCGGCACCGATCGACGCACCCGCCACCGCGATGGCGGCCCCGATCAGCGCGGCCGCACCGGAACCGCCCTGCTGGGCGGCTGCGGCCACCGGGCCCGAAGACGCATGAGCGGGTGTGCCGTCGCCGGTCAACGCCACGAGGAACAGCGCCAGGGCGCCCACGAGAAGCGCGGCATCCGCACCGAGCAGCACGCGCACGCCGACTCGGCAGTGCCTGCGGGAGAGCCGGCGGGCAGCGGCCCACACCACCAGCAGTACAGGGAGGGCGAGGAGCCATGTGGTCACGTTGTCACCTCCGAACGGTGAGCGCGGACGTGCTCCCGGAAGGCGGGTTGTCGTACTCCCGGGTGGGGATGTGCCACGGTTCGAAGGGCCGTCCCTGCACGTCGAAGACACGGGAGAAGAGCTCGTAGAACGTCAGACGCAGCGCTTGGACACCGGCCACCAGCCCTTCCAGTGCGAAGGCGAGGGCGTTGCCGACGGTGAAGAGGACGACCGCGGCGGCCGTGGCGAGGACGCCGCGGCCGCCCAGGGCCGTCGTGCCCTGCCAGACGACGGCGCCGAGCGCGGCGTGGGTGAGTCCGAAGGCGGCAATACGCGTGAAGGAGACGGTGTTCGAAAATATTCGCACGACGATATCGAAGAGCTGCACAGCCGTCTGGACGACGCCGCCGGTGCCTCCGTCCGTAGCGGTGAAGAGTCCGGTGCCGGCCAGCAGAAGTCCGGTGAGCCCCGCAGCGGCACCGACCGCAACAAGGACAACGCTGCCGAGCATCACTCCCGCGGCGCACAGCAGCAGCCCTAGGTACGAAGCAGCCCCCGCGATGCCGGAGACCGCGTAGAGCGCGCGTCCCGGGCCGCTCTCCCGCCAGCGGTTCACCGTTCCCACGCCGTAGGCCACCGTCAGCAGCAGAGCCCCGAAGGCGACCGCGGAGGCGAGCAGCGTCATCGCGTCCTCCAAGGGGGACAACCAGAGGACCGGCAGCACCCCCGTGGGCCCAAAAAATTCGCCGTACGCCACACCGGCCAGCGTGCTCGCGAGCCCGGCACCGGCCACGAACGGCCACAGGGAGCGCAGTGGTGCCACCCTCCGCGGCCGGCCGAGGCGCAGCAACAGCGCCGCGAGCAGCAACAGCGTGCCGTGCCCGGCATCGCCGAACATGAGGCCGAACATGACGACGTAGGCGATCCCCGTGGGGACGGCGGGGTCCACGTCGTCGTAGGGGACCGTCCCGTAGGTGCGGACCAGGGGCGCGAAGGACCGGTGTACCGCACCGCCCGCGCGGAGCAGTGTCGGTGCCTCCACGTCCGTCGGCCTGCGCAACGGCACCACGGCACCGCCCACGCCCGCCAGGCACGCGGACAGTCCGGGAACGTCCGCCGCCGGACACCAGCCGACCAGCGCCACGACTGGACCGCGTTCGACCATCTCCGCACGGCGCTCCTCCAGCTCGGCCTCGCCCGCCAACAGGTCGAAGCGGCCGGCGTGCTCCAGCACATCGAGGTCGAGCGCGGTCGCGGTAAGAGCCGGACCGGCGGTGTCGGAGCGGAGCCGGCGTAACCGGCGCCCGGCGGGGCCGAGGACACCGTGGCCGGTGCCCTCCGGCCGGTCGGGTTCGACACAACCGGCGTCGGCCAGGCGCACGAGGACGCCACGCACCTGGGAACGGGGCGCCACTACGGCCACCCGCCACATGCGGGCCGGCGCCGGAAACTCAGCCCATGAGCGCATCGAAAACCTCTCGCCCCGCGCCCCCTCGCGCAGCTGACTCCAGGGCGGCCCGGATCCGCCACGCGTCGACGGACAGCACCAGCGCGGCCCCCACCACCGGCCCGATGTCCAACCCGGCACCGTGCAGCAACTCCGCACCGTGCTGCTCGGCACGCACCTGTCGGCCTGCCTCGGCCCGCCACAGGTCGGCCACCTCCTCGACGCCGTCCACGGCCCATCGCGCCGTGGCGGGGAGGTGGGAGCGGAACTCTCGGTACGAAGCCGCGTGTACGGAATGGTGGCCGAGCACACGTGCCGCGTGCCGCACCGCCGTGCCCTCCAGGGGGCGGCCGGCGACGAACACCTCACGGGCCACCAGCAGCGCCGCTTCGCCCGCCGCTTCCCGTACGGCCTGGGGGAGGTTCGCCGCCGTACGTGCGGCCAGCGAGAGCCGCATTTCCAGGCCGATGGCCGCGGGGGTGTCGGCTCCCGGGTCGCCCCACACGGTGGTCGCCAGCACGGCCCGCAGGGCAGTGGGGGAGGAGGCCCGTGACAGCCGGGGCCAGGCGGTCGCGAGCGCGCCGAGCCGGTAAGGCCGTTCCGGTGGTGCCCCGGCGAGCTCCCTGAGGTGTTGCTCCGCGTTGGCGATCTCGTACTGCGCGCACAACAGCCGCAGCGCGCTCGCGCCGGCCCGGGGCTGCCAACCCGCCAGGACGCGCAACTGCCACAACGAGGCGGCAGAGACACCACGTTGCGCCTCCGCCAACGTGCTGCCGACCTCGACACCACGCCGGTACGGTGTGTCGCCGAGTTCCCGCAGGGCGTCACCCAGCGATGGTGCGGAGGCCAGCTCTTGGGCGCCGGTGAGCCCCACCCGGCCCGCCGCCATGACACGTGCTCGTGTCGCTCCCGCTGCCCACCCGGCGCCCACGTCCGCACCTACCCGGTTCCGTCACGGCGCTGGGACGTGTGATCTCCGAACGAGGCGAGTTCGTCCGCTGCCTGGGCCACGATGCGCGCCACGAGAGCGGGTGTCCGTTCCTGTGCGCGCTGCCGCAGCTCCTCCACCGCGAGCTTCCCCTCGGCCTCGCACCGGGCGATCTCGGCAGCGGTCTCCGCGTTCATTCGCTCGGCGGTGTGCGCACGTACGGCATGAGCTTCCTCCCGTGCGCGCGACACGATCTCCGCTGCCCGGTGCGCAGCGTCCGCGCGGCGGCGTGCGGCCTCCCGGGAAGCCTGCTCACGTAAGCTCGCCGCTTCCGTCTCGACCCGCTGCATGAGGGCGAGTGACGGTTCGGCTTCGGCGGCGATCCGGTCGGAGCGGTCGGCCGGGACGCCTACGACACCGGCTGCGCCCGGGGCCCCGGCAGGGCGGAAGCGGGCCAGGAAGTCGCGGAAGCCTGCCATGGCCGTCACTCCTCACGCGGTGCGGCACCCCTCCCGGTCAAGTTAGGAGCGGTGCCTTGACGGAGATAGGGCCGAAAAGGCCACACCTGGGAGCCGGTTGGGCGCAATGGTGTCGGTCACTTGTCAGAAGCGAGGGAGAAGTAGCTCTCCTCTTCCTGGAGGAAGTGCAGGCAGAGGACGGTGTGCAGACCGTAGAGAGAAGCACGGAGGTCGTCGAGCTGCCCGGGCCGGAGCGAGCCGGTTTCCTCGGCCAGCCGCAGATGGGTGGCGATACGGCGCGCGAGGCGATCGATCTCGGTGTGGGCTCTGCTCATTGCTGTGGTGGCCTCGGGCCCGCCGAGGGCCGGGGCGAGCGCAGGGTAGAGCTGGTGTTCCTCGGCGTATTCGTGTGGCAGCAGGCGCTCGCTCATCAGGCGGTGGGCCACCCGGACAGCGCCCAGCGCATCAGGCGAGGCGCCGCGGCCCAGCTGGTCCGCGGCGTCCCGTACGGTGTCCAGGACGCCGCGCAGGGCATCGTGCTCGGCGGCGAAACGCTGGATGAGCTGCTCGGTGGTGGGATCGATGAGCGGCCGGGCGGCCGAATCCGGGCGCAGCGCGCGCAGGGCGTTCAGGATGACGGCCACGTCGATGCCTTCCTGGAGGAGGGCGCCGGCCGTGGGGGGAATGAGGCCGAACGCGGCCACGGCCATGGCCGTCACGGACATCGCCATGCCGCCGAGTGCGCTCTGCACGGCGATTCGCCGCGACCGCACGGCGATCATGACGGCATCCGCCAGCCGGTCCACCCGGTCGGTCGTCAGCACGACGTCGGCTGCCTCGCACGAGGCACCGGACCCGCGGGCGCCCATGGCCACACCGATGTCGGCGGCGGCCAGTGCCGGAGCGTCGTTCACGCCGTCCCCCACCATGACCGTGACCGCCCGGTCGCACTCGGCACGGACCGTGGCGACCTTGTCCGCGGGCGTCTGCTCCGCGCGCACGTCGTCCAGACCGAGAACGGCCGCCACCTCCCCGGCGGACTCGGCCCGGTCACCGGTGAGCATCACCAGTCGCTCGATGCCTGCCGCGCGCAGCCTCCGCAGCGTCCGGGCGGCGTCGTGGCGCAGCGGATCGCGGAGCAGGACGGCGCCGGCGAGGGCACCGTCGAGGGTCAGCCAGGAGAGAGTGGCGCCATCGAGGGCCGCGCGGTCGGCCACGGTAGCGGCCCACGCGGGCAGCGGGACGGTGTCGGGAAGGCGTCCCACCGAGGCCGGTCGGCCGTCGACGAGGCCGGTGGCCCCGACTCCCGGCTCCTCCGTCACCGCCTCGGGTACGGACAGCTTCAGCCCGCGGTGCTCGGCCTGTTCAGTCAACGCGCGGGCCAGTACATGAGAGGAGAAGCGGTCCAAGGACGCGGCCAGCCGGAGGACCTCGACCGCCTGTCCTCCCGGTGCGGCCGCCACCTCGACGACCCGCGGGCGCCCCGCCGTCAGCGTCCCGGTCTTGTCCAGCAGTACCGTCCTCGCCAGCCCGAGGTTCTCCAGGCCGGCGCCCTCGCGCACGATGACGCCACGGCGGGCCGCTTGCGACAGCCCGGAGACGACCGCTACCGGTGCCGCCAGCAGCAGGGGGCACGGCGTGGCGACCACCAGGACCGCAACGGCCCGCACCATCGAGCCACTGACCAGCCAGGCCGCTCCGGCCACACCGACGGACAACGGCAGGAACCAGGCCGCGTAGCGGTCGGCGAGCCGGACCACAGGGGCGGACTCGGCCCCTGCTTCCCTGGCCAGCCGGACGATGCCCGCGTACGTACTGTCCTGTTCGGTCGCCGTGGCCCGCATGTCGAACGCGCCGCCGGCGTTCACCACACCGCTCCGGACGGGATCGCCCGGAGGCCGCTCCACCTGGCGGGATTCCCCGGTGAGCACTGCTTCGTCCAGGACTGCCGTACCGTTCACGACCCGGCCGTCCACCGGGACCGCGTCACCGGGGCCGACGACCAGCAGATCTCCCACGGCGACCTCGGCCACCGGGATGGAGCGGACGTCGGATCCCGTCCGGCGGCGAGCCGAGCGCGGGGCCCGTTCCAGCAACGACCGGAGATCACGTGCGGCCCGTCGTGCCGCGGCCCTGTCCAGCCACCGGCCCGTGGCAAGCATCAACGCGATCAGCGCCCCGGCCAGGTACTCGCGCACGGCAAGCGTGCCCACCAGCGCCAGTACGGCGATGAGGTCCACCCCCGCGCGGCCTTGCCGAAGGGCCTTCAGCATCCACACCGACGCCGGAACCACGGCGACCACCGCGGCCAGTGCCCAGCACAGCTGAGCTGTGGCCGGTGCACCCAGTAACTGCGCCAGGCCGCCGGCGGCCAGGGTCAGCACGGTGGCGACGAAGAGAACTGGTTCGGACCCGTGCCGCGTCACGTCGGCCCCCTCGCAGCAGATGGTCCCGGAAGCCGGAACCCGGCGGCGCTCCCGGAACACGGAACACCGGGGAGCACCCACTTCTCGTGGGTCCTGATTGCCTGGTGCGCGGTTTCCCTCCGCTTCACCCGCCCGGCGACCTCCCCGGTGCCCACTTCCACCCCACCACGGAAGCCACTCCGCCGTAAGGGGCCTGATGGCCCTGTGCCCGCCGGTCGGCCCCGTTCCCGTATGCGCAGGTGAGAGTGGGCATCCGGAGCCGGGCCGACCGGGACCGTTCGGCTCCCTGAAGAGGCCGCCCGGCCCATGGTGCTCGGGGCCGCGGTCTGGCTGACTGGGCCTCGGGGATTCTGAGTAGGGAGGATGCAATGACGCTCGAATGGCGACCGCAGGTGCTGCCTGACGTGTTCGACTGGGCCGAGTCGAGCCTCGCCGGATTCCCGATGTGGCGGGGACTGGCCGGAACGCACGGCATCCGGATCGAGGAAGAACTCACCGACGACGCGTACCGTCTCCGGGCAGAGCTCCCGGGGCTGGACCCCGGCAAGAACGTGGAAATCCACATCGCGCAAGGGGTGCTGAGTCTGCGTGCCGAGCGTAGTGAAGAGACCGAGCACGGGCACCACAGCGAGTTCCGCTACGGCTCGTTCGCGCGGTCCGTACGGCTGCCCGCCGGTGCACGTGAGGACGAGGCGAAGGCCGAGTACAAGAACGGCATCCTCACCGTGACGGTCCCGCTCAGCGGCGCCAAGAAGCCGGCGGGCAGGACCGTGCCGGTCGAGGCCGTCACCTCGTGAGGCACTCCGGTGCACGGGCAGGAGGCCCGCCGATGCACCGCCCGTGCACCGGGCTCGTACTCAGTAGGCCAGTACTCAGCAGGCCACCCGCCGGACCGGCGTCGCACCGTGCGCACACGACGGACGCCAGGAGGACGACATGGGCGGACATGAGGAACGGGAACACGGCGCCGCTTCGGCGGAAGCCCGTCGGGCTCTGCCGAAGAGTCCCCCGCATCCGGTACATACCCGTCGGCAGGACCTCATGGTGCGGTACCTGTCGGCGCTCGCCAGCGACTCGTCACGGCGCTCAGCCGCGACAGAGGTCCCGGGTCCACCGGTTCGCGCGTCCGGCGAGGCCCCGCTTCCCGGCAGGACCGCGGAGACCGCAGCAGACCTACGGGTCCGGGACATCATGAGTCCCTGCACCACCGGCGTCACTTGCGGGACACCGTTCCTGAACATCGCGCGCACCCTCGCGGCAGCCGCGCTCGGGGCCGTCCCGGTCCTCGACGATGCCGGACGTGTCATCGGGGTGGTCTCCGAGTCCGACTTGCTCGCCCACGCGGCATCCCTGGCCGCGCCCCGCGGACCGGGCATGTTCGGCCGGTTGTTCCGCCACCGGGACCAACGGCGTCTCGCGGAGACCGCGGCAACTTTGATGACCGCACCCGCGGTCGAGGTCCACGTCACCACACCGCTGATCGAAGCCGCCCGCGCGGCCGCGCGGTCCCGAGTCAGGCAGCTGTTCGTCACGGACCACAAGGGGCGGCTGGCGGGCGTGGTGAGCCGTGGCGACCTGTTGCGCGCTTTGGTCCGGGACGACGCCGACGTCCTGGTGCGGATCAGGGAGTGTCTTGAGGCGAGGTTCTGCCCCGGCCACCCGGATGCGGTCCATGTGGAAGTGGTGAACGGCACGGTCACACTGACCGGGAAGCTGGACGTGGCGTTGATACCGCAACTGACCGGGGCGGTGTCCGCGATGGACGGAGTCACCGAGGTGGTAGACCATCTCCGGTCGGCCTGATCCCACGAGTCGGTGCACCGAGCCGGCCGGTGTACCGGATCGCCTGCACAACGAGCGACGTCCGGAAGCGCTGCCCAGCCTCCTTCACTCCTTACGTGTGACTTCCTCATGCTCACGTGTGAGGAACCACGGCGACAGGACAGTTCGCGTGGTGCAGTGCGGCATGGGCGACCGGCCCCAGCTTCCAGGCCAGTGGCGATCGCTGCATCCTGCGCCCGACGACCAGCAACCGCGCGCGAGAAGCGGCGCTCAGCAGAACATGCCCTGCCGTCCCCGTGGCGACCTGGGCTGTCGCCGCCACAGCGGGGAACTTCTCCTGCCAGGGAGCCAACAGGACGGCCAGCAGCCTGCGTTCATGGCCGACCAGGCGCTCGTGCTCGTGTGTCCGCACGCCGGCGTTGTCGTCCTGCCGGCCCGGTACCACCCTGTAGCGCACATGTTCTGGAAGAGTGCACACTCGGACGGCACGTACGGGAGCACCACTGGCCTCTGCGGCCGTGAAGGCGAACTCCAGGAGGGAGCCGGTGGCACCGTCGTCGGCGCAGGTGCCGATGCCCACGACAATCTCGGACGGCCCCGTCCCGGCTCCGGACGCTCGGTCATGGCCGGCACGCACCATAACCACCGGACACTCGGCAGTGCCCAGCACATGCAGGCCGGTGGAGCCGAGCAGGGCCCCGGCGAGGGCACCGCGTCCGTGCGAGCCGATGACTACCAGGGAGGCACTCTTGGCATGGCCCACCAGCGCCTTTCCCGCGAGTTCGGCCGTCAATTCGAGCGACATCGAGAGAGCCGGGAACTGCTCGGACAGTTCGGTCCGCGCAGCCTCCAGAACCTCGCGTCCGTAGCGCCGTTTGTTACCGGCTTCTTGAGCGATCGGCACATTGAGCGGCTGGGAGAGCCATGAGTGGAGGAGCAGCAACGGCCGGCCGCGGTGCAGCGCTTCACGCGCTGCCCAGCGAGCGGCGGCGAAGCTCTGCGGTGAACCGTCCAGTCCGACAACGATACGGCCGGTCATGGCACACCTCCGGGAGACACCGGGGTGAACGGCGGACGGCGTTCACCCTTCTGTTTTCACTGTGCCGATGACGTGCGAGGGAGCACAGGGCCGGGTGGTCCCGGGCCGAGGCCGCACGGCCCCTCGGCGCCGCGGCACGGGCCCATCGAGCCTGGCAGCGTGGACAGGAGGGCAGTGTCATGGCCGGAACCGAGCCGATCAAAGCTCCGGTGGAGGAAACGGGGCCGTACGCCGTGAACGATGTGCATCATCGCGAGAGCGGCGAGGTCGCGGCACTGCTCGGCGTCGATCCGGAACTCGGTCTCAGCGCTGCGGAAGCCCACCGCAGGCTGGCGGCACACGGACCGAACGAGCTGGCCGAGCGGGCCCGCCGCCCGGAGTGGCGGAAGCTGCTGGACCAGTTCCGCAACTGGCTCATCGGCATCCTGTTCGGCGCGGCGGTGCTGGCCGGAGTGATCGGCGAGGTCAAGGACGCCGCGGTGATCGCGTCGGTGCTGTTGATCAATGCGTTCATCGGCTACTGGCAGGAGCACCGCGCCGAGCAGAGCCTGGACGCGCTGCGGCGCATGCTGACCTCCACCGCCAGGGTCCGCCGCGACGGGGCCGAACGCAGGGTCCCCGCCGCCTCACTGGTGCCCGGTGACATTGTGCTGCTCGAAGCCGGCGACCGCGTGCCCGCTGATGGCCGAGTGTCGGTCGCACGGTCGGCCGAGGCCGGCGAAGCGGCCCTGACGGGCGAATCCCAACCGGTCGTCAAGACGGAGCAGCCGGTGGCAGGGGTCACTGCCCCACTGGCCGAACGCACCAGTGCACTGTTCATGAACACCGTGCTGACGCGCGGCCGTGCCGAGATGATCGTCACCGGCACCGGCATGCACACCGAGATAGGTGCGATCGCTGAAGCGTTGCGCACCGGGGCGGAGCCGCGTAGCCCGCTGGAGGACCAGCTGGACAGCCTGGGGCGGAGGCTGGCCCTGGTGAGCGGCGCTGCCGTAGCCCTCTATGCGGTCGTCGCCCTCGTACGCGGCGCGGCACTGCCGGACATCGCGCTGCGTGCCGTCGCGCTGGCCGTCGCAGCGATCCCCGAGGGGCTGCCCGCCGTCTTGGCGCTGACCCTGGCACTGGGGGTCTACCGGATGGCGCGGCGCGGCGCGATCGTGAAGAAGCTTGCCGCGGTGGAGGCACTGGGCTCGGCAACGGTGGTGTGCAGCGACAAGACGGGCACCCTGACGCTCAACCGGATGACCGCCCGCTGCCTGTGGTTCGCGGGACGCCTCCACCAGGTGCCGGGGGAGGGGAGCCGGACCGACCATGCGGCGTGGGGTGGGACGGATGAGCGAGTACCGGGCCTGCTGCACGAAGCGGTCCGCCCCTTCGTCCTGTGCAACGACGCCCGTCTGACCGACGACGGCATCGTCGGGGACCCGACCGAAGGCGCCCTGCTGGTGCTGGCGGCCCGGCTCGGACTCGACACCGATCGGCTCCGGGCGCAGGCGCCCCGTACCGGTGAGGTGCCGTTCGATCCAGCCGCGAAGTACATGGCCACGTACCATCAGGAGGACGGCGGCCGGACGCGCGTGCACATCAAAGGCGCGATGGACGTGCTGCTCCCACGGTGTGACACCGTCCTGGCCGAGGCGGGGCCGGCACCGTTGGACAGTGGGCGGCGAACCGAGATCGAGTCGGTATTGTCGGAACTCGGCAGTACCGGCCTGCGGGTCATGGGAGCGGCCACAGCGGTGGTGCGGAGTCCTCCGGCCGATGTGCTCGGGAGCGGGGCGCTGACCTTGGTGTCGTTCGCCGGCATCACCGACCCGCCGCGGCCGCAGGCACGGGGCGCCGTGGACCTGTGTCGGTCCGCCGGTGTGGCCGTCAAAATGATCACGGGGGACCACGCCGGCACCGCGAACGCCATCGCCCGGGAAGTGGGTATCCGGGGTGACGTCGTGACCGGCGCGGAACTGGACCGGCTGTCCGCGGAAGAACTCGCCGCCCGCGTCGACCGTATCGGTGTCTTCGCCCGCGTCGCCCCCGACCACAAGGTCTCGATCGTCCAGGCGCTGTCGGCCGCGGGTCACATCGTCGCCATGACCGGGGACGGAGTGAACGACGCCGCGGCCCTGCGCGCCGCGCACATCGGCGTGGCGATGGGGCGCAGTGGTACCGATGTGGCCAAGGAAGCGGCCGACATGGTGCTGGCCGACGACGACTTCTCCACCATCGTGCGGGCCGTGCGCGAAGGGCGCGCGATCTACGACAACATCGTGAAGTTCGTCCGCTTCCAGCTGTCCACGAATGTCGGCGCCATCCTGACCTTGATGGCCGCTTCGGCGATCGGGCTGCCCGCTCCGCTGACCGCCGTCCAGCTCCTGTGGATCAACATCATCATGGACGGTCCGCCCGCTATGGCCCTGGGCGTCGATCCCGCAGGCAGCGATGTGATGCGCCGTGCTCCCCGGCCGCCGGATGAGCGGATACTGGACTTTGGCAGGCTCACCGCGATCGTGCGGGCCGGTGTGGTGATGTCCGTGGGCACCATCGTGGTGCTGGCCGCGGCTCTCCGGTACATCCCGGAGGAGGCCGCCCTGACCATGGCGTTCACCACCTTCGTGCTGTACCAGGTCGCCAACGTCTTCAACGCGAGGTCGGAACGTACCTCCGTCTTCGGGCGCCACCAACTGCGGAACCGGACCTTGTGGCTGTGCCTGGCGGCGGTCGTCGTCATCCAGGTGGCCGCCGTGGAAGCGCCGTGGTTGCGGACCGTCTTCGACACCGTCCCGCTGACCGCCGGACAGTGGGCTCTCTGCGCGGCCGCCGCGAGCGCGGTGCTCCTGGTGGAAGAGGTGGTGCGGACAGGCGGCGCGTGGCTCACGAAACGACGGGGCTCAGCGAGCCCGGTGTGAGGCCTCCGGGACCTTCCCCGTACCTCGCCCGGCCGTCAGGCAGCACGGTAAGGGAAGGCCGGTTCGCGTGCCACGTCCACCACCTCCCGGAGGTCGTCCAGCCCTTGCGCTGTCAGTCCTCCCTGCGTCGCGAGCCAGAAGAGGTCCTCGAAGGTGACGACGCCCACCAGCCGGCCCTCGTACACGACGGGGACCCGGCGTATGCCGTGGCGTCGCATGGCGTGGTGGACGGTCGTGATGTCGTCGGCAGGGGTGACACTGACGGGATCCCTGGTCATCACCGATTCGATGCGTTCCTGAGCCGAGAGTCCCGGCGCCAGGACCCGGAGCACCAGATCCCGGTCGGTCACCACGCCCAGGAGCCGGTTGTCGTCGTCCACGACGAACACGGCGCCGACCGACGCGTACTGCATCTGCCTCGCCACGTCCTGGACCGAGGCCATCACCGGAACGGCGACGGCCGGTGAGGACATCGCGTACCGGATCTCCATGGCTCCTCCTCCTGCCTGGCCGGCGGTGGCGGTGAGGCGGTTGCCGACGTGGTGACCGCCGGCCATGAGCCACCACGCCGACCCACCCTCAGCATTTCTCCGCCGAGCCGTCGCCGACAGGTGCCGGATGCCCCGGCCGGGGGACCGGCCGGCCCGGCCGGAGGCCCCGTTCGACGGGACTCCCACGCAGTGCGGCGGACGGCGGTCATCGAGCCGTCGTCCGCCGCATGTCGCCTGACCGGGTCGTCCGCGTCACCTCGCCGCAGCGATCACCTCGACGAAGTGACCCACCTGGGCCTCGCTGACATGGCGGGCGAGGTCGGCTTCGCTGATGACGCCGACCGGCCGGTCGTTCTCCACAACGGGCAGCCTGCGGATGAGGTTGTCCTCCATGGTCTGGAGCACGTGCCGCACGTCGGCGTCGGGTGCGACAGAGACCGGGCTGCCCTGTGCGAGCTCACCGGCCGTCATGCTCTGCGGGTCATGTCCCTGCGCCAGACACTTGACCACGATGTCCCGGTCCGTGATGATGCCGCGCATCCGCTGGTCGGCATCACAGACCAGCATCGAGCCGATGTCGTGCCGCGTCATCCGCTTGGCCACGTTCACCAGTGTTTCCTGCTCACCGACGCACTCGGCACCCTGGTGCATGATGTCCCGTGCCGTGGTCATGGCACCCTCCTCCTGCTCTGCCGACAGGCGGGCCGGGTGTGCCCGCCCGTAGTGCCGTGAGCACAGCCTCGCACCGCCCGAGGGGAAGCGGACAGTGCCGAACGGCCCTACGGGCACGCACCACCCGTACCAGGACGGCCGTATGGACCGCGGCAGGGGACGACCGGCCCCTACGCGACCCCGAAGAGACCCGCCATGCTTGTGCCGAGGTAACGAGTAATCCCGTACGAGCGACCGGGACTGCGGAAGCGAGAACGCGCATGGCGGGGCAGACGATCCCCAAGGCCACCCGGCCTCGGGTCAGGCCGAACCTCACCGACTACGACGCCACCTGCGCGCACTTCAGCTGGCGTACGGTACGTGAGCAGTTGGCGGGGCTGCCCGACGGCGGCCTCAACATGGCCTACGAGGCGGTGGACCGGCATGTCACCGAGGGCTGGGGCAAGCACACAGCCCTCCGCTGTGTGCGCCGGGACGGAACGACGCACACCACCAGCTACGCCGAACTCGCTCTCGCCAGCAACCGGTTCGCGGCAGCCCTGCGCTCGCTGGGCGTAACCCGTGGCGACCGGGTCTTCACGCTGCTCGGCCGCTGCCCGGAGCTGTTCACCACCGTCCTCGGTACGCTCAAGTGCGCCGCTGTGCTCTGTCCACTGTTCTCCGCGTTCGGCCCGGACCCGGTACAGCAGCGCATGCGCCTCGGCAACGCCCGTGTACTCGTCACGACCGAGCAGCTGTACCTGCGCAAGGTTGCTCCGGCCCGTGCGTCACTTCCCGAGCTGGAACACGTACTGATCGTCGGCCCACGAGAGCACGAACTGCCCGGGACCCGCCGCTTCGACGAGGTAGTCGCGGCGGCACCGGAGAACTTCACCGTGCCGCACACCGCACCGGACGACATGGCGCTGCTGCACTTCACCAGCGGCACCACCGGCACACCCAAAGGTGCGATACACGTCCACGAAGCGGTGGTGGCCCACCACGTCACGGCGGCCTACGCACTCGACCTGCACCGCGACGACGTGTTCTGGTGCACCGCCGACCCCGGCTGGGTCACCGGCATGTCGTACGGCGTCATCGCCCCGCTCACCCACGGCGTGACCGTCGTCGTGGACGAGGGCGATTTTGACGCACGCCGCTGGTATCGGATCCTCGCCGACGAACGCGTCACCGTCTGGTACACCGCACCCACCGCGCTGCGCATGCTGATGCGCGCCACACCGCGCGAGGGCCCGTACGACCTGCCCCGTTCCTACGACCTCTCCGCCCTCCGCTTCATCGCCTCCGTCGGTGAACCGCTCAACCCCGAGGCTGTGCGGTGGGGGAGCGATGTACTGGGTCTGCCGGTGCACGACAACTGGTGGCAGACCGAGACCGGTTGCATCGTCATCGCCAACCTCATCGGCGGCGACATCAGGCCGGGATCGATGGGCCGGCCGTTGCCCGGCATGCACGCCACCGTCCTGGCGCGTGGTCCCGACGGGCGCGCTCTGCGCCGCGCGGGGCACGTCCGGGAGGTGGATCGGCCCGACGTGGCCGGTGAACTCGCCCTTCGGCCCGGCTGGCCGTCGATGTTCCGGGGCTACTTGCACGATGAGGGGCGGTACGCCGGGAGCTTCGCGGACGGCTGGTACCTCACTGGCGATGTGGTCCGCCGGGACGCCGACGGCTACTACTGGTTCGTCGGACGGGCCGATGACGTCATCAAGTCCGCCGGGCACCTCATCAGCCCGTTCGAGGTGGAGAGTGCGTTGCTGGAGCATCCGGCGGTCGCCGAGGCGGGTGTGATCGGACGTCCCGACGACACCGCGGGCGCGGTCGTGAAGGCATTTGTGTCGCTTCGGGCGGGACGGGAACCGGGGAAGGAGCTGGAGCGCGAGCTGATCGCCTTCACCCGGCGCAAGCTCGGCCCCGCGGTGGCACCCCGCGAGATCGCGTTCGACCAGAACCTGCCGAAGACCCGCAGTGGAAAGGTCGTACGGCGGGTACTGCGGGCCCGTGAACTCGGCCTGCCAGAAGGTGACGTGTCCACACTGGAAGGGCCGCCATGAGTACCGCGCGCAAGAAGAGCCCGAAAGACGAGGCCACGCACCGTGGCGTCGGGAGTTCCCGGCCGGAGCGGCCCCGGCCTCGGGCCGGCGCCAGGGACGACGGAGGGGACGCGGACAAACACCGGCACGAGCTGCTTGCCGCGATGCTGCTGATCCGCCGCTTCGAAGAGCGTTGCGTCGAGCTCTACAGCGCCTCTGCGATCCGCGGCTTCGTCCACCTCTACATCGGCGAGGAAGCCGTCGCCGTCGGTGTGATGCAGGCGCTGGAACCGGCGGACGCCGTGGTGTCCACATACCGTGAGCACGGACACGCCCTGGCGCGCGGAGTTCCAGCCGAGGCCGTGCTGGCGGAGATGTATGGCAAGGTCAGTGGCTGTAGCCGGGGCCGCGGCGGCTCCATGCACCTCTTCGACGCCGAACGCCGCTTCTATGGAGGCAACGCCATCGTCGGCGGCGGGCTTCCGGTGGCCGCGGGGCTCTCGCTCGCCGAGAAGATGCGCGACACCACGAACGTCGTCTGCTGCTTCTTCGGTGACGGCGCCTTCGCCGAGGGGGAGTTTCACGAGACCGCCAATCTCGCGGCGCTGTGGAACTTGCCACTGCTGCTCGCCTGCGAGAACAACCTCTACGCCATGGGCACACCGCTGACGGCCGAACACGCACAGATCGACCTGGCGATGCGCGCGTCCTCGTACGGCATGCCGGCCTGGGCCGTGGACGGCATGGACGTACTGGCCGTCGAGCAGGCCGCCCGCCGTGCGGTGGACGGCATCCGGGCGGGACACGGCCCGCACTTCCTGGAGCTGCGCACGTACCGCTTCCGCGCCCACTCCATGTACGACCCCGACCGCTACCGCGACAAGGCAGAGATCGAACGGTGGCGCGCCCGCGACCCCCTCACCGTGCTCGGCACGCTGATGCGGACGCAGGGCGAACTGGACGATGAGGCGTACGCGGAAATGGAGCGGGGCGCTGCCGAAGCAGTCGGGCGGGCGGAGGCGTTCGCCGAGGAAGCCCTGCTCGAACCGGCGGCCGATCTCCAGCGGTTCGTCCATTCCGAGAGCCAGGTGGCACGTCATGGGGACGACAACGGGTACCAACAGCACGCGGAGCACGGGGACGACCTACCGGGAGGCGTTGCGCGACGCGATTCGTGAGGCGCTGACGGCCGACGACCGTGTCTTCCTCATGGGCGAGGACGTCGGCAAGTACGGCGGTGCCTTCGGTGTCAGCCTGGGGCTCCTGGAGGAATTCGGTCCCGAGCGGATCCGCGACACACCACTCTCGGAGGCGGCCTTCGTCGGGGCCGGCATCGGGGCGGCCATCGCCGGCCTCCGGCCGGTCGTCGAGGTGATGACGGTCAACTTCAGCCTTCTCGCACTCGACCAGATCCTCAACAACGCCGCCACCCTGCTCCACATGTCCGGCGGCCAGGTGTCGGTACCGATCGTCCTCCGCATGACCACGGGCGCCGGACGACAGCTCGCCGCCCAGCACTCCCACAGCCTGGAGGGCTGGTACGCGCACATACCCGGCATCCGCGTACTGGCACCCGCCACGCCGGCGGATGCACGGGACATGCTCGCGCCCGCCCTCGCCGACCCGGACCCGGTAGTCATCTTCGAACACGGCTCCCTCTACAACACCAGCAGTGACCTGTCCGCGACCCACGACCGTCGAGCGGACATCTCCTCGGCGGCCGTACGACGACAGGGCAACGACGTCAGCCTCATCACCTACGGCGGATCGCTGCCGAAGGCACTGGCCGCCGCGGACCGGCTGGCGGCGGACCGGGTGTCCGCCGAGGTCATCGATCTCAGGTCGTTGCGCCCACTGGACGACGCCACGATCATGGCGTCCGTCCACCACACCAACCACGTCGTCGTCATCGACGAGGGGTGGCGGACCGGAAGCCTGGCCGCCGAGATCTCCGCCCGCATCTGCGAGCAGGCCTTCTACGAGCTCGATGCCCCGGTCGAGCGGGTCTGCAGTGCCGAAGTGCCGATTCCCTACGCGCGCCACATGGAGGAAGCGGCCCTGCCGAGCACAGGCAGCATCGTGCGGGCGGCACTGAGGACGGTGGGCCGCAATGGGTGAGTTCCGCATGCCCGCGCTGGGTGCCGACATGGAACAGGGCACCCTGACCGAATGGCTCGTGCACCCGGGGGACCACGTCAGCAAGGGCGACCCGGTGGCCGTGATCGAAACCGCGAAGTCCGACATCGAGGTGGAATGCTTCGAGAGCGGCGTGGTCACCGCACTCCTCGCCGATCCGGGAACGGTGCTGCCGGTCGGTGCGCCCCTCGCCCGGATCACCAGCGAGGTGGAAGCCGGGGCGGTTCGGTCAGTGGCCGACGAGCGTGCGGCCTCCCGGTCCGGCGAGTCCACTGCCTCGCCCGAGCCTCCTGTTGCGGCGGACACGGTGAAGCCCGTCATACCGCCCGGCGACACGGTGACGTCCCCTCTCGTACGCCACCTCGCCCAGGACAAGCACGTCGACCTCGCCACAGTCCGCGGCACCGGCCGTGGCGGACGCGTCACCCGCCACGACGTGGAACGGGCCGCGGCGCCCCCGGTACGGATCCGTGCCACCCCCATGGCCCGCCGTCTCGCCTCCGAGGCGGGTATCGACCTGGCCGCCGTGACCGGTACGGGAGACGCGGGCGCGGTACGCGTCGACGACGTACGAGGCTGGGCCGCTGCCCACCCGGCACCGGACGGGCGGAGAGTGGCCGCCGGCCACGTGCCGAAGGCGGTCACCGCAGCGCCGCACCGGGCGACGAGTGGACCTGCGACCGGCGGACCCGGAGGACGGGGCCAGCGCCGGGAAGCGATGCGCTCGGCCATCGCCGCCCTCATGGCCCGCTCACAACGCGAGATCCCGCACTACTACCTCTCCCGGACCGTCGACCTCACCCGCGCCATGACCTGGATGAACGCGTACAACCGTGACCGGCCCGTCTCCCAGCGGCTGCTTCCCGCATGCCTGCTGCTCAAGGCCGCGGCACGGGCCGCACGCGAAGTGCCCGAGACGAACGGACACTGGACGGACGGCCGCTTCCACCCCGCCGGAACGGTGCGTCTCGGTGTCGCGATCGCCCTGCGCGGTGGCGGTCTGGTCGCCCCCGTTCTCCGTGACGCGGACGAGGACACACTCCCGCAGCTCATGGCCCGCCTGAAGGACCTTGCGAATCGAGTCCGCGCAGGGCGCCTCAAGAGCTCCGAAATGGGCGAACCCACCATCACGGTGACCAGCATCGGTGACCGCGGAGCGGACACGGTCTACGGCGTGATCTATCCACCGCAGGTGGCCCTCGTCGGATTCGGCACGGTCCAGGAGCGGCCGTGCGCGGTGGACGGACTCCTGGGAATCCGGCCGACGGTCGTCGCCACGCTCGCGGGGGACCATCGGGCGAGCGACGGGGCCACCGGAGCCCGCTACCTCGCGGCGGTCGAGCGGCTGCTCCAGCAACCGGAGGAACTATGAAACCACTGACGCACGAGGAAGCCCTCACGATCATGCGACAGGAGATCTTCCGCATCGCACCCGATGCCGATATGGATTCCCTGCCCACGGACGCACGGTTCCGAGAGGTCCTCGAACTGGATTCGCTCGATTTCCTCAACCTCGTCGAAGTACTCACCGAACGCACCGGTGTCCGCATCGACGAAGAAGACTACGAATCCTTGCTGACGCTCTCCGGCAGCGCCGATTTCCTGGTCGCCCGGACCGCCGGCCATGCGGCCGCTCAGTAGGCCGCTGTACCCGCCACCGTCCGGCGGTTCAGCGGATGCCGATGTCAACCTCAGGAGGCAGACGCGGCGAGTTGTGCACCGTGCACCGCTTCACCTTCACCACCGCACTCAGTTCCTCCCGTCGTGCTGAGCTCAAGCCCGCAGGCGTGATGACGAGGATCTCCATGCGGGCGACGCGCGGCGGGCGGTCTTCGGCCATCTCGAATCTTGTGTCGACAAGAAGCGCCTCGCGCGACAGACGGTGACGCTGCAGGAAGCGGCCGGCGTAGTACGCGACGCACGCCGCAAGATATGCGACGAACAACTCCACCGGAGTGGGCCCGAAATCCTCCCCGCCGGTCTCGGACGGCTGATCGACGGCGGCCGTGTGACCTCGCACCGCGCCGGTGCAGAACTCCCCACCGGCATACGAGACACTGATCCGCCCCGGTTGGTTCACGCGGCCGTATCGCCGCGGGAGCAGGCCATGAGCAAGCCATCGACCGCCAGCAGGATGACGGATGAGCCGCACCGGCGGCTCGGGGTGCCGGATGCCGTGATGATCGGCCTCTGGTCGATGATCGGCGCGGGCATCTTTGCCGCCCTCGCCCCGGCCGCAGGAGCGGCGCCTCGCTCGCTGTCCTCTACTCGGCGACCGCCTGCCATTCGATCATGCCGCGCGCGGTCTCGTTCCCGGAGGAATCCTTACGGCCAACGTCACTGTGGTTCCTGTGGCGCTGGCGGAGATCGAGAACAGGTCGGTGAGGCGAGTGACAAGCCCGGTGCTACATCCCCACCGACCTTTTTCGCACTCGTCCTCCTGAGAGGCGCCGTCCTCTGCATCACATGCAAGACCTGACGCATCGATCTGACACTCCAGGAAACCATGGCTCTGCCGCAGGAGTAACGTGCCACCGCTGTCGTGTTCGATGACGCTGGTGACAACAGCGTCCACGGCTACGAGATATTCTCCTCGCACCACTTCCGTCACCCCTGCTTCTGTGGCGAGATGCTCGATGAGCGACCGCAGGCGAGACAGGTCACCGAGGGCAAAGGACGTTGTCAGCAGAAGGCGGCCAGGGGCATCACCGGAGGCAGCCGACGTCATTCAGCGCTCACCTCTCTCAGAACCAGGTGCGACAGGTTCTCGGCGCCGACACAGCGGAGAAGATGCGCCTGCTCGGGCCGGCAGAGAATGCGGACAGGTCCGGAGGAGGATGCGCTGCGTGTCAGCTGTACCAAGTCCTCGGCGCACGCCGCGCTGAGGAACACCAGCCGCGACATGTCGACGCTCACCTGCCGTGCCCGGGTGCTGCTGGCCAATGTCTCGCGCAGAGCGGCGTGGAACTGCTCTCGCGTGGCCATATCCGCCTCGCCCACCAGCCGCAGCCCATGAGGGGATGCCTCGGCGTACAAGGCGCCCGTACGCGAGAGAAGGCTGGTTGGGTGTGCGTGATGCATGGCCTCAAGAACGTCGGGGGCGAACCACCGCACGTCATAGGCGCAGATTTCCGTGTACGGGCGATCGGCGAAGAGGTGGTCGGCGTGGGTTTCGCGGTGCATCATCACGGCGACGTCCGCGTTCAGGTCGGGCACCCAGTGCATGTCGATGTACGTGCGCAGACCGCGGTACCCCTCGGCGAGTGCCTGATCGGTCTCCTCCTCGATGCGTTGCCACTGGCGCGCCGCGGTGAACTGCTCATGGGGGTGGATGAGTGCCCGCATGCTACTGACGGCCAGTTGCCCACATCTGCGTGCGTCGGCCACCAAGGGGCCTGGGACGTCGATGCGCGCCCACACTTCCCTTTCCGCCAACTGGGGACGGGCGAAGATCACGACCTTTTCCTGCCGAGCCAGTCCCGTCCATGCGAAAGTAGTGACGATGTCACGGGCCGCGTGATCGCAGCCATAGCTGACGAAAGCGTGGTCGCCAGCTCTGAGCTGTTGCACCGGCAGCATGCCTGGATGCCCACCATCAGACATCATCGCCTGCCTATCTGCTGAGCGTGCCTCGATCCGTGCGATGCACGTTAACCGAAGCTGCGAGGCAAGCACCTGGCTCTCCCGTGAGTTACAGGATGAGAACCCGACGTATCCAATAGGGGCGCATGCATGCACTGATCTGCCCACTTGCTGTCCGGCCTCTTTCCCTTGCCTGAAGCGGCGCGAGGAGGTAGCAGCCAGGCTCGGCCGCCGGCACTGCGGCGGTGCGCATCCCCGTGCCGCCGCGCTACGAGAGCATCGCAACTGGGCCAGAGCCGACAGCCGCCACAGGGTACGCAGCAGCTGACAGCCCGCCTGTCGTGCCTTCACGGTGCCTGTACAACCGAGGCCCACGACCCCGGAGGGGCGTGTCCCGCTCGTGGAGTGGCTTCCGTGGGTCGCTGAGCAACGCTTCGGTGTCTCCCGGGGCACCGGTCGGGAGACACCGAGGAAGGCGCGTTGCTACCACGCTCGGATGCAGCGGCTCCATGATGCTCCGCCGAGGGTGCCTGTCCATCCGGCGGGCAGGCGCAGGCGTAGTTCGCCGTTGTGTCGTCGTAGCACGTCACGGGTGGCGATCAGTAACGCAATGCCGACGAGACTGACCACCGCTGACCACCGCTGACCACCTGGTCTCCTGGGCGAAGTTCGCCCCGCGGACCATACAGTCCGGCGGGAAGAACACGGCAGGGCCCACCGGCAAGGACAACCCGTGGATCAAGGGCGCGGTGGGCGAGGCCGCGCTGTCTGCCCCCGGTCCGCCGCCCGCTGTCCAAACGCAGGCCGACGAACGCACCAGCATGCTCTCGGCCTGGGGGATTTTCCGTTCAGGCACTCGGGCGGGCAATAATCCGTACTGGCTCGGATGGCCCTGAGCTTCGGATTCAACCAACCACCAGAAGTCCCTCCTGAACGAGGATGCCGACGCGGACGCTGGTGGTTGGTGCGGCCGCGCGGGGCGTTGCCGAGTGAGTGGCCGTGGGGATGGCCGTTGGGCGGATGGAGAACCTCAGCAGCGTCTGAAACGACCTCCGCGCGGCCGCGGGAGCCAGGATCGCGCGCCTCGAAGCCTTGGGGAATCCCTCATACGAGGTAGACGATCCCGCGGTTCGTGTGCAGGTCGCGCTTTTCGCGGATCGGCCGAAAATGCCGCGCCTGATATCGGGCAGGCGGGGCTTTGCAGGAGTCTGCACTATGTTTCGCCAGGCCCCTACGCGCCGTGCACCGGGGCAGCGTAGCCCAGTCTGCTGGCCCGGCCCCAGCCGCTCGACGGCGACGTCCCGCACATGGCGCATGCCGCTCTCTTGGTGTCCGCCTGCCCTGCCCCGGGGGAATCAGCACGAGCGTGGCCGGGGAAAGCGGGGTGAGAGCTGACGTGTCCCCTGGCTCGCCCCCAATGCCGTCGGGCTTCGTCGTGAGCCGCACGGCGTGCTCTCCCCGAGAATGGAGGTCTACCTTCGTCGACCGTGCGTCCTGCGCCTGTTCCGGGGCTTAGGAGGCGGCGTGACCGAGTGGGGAATCTGCGGGGCACGGACCAGACTGCGGCGAACCCGGGAGAGGGGCTTCTCGGGGGCTGTGTCTGGGGAAGCGAATAGCTAGGAAGGCGGCGGGTCGCGGGAAGTGGTGTCGTCCGGCGGCTGCGAGTGGGAGGCTTGAGGGGCCGGTACCGGCAGGACATCTCTGCCTCTTCTCCTGAAGGCGGAACATGTCTCCCACCGGGCGGCCGCCGCCCAAAGAGCGACGGCCGCGGGCGCGAGGCGTAGGCGCCCCGCCGTTACCTCGCGCGGTACGTCCCGCGCGGTACGGGTGGATGCACCCTGTCTCGAACAACCGCGAGGACGGTGGCTGGAGCTGTATCGGACGGCGATGCGGCTCCAGCGTCCTTGAATGGTGGTTCGGCTCGGGGGCAGGGAGCCTTCAAGCGCGGCGCACGCGCCGGCGCTGTCACGGCCTGCTGGCCGTCTATTGCGATTTAAGAGTAGAACGCCTGCCGGGTGCGCGGAACCCTCTCTGGCCGGGACGTCCTCTTGCCCCTCGGCTTACCGGCCTTTCCTCGCACATGCCTGTTCCCGATCCATTTCTCCGGCTGACCAAGGCCGATCGCTTCGGGCGCAAGCCGCTGCTGCTGATGCTCGGGATTGACTTCGCCGTGCTGAGCGTGCCGCTGTTGGGCTGAGGAGAGCGCCTACAAGCGGCTGGTCGACATTCTCGGGGTGGCCCGCCGCTCCGGCGGCGTCCCCTGGGATGCCGTACGTGATGACACCGAGCCCTTTGGCCGGCGGCCCATCGGAGACCAGCACGGGCCTATTGGCGGGTCGTCAATGACGGCTGGACGGTGAAGCATTGAGCTACCTGGCCGCAGCGCACGCCTCTGAGAGGGAGGAACGCCACTTTCCGCTTCGTGACGTACACCCGTGCATCCAACCAAACCGACCTGGAACGAGAGGGCAGATGTGGGCGTCGAACTCTCCTGAAGGTGGGAACGGCCGGGGAGGGGCGGGCGATGTCGGGTCGCCCGCCCCCGCGCTGTAGGGCCGCTCGGCTCAGACCGTCACGGCTTGCGGTTCGGGAGTAGCCAGTACTGCCCCACCGGCGTCCATAGCCCGCGGCATGCGCGCTGCTGGCCGCCGTCGGCTTTGTCCGAGGGCACGACTCCCGTCCGGGATCCGACAGTCCGACTGCCTCGTAAGCCGACCAGGGTGGCCGTGGCAGGCTCTCCGTGCGGGCGATTATTGCCCGCCGAAGAGGGCCCGCTCGAAGGCCGACATCTTCACGTCGGCGATGGTCACCGGCGTACCTCCTGCGTGTACGTCGGGTGCTGGTTGTCTTACAGGTGCAGCGGGGCATTCTGCGTTCCCGAGGCTGCCCGTACGGCGGCGGTTAGGAGCGGCGCGTTCCCGTTCCTGACGGCCAGAGCTTTGTCGGGGCCCCACCGGCCCCAGCCGGGGATGTCCAAGCCTTCGAGCTGTGGGCGTGAGCCCTGACCGCACCGGGCCCGAGCCCGGACCGGAGTTCACCGCGGGGCGCCTCCCTTATCGACACCGTTCGCCGGTGGTGGCCGGGTGATGCGCCGGCGGCGAAGGCGGGAGGCGTTGGTGACCACCGACAGTGAGGAGAGTGCCATCGCGGCGGCGGCGAGGATCGGGCTGAGGTGAATCCCCCACAGCGGGTAGAGGGCACCGGCGGCGACGGGTACGCCGATGGCGTTGTAGGCGAGCGCGAAGAACAGGTTCTGGCGGATGTTGCGCATGGTGGCGCGCGACAGCCGGACGGCGGTGACCACGCCGGTCAGGGAGCCGGAGATGAGGGTGATGTCGGCGGCTTCGATGGCGACGTCGGTTCCGGTGCCGATGGCGAGGCCGACATCGGCGGCGGCCAGTGCCGGGGCGTCGTTGATGCCGTCGCCGACCATGCCCACCGTGCGGCCTTCGCGCTGCAGGCGGCGGATCTCGTCCGCCTTGTGCTGTGGCAGCACCTCGGCCAGCACGCGTTCCACGCCCACCTGCCGGGCGATTGCTTCGGCGGTGCGGGCGGTGTCGCCGGTGATGATGACGACCTCCAGGCCGAGCCGGCGCAGCGCGGCGATGGCGGCGGCGGAGTCCTCCTTGACGGTGTCGGCCACGGCCAGCACTCCGGCCGGTGTGCCGTCGACGGCGGCGAACACGGGGGTCTTGCCCTGGGCCGACAGGCCGGTGGCGACGGGGAGGAGGCCACCAGGGTCGATCCCGGCGCCGTCGAGCAGGCGGGCGGTGCCGACCAGGACGGTACGGCCGTCAGCCGTGGCCTTGACACCTTTGCCGGCGACCGAGTCGAACCCGTCGACCTCGGGCAGGGCCAGGCCCCGCTGCCGTGCACCGGCGACGATCGCCGTCGCGAGGGGGTGCTCGCTCATCTCCTCGACCGCGGCGATCAGCGCCAGCAACTCGTCCTTCTCGAAGCCGTCGGCGGGGTACACATCGGTGAGCGCGGGGGTGCCGGCGGTGACGGTGCCGGTCTTGTCCAGCACCACGGTGTCGAGCTTGTGAGCGGTCTCCAGCGCCTCGGCGGAGCGGATGAGGATGCCGGCGCGGGCGCCCTTCCCGGTGCCGACCATCACGGACAACGGTGTGGCGAGTCCGAGTGCACACGGACAGGCGATGATCAGCACTGCGACGGCGGAGACCAGCGCGAGGGTCAGGGCCGGCGGTGGACCGAGGGTGTACCAGAGCGCGAAAGCAGCGACGGCAATGGCGATCACGGCGGGCACAAAGTAGCCGGACACGGCGTCGGCGAGCCGCTGGATGGGAGCCTTGGACGCCTGTGCCTGCCGCACGAGGCGGATGATCTGGGCCAGCATCGTGTCCGCGCCGACCTTGCTCGCGCGCACGCGCAGCGCACCGCTGCCGTTGACGGTCGCGCCGACGACGGTGTCCCCGGTGCGCTTGGTGACCGGCATCGGCTCACCGGTGACCATCGACTCGTCCACTGCCGAGGACCCGGAAAGCACGGCGGCGTCGACCGGCACCTTCTCACCGGGCCGGATCACCAGTTCGTCGCCGACCACGACGTCCTCGACCGGTACCTCCGCCTGGGTACCGTCACGGACCACCCGGGCGGTGCGGGCCTGCAGCCCCAGCAGGGCGCGGATCGCCTCGCCGGTGCCGGCCTTGGCACGGGCCTCCAGCAGCCGGCCCAGCAGGATCAGGGTGAGGATCACCCCGACCGCCTCGAAGTAGACCTCGCGCACCTCGCTCGGCAGCAGCCCGGGGGCGAGGGTGACCAGCAGGCTGTATCCGTACGCGGCCGTTGTGCCCAGCGTGATCAGGGAATTCATGTCGGCGCTGCGGTTCCGTAGGGCCAGCCAGCCGGTCGAGTGGATCGGCCAACCGGTGTAGAACATCACCGGAGTGATCAGCGCCAACTGCAGCCAGTGATTCAGCAGCCAGCCGGGCACCCAGTCGGCACCGAGCAACTCGTGCGTCATTACGGCGAAGAGCACCGGCAGCGTCAGCACCGCACCGGTGGCGACGCGGCGGCCCAGGTCCCGGATCTCGGCGCGGCGCTCGGCGGCTTCCGCGGCCTCCGCCTGGGCCCCGTTCTCACCGCCCGAGGGCTGGTCCGGCGTACGGGCCCCCGCGAGGGCCCGGCCCCCTCCACCGCCGGCAGCGGTCCCGGCGGCGTCCGGTACGGGTACCGGTTCCGGCGCTCGCGCTGTCGGTTCCGGTTCGACCAGCAGCGTGCCGTGAATCATGTTCATCCCGCAAGCGAAGCCGTAGGAACCCGCCGTATCGGGGTTCAGGCGCACGGTGGTGCGCTCGTACGCGGGCAGCCCTGCGCTCACCCGCAGATCGGGGAAGACCACCCGGGAGGTGCACTCCCCGGACTCCTGCCGGTCGAATTCCAGCTCCACCGGCATGCCCTGCCGGACACGGATGACATCGGGGCGGTAACCGCCCCGCACGGTCACTGCCACGCGCTGCACCCCACCCTCCACCAGGGCTGTGTGGGCAGAGCGCGGTCCGAAGAAGAACCATGCCAGGACGGCGATCGCGCCGACAGCAGCGGCAACGACGACAAGATCGGAGACACTCACGGCGACCGCCCCCCCCAGCGTGGCTGTCCATCCTCGCTCGCCGGTACCCCTACCTGGCAGGGGCCGAACGGTCTGGAACTCGGGGCCGTTCAGGCCTGGGCGCGCGCTTGCGCGCAGGGAAATAGTGAGTGGAAAGAGCCCCGTCCACCGGCAGCGGGCCGGAACGAGGCGCTCGTGCCCCCGAGGAGGTGGCACACCATGATGTTCTGGTACGACCACAACGTCGGCGGGTGGGGCTGGTTCGCGATGTCGGCCGGAATGCTTCTCTTCTGGGCAGTGATCATCACAGTCGCCGTCCTGGCCATCCGCGCTCTCAGCCGGCCGCACGAGCACACGCACGTCACCGCTGCTCCTTCGCCCGAACAGCTGCTCGCCGAGCGGTTCGCCCGTGGCGAGATCGATGAAGAGCAGTACCAACGGAGTCTGGCCACGTTGCGTTCCGGGGGCTCCAGCGGCCCCTTCATCAAAACCTGACCACCGAACGGGCACGAGGCCCGCATGTCCCCGAGCCGGCCGCCCTTGCGCCGAGGAGGCCCACGATGCAGAACAAGGGGTCCTACGGCTTGTACGTGATCGCACTCGCCATCTTCTTGGTCGGAGCCCTCGCCCTCGGCGTGCCCGCCAGCACGCTCGCGGTGCTGGCCATTGTCGTGGTCTGCCCGCTGATGATGCTGGTCATGATGTGGGGCATGCACGGCCACCAGGGTCAGGGCGGCGGTTCCCGCAGCGCCGACCGAGACCGGAGCGACCCGCTGCGCGAACCCGACCAGCATCACCGGCGCCCCGGATCCAGCCATCCGTAACGACCGCACGGTCCAGGGCATCTGTAACGACCGCAGGCAAGCGTCCGGCTGCCCTCCGGTGAGCGATCAGTGAGCGAACTTCATCGCCACTGCGCATCGCCCGGGCACCGCCGGGCCGCGGCTCGTTCGAGGAGGACGTGATGGCCGACGCCGCATACGGGCTGTGGCCTCTGGTGGTGTTCAACACCCTGCTGTTCGTGGTGTTCGCCGCCAGCTTCTTCCACCCGAAGACCAGGCGGGACTGGCGGGCCATGAGCGCCTGCACCGCACGTACACCCGCCTTCTGGCCCAGGCGGCTCCGCGCAGCGCCCACGCACCGGCGCCCGGACATTCCCGGAGCGCACAGCTCCTACCCGCCGGCCGGTCACAGGTGACCATGCGCGGAAGCTCCTAAGGGCTGTCCCGTAAATGATCTATGAGTGGCCTCGGGGGTGGTGGGCTGCTGTCCGGCTGGTGGTCTACCCGGCGAAAGCGAGGTTGTGCA
>NZ_JBITXI010000002.1:708567-789446 GCF_044544605.1 Streptomyces sp. NPDC053560 | reverse complement strand
GGTTGATAGGCCAGATATGGAAGCCCGGTAACGGGTGGAGTTGACTGGTACTAATAGGCCGAGGGCTTGTCCTCAGTTGCTCGCGTCCACTGTGTGGTTCCCGGGTTGCGAACAGTCGCAGCGTCGGTTGAACCAAGTTTCATGCTTCATTACTTAACTGAAGAGTGTGCTTGTTCGCTCGAACCCGATAGGGTTTCGGTGGTCATAGCGTTAGGGAAACGCCCGGTTACATTTCGAACCCGGAAGCTAAGCCTTTCAGCGCCGATGGTACTGCAGGGGGGACCCTGTGGGAGAGTAGGACGCCGCCGAACAATCTTTCAGGACCCCTGGTCCCAGCGACATGCTGGGACCAGGGGTCTTTTTGTTTTTTGCCGAAGCGCGCCGTACTGATCGGTGCGTGAGAATGATGAGCAGTACCGAAGACAGGAGTCACGTCGATGTCCACCAACTCTCCCGACGACCGATCGGAGCGCCGGCCGCGCTGGCGCGATGGTGGCGAGCGGCGCGACGGTGGCGGCTTCCGCCGCGATGACCGACGTGACGACCGTGGTGGGGACCGTCCGCGCGGCCCGCGTCGCGACGATCGTGGCGGTGAGCGCGGCGGCGACCGTGGCGGTTTCCGTCGCGATGACCGCGGCGGTGCGGGCGGCGGTTTCCGCCGTGACGACCGACCCCGTGGCCCGCGTCGAGATGACGACCGCGGCAATGACCGTGGCGGGTTCCGCCGCGATGACCGCGGCAGCGACCGCGGTGGCTTCCGCCGGGACGACCGGCGCGATGACCGCCGGGACGGCAACCGTGGCGGCTTCCGGCGTGATGACCGTGGTGGCGACCGGGGTGGCTTCCGCCGGGATGATCGCGGTGGCGACCGCGGTGGGTTCCGGCGCGACGACCGCCGTGACGGGGACCGTGGTGACTTCCGTCGCGATGACCGTCCTCGCGGTCCGCGTCGTGAGGACGACCGTGGCGGGTTCCGGCGTGACGACCGTCCCCGCGGCCCGCGTCGGGACGACGACCGTGGCAACGACCGCGGTGGCTTCCGCCGTGACGATCGCCGCGATGGTGACCGTGGTGACTTCCGCCGTGATGACCGTCCCCGCGGTCCCCGTCGGGATGACGACCGTGGCAACGACCGCGGCGGGTTCCGCCGTGATGACCGCGGCGGCTTCCGTCGCGATGACCGCGGCAGCGACCGCCGTGACGACCGCGGTGGCGAGCGTCGCGACTTCCGTCGTGACGACCGGGGCGACTTCCGTCGGGACGACCGCCCCCGCGGCCCCCGTCGCGACGACGACCGCGGCAACGACCGCGGCGGGTTCCGCCGTGATGACCGCGGCGGCGACCGCGGCGGCTTCCGTCGTGACGACCGGGGCGACTTCCGTCGGGACGACCGCCCCCGCGGCCCCCGTCGCGACGACGACCGCGGCAACGACCGCGGTGGCTTCCGCCGGGACGACCGCCGGGACGGCGACCGCGGTGGCTTCCGGCGCGATGACCGCGGTGGCGAGCGCCGTGACGACCGGGGTGGTCGTCGGCCGTACGGGCAGGGCGGCGGCCGGGGCCGGGACGACCGTGGCGGCTTCCGGCGTGATGACCGGGGCGGCGACCGTGGCGGCTTCCGGCGTGACGACCGTGGCGGCGACCGTCGGGACGACCGCCGGGACCGGGAGCCGATCAAGCGGCTGCCGATTCCGGACGACGTCACCGGTGACGAGATCGACAAGGACGTGCGGCAGGAGCTGCTGAGCCTGCCGAAGACCCTCGCCGAGGACGTCGCGCGGAACCTCGTGATGGTGGCGAAGCTGCTGGACGAGGACCCCGAGAAGGCGTACGGCTACTCGCGCGTGGCCCTGCGGCTCGCGTCCCGCGTCGCCGCCGTCCGTGAGGCCGCCGGCTTCGCCGCGTACGCCTTCGGCAAGTACAGCGAGGCGCTGGCGGAGTTCCGTGCCGCGCGTCGGATGACCGGCAGCGCCGAGCTGTGGCCGGTCATGGCCGACTGCGAGCGTGGCATCGGGCGTCCGGAGAAGGCCCTGGCCATGGCCGGCGAGCCCGAGGTGCAGCGGCTGGACAAGTCCGGGCAGGTCGAGATGCGGCTGGTCGCGGCGGGTGCCCGGCGCGACATGGGCCAGGCGGACGCCGCCGTCGTGACGCTGCAGAGCCCGGAGCTCGCGTCCCACGCGGTGCACCCGTGGACCGCGCGGCTGCGCTACGCGTACGCCGACGCGCTGCTGGCAGTCGGCCGCGAGGACGAGGCACGCGAGTGGTTCGCCAAGGCGCTGGAGGCCGACCAGGGTGGTACGACGGACGCCTCGGACCGGCTGGCCGAGCTGGACGGCGTCGAGTTCACGGACGCGCTGTCCGAGGACGACGAGGAGCAGGAGCAGGAGCAGGAGCAGGAGCAGGAGCAGGGCCGGGACGACGTCCAGGACCTGACCGAGGCCGAGGTCGAGGACAAGGTCGAGGACAAGGCGGGCGACCAGGTCGAGACCGAGGTCGAGACCGACGCCGATGCCGACGACCAGGTCAACGACCGGGACGCGGCCGAGGTCGGGACCGACGCCGACGAGGCCGAGACCGAGCCCGCCGCCCCCGTCGTGCCGACGTTCTCCGACGCGGGTGAGTCCGCGGGTGGGTCCGCCGGTGAGGCCGGCTCGCCGGAAGCCGGTAAGTAAGGGCTGTAGCAGGTAAAGGAAGAGGGCGGGAACCCATCGGGTTCCCGCCCTCTTCGTGTTCCGTGCCGCCCGCCCCGGACCGTCGGGGCGGGCGGCAGTTCGGCCGGACGCTGTCAGCAGGCGCCCGGCCGTACCGCGGTGTCACGCCACCGCGGTCGTCTCCACCGCGTCGCCCGGGACGGTGCCGGGGGCGAAGCGGGCGATCGGGTTCTTCAGGTTGCCGATGAGCTGGAGGGCGCCCGCCGGGTCCTGGAGGTTGACCATCTCCTTGTTGTTGCGCAGCTGGAGACGGTTCAGGCAGGAGAGCGCGAACTCCCCGGCGAACATGTCGTACTGGGCGAACTTGTCCGCGAGCTGGGGCGTCGCCTCCTGGTACTCGGTCACGCACTCGGCGACCGTGCGCCAGAAGGTCTCCTCGTCGAGGACGCCCTCGGTGACGAGGATGCCGTTGAGGAAGCGGAAGAAGCAGTCGAAGACATCGGTGAAGATCGACAGCAGCTTCTTGTCCTCGGGCACCTCGGCGCGGATGCGCTCGACGGCCGGCGGGAGGACCGCGTCCGGGTCCATCACCGCTATCTCCTCGGCGATGTCCTTGTAGATCGCGCGCTGCACGACGCCGTTCTCGATGACCAGGATGACGTTCTCGCCGTGCGGCATGAACACCAGGTCGTAGGCGTAGAAGCTGTGCAGGAGGGGTGTGAAGTACGCGTTGAGGTACTTGCGCAGCCACTCGACGGCGCTCAGGCCGGACTCGCGGATCAGCGCGCCCACGAAGGAGGCGCCGTCGCGGTCGGTGTGCAGCAGCGAGGCCATGGTGGCGAGGCGCTGGCCGGGGGCCAGGGACGGCACCGGGCTCTCGCGCCACAGCGCGGCGAGCATCTTGCGGTACGGGGAGCCCTTGGTGGTGGCCTCCTCGTACTGGCGGTGGTGGTAGCCGATGGCGGCGCGCTCGCGGATGATCGACAGGCCGGTGCCGCTGAGGACCGGGTCGCTCTCGATGAGGCCGGCCAGCCAGTCGTTGATGGCGGGCGTGGCCTCCATGTACGCGGCGGAGAGGCCGCGCATGAAGCCCATGTTGAGGACGGAGAGCGCCGTCTTGACGTAGTGCCGCTCGGGGTTGCTGTTGTTGAAGAAGGTCCGGATGGACTGCTGCGCGAGGTACTCGTCCTCGCCCTCGCCGAGGCACACCAGGCGCTGCTGGGCGACCTCGGCGGCGAAGGTGACGGCGAGCTTGTTCCACCACTGCCAGGGGTGGACGGGGAGCAGGTGGTAGTCGGCGAGGTCCAGGCCCTGGGCCGACATGGTCTCCGCGAAGCGGGCCAGCGTCTTCTCGCCCAGCTCGGCGCGCATGAGGGAGTCGTAGTCCAGGCCGGCGCCGGAGGTGAAGGTGGCGCGGTCGCGGCGGGCGGCGAGCCAGAGGAGCCGGACGGGGGCCGCGGTCTCCGGGGCGTACGCGCGGTACTCGTGGACGCCGAAGCCGAGGCGGCCGTTGTTGGCCACGAAGCAGGGGTGGCCCTCGGTCATGCCGGTCTCGATGTCCTGGAAGCCGGACTTGGCGAGCTCGTCGGCGGGGACATGCTCCTTGGTGAGCTTGTACGCGGTGCCGGCGAGGGTGGAGCTGATCTCCTCCAGGTAGACCGGGAGGATCTCGTCGCTCAGGCCGAGGGCGTCGCGCAGCTCGATGAAGAACTCGACGGCGTCGAGAGGCAGGTCGGTGTCCTCGCGGTGGCGGGTGATCGAGTCGGGGTCGATCTGCCAGTGGTCGAGGGAGAGGACCTGGGCGTCGAAGCGGTACTCCACGGTGCCGTCGTCGCTGCGGACGGAGTAGCGGCCGTCCAGCAGGGGGCGGGGGGCGAGCAGCCGTTCGTGGGTGAACTCCGCGAGGGCCTTGCGGACGAGGAGGCGGCCCGCCCGGTCCCACAGCTCGGGGGTGAGGTGGGAGACGGCGTCGCGGGGGTCGGTGGCGGCGTTCATCGGGTGGTCACTCCTATCGCCGCAAGGTACTGCTCGCGGGTGCAGGTGCTGAGGTAGGCGTCCTTCTCCGGCTTGGCGATCTTCCGGACGATCTCGAAGCCGACGGCTTCGTTGAGGGCGTGGACGGCCTTGTTGTGCACGTCGGGCTCGACGACGACGCGGGCGGTCGCCGGGTCGTCGAAGAGCATCGCCATGACGGTGGTGATGACGGCTCGGGTGAAGCCGTGGACGGGGGTGTCGCTCGGCGCGGTGAGGAAGTGCATGCCGACGTCGCCGGCCTGCGGCTCGTAGAGGCCGACCAGCTCGACGTGGGCGGGGTTGTAGCGCTCCATGAGGAAGGCGGGACGGCCGTTGTGCAGGCCGATGTACGCCTCGTGGTGCTCGTTCGCCGCGATGGACCTGTACTCCCGCTCCACGTCGGCGAGGGAGGCGTCCTGCATCATCCAGAAGGAGGCTTTGGGGTGGGTGACCCAGCCGTGCAGCAGCTCGATGTCCTGCGTGAGGTCGAGCGGGCGTACGGCGAAGTCGCCGAGCGCGGGGTCGGTACGGGTGAAGAGGGCGCCGGCGGTGGTGCCGGTGTTCGTGTTGCTCATCGGACGATGCCTTCCGGTGCTCCGAATTCCTGGAACGCGATGGTCTTCTCGACCGCGTAGGGCTGGCGGCCGAGCATCTCCGCAATGATGTACGCGTTGCGGTAGGGACCCATGCCCAGGTCGGGCGAGGTGATGCTGTGCGTGTGCACGCCGGCGTTCTGCAGGAAGACGCCCTGTCCGCCGTGGTCGATGCTGTAGTTGCGGGCGACGTCGAAGCGGCCCCGGCCGTCCAGGCGGATGCGGTCCTTGATCCCGGTGAGGAAGTCGGGGATGGCGTAGCGGTAGCCGGTGGCGAGGACCAGGCCCTGGGTCTCCAGGGAGAAGTCCTTCTCCTGCTCCTCGTGGCGCAGGCCGAGGGTGTAGGTGCCGGCGGCCTCGTCGTAGGAGGCGTCGTTCAGCGCGGTGTTGGTGAAGAGCCGGGTGGTGACCGGGCCCTTGAGGTTCTTCTGGTAGAGCAGGTCGAAGATCGCGTCGATCAGCTCCGAGTCGATGCCCTTGAAGAGGCCCTTCTGCTGCGACTCCAGGCGGTAGCGGGTGGCCTCGGGGAGCGAGTGGAAGTAGTCCACGTACTCGGGGGAGGTCATCTCCAGCGTGAGCTTGGTGTACTCCAGCGGGAAGAAGCGCGGGGAGCGGGTGACCCAGTTCAGCTTGTAGCCGTGGACGTCGATCTCGGAGAGCAGGTCGTAGTAGATCTCCGCGGCGCTCTGGCCGCTGCCGACCAGAGTGATGGAGTCCTTGGCCTGGAGCGCTTCCTTGTTCTGCAGGTAGCGCGAGTTGTGGGTGAGGTCGCCGCCGAGGTCCTGGCAGGACTCGGGGAGGTACGGCGGGGTGCCGGTGCCCAGCACGAGGCGGCGGGCGCGGTCGGTGCGCTGCTCGCCGGTGAGCACGTCGGCGCCGTGGACGAGGTAGACCTCGGCGTTCTCGTCGTACTCGACGGAGGTGACCGTGTAGCTGAAGCGGACACTGGTCAGCTTGGCGGCGGCCCAGCGGCAGTAGTCGTTGTACTCCTCGCGCAGCGGATAGAAGTTCTCGCGTATGTAGAAGGAGTACAGCCGGCCGGACTCCTTCAGGTAGTTCAGGAAGGAGAACTCGGAGGTCGGGTCGGCGAGGGTGACCAGGTCGGCCATGAACGGCGTCTGGAGGTGGGCGCCTTCGAGGAACATCCCCGAGTGCCACTCGAAGTCGGGCTTGGACTCCAGGAAGAGGCCGTTCAGTTCGGCGAGGGGCTCGGTCAGGCAGGCCAGACCGAGGTTGAAGGGCCCGAGGCCGATGGCGATGAAGTCGTGTTCGGTCGGGGCGTGCGGGGCGTTGGAAGGCACGGGGGTCTCCGGTGGGGACGGTCAGTGAGCGCTGGTGAGTTCCGGCGTGGCCTCGCGGGCGAGGCGGGAGCCGGCGTGCTCGGCGATCAGATCGAGGACCGTGGCGATGTCGCCGAGGGTCGTCTCGGGGTTGAGCAGGGTGAACTTCAGGTAGTGGCGGCCGTCCACGACGGTGGAGGCGATGACCGCCTCGCCGGAGGCGGCGAGGGCCTCGCGGGCGTAGAGGTTGACGCGGTCGGCGGTCTCGGGGTCGGTGGCGTCGCCCTCGGGGAGGTAGCGGAAGACCAGGGTGGACAGCTGCGGCCGGGTGACGACCTCGTAGCGGTCGTCGGTGTCGAGGAGCTTCCAGCCGTCGTCGGCGCGGTCGACGACGTCGTCGAAGAGCGCGCCGAGCTGGTCGGCGCCCATGATGCGGAGCGTCATCCAGAGCTTGAGCGCGTCGAAGCGGCGGGTGGTCTGGAGCGACTTGTCGACCTGGTTGGGGATGCGCTTCCGCGCCATCCGCTCCGGGTTGAGGTAGTCGGCGTGGTACGTGACGTGCCGCAGGGTGGCGCGGTCGCGGACGATGACGGCGCTGGAGCTGACCGGCTGGAAGAAGGACTTGTGGTAGTCCACGGTGACCGAGTCGGCGTTCTCGATGCCGTCGAGGTAGGAGCGGCGCCGGGATATCAGCAGTCCGCAGCCGTACGCGGCGTCGACGTGCATCCAGACGCCCTCGCGGGCGCAGAGCGCGGCGACCTCGGGGAGGGGGTCGATGGAGCCGAAGTCGGTGGTGCCGGCGGTGGCGACGACGGCCATCGGGATGAGGCCCTCCTCGGCGCAGCGCGTCAGCTCCTTCTCCAGGGCGTCGGTGCGCATCCGCTTGCCGGCGTCGACCGGGATCGCGATGACCGCCTCGGGGGTGAGGCCCAGGAGGGTGGCGGCCTTCTCGATGCTGAAGTGGCTGACCTCGGAGGTGAGGATGCGCAGCCGGGTGCGGATCCCGGTGTCGTCCAGGTGCGGGTGCTGCTCGCGGGCGATGAGGCGGGCCTCGTCCCGGGCGAGCAGCATGGCCTGCAGGTTGGACTGGGTGCCGCCGCTGGTGAAGACGCCGTCGGAGCTGTCGCCGAAGCCGATGCGGCCCGCGGTCCACTCGATGAGGCGCTGCTCGATGAGGGTGCCGCCGGCGCTCTGGTCCCAGGTGTCCAGGGAGGAGTTGACGGCGGAGAGCACGGCCTCGCCGACCACGGCGGGGATGACCACCGGGCAGTTGAGGTGGGCGAGGTAGCGCGGGTGGTGGAAGTAGACGGCGTCGCGGAGGTAGATGTCCTCCAGCTCGTCCAGGGCCGCCGTCGCGTCGCCGAGCGGGGTCTCCAGGTCGATCCCCCGTACGGAGGGGCCGAGCCGGTCCGCGGTCATGCCGGTGAAGGGACGGTCCGTGGCCGCGAGTTTGGCGGCCACGCGGTCGACTCCGTCCCGCACTGCGTCGCGGTAGTACTGAACCGTGGCGTCGTTTAGCAGGTGGTCCTTGGCCTCGGTGGGGACGGAGGCAAGGGCCTGCGACGGGTCCCCGGCGTGCTGCGCGAGGAAAGTCATGAACGTGTCCTCCCTGGTACGGGCGTGGCCCGCGCTGGACGGGTGGGGAAGACCCCCGTCCCGTCGACTTGGTGAGGTAAGCCTAACCTAACCAGAATGTGTCATGGTCAGGGGGTGCCCCAGGGAGGTGCGCGTGAGCTGTGGCGAGGTGGTCGGGAGGGGCGTCTCAGGCGTCGTCGTCGAGCATGCGCAGCACGAGCCCGGTTGCCGGCTTCGGGCCGAAGGAGGTCGACTTCCGCGGCATCGTCACGCCCTGCGCGGCCAGTTGACGGACCGTCTCCTCGTCCACGGCCCGCATCAGGACCGCCGTACCGCCGTGCTTGGCCGCCTGGCCGAGCGCCGCCTCGGTGTCGTGGATGTAGCGGATGCCCTCCGGGTGGTCCGGAATCCGCCACACCTCGTCCAGCAGAACGGAGTGCAGAACGGTGGCATCCAGCCGCCGCCACGCCTCCGGCCGGTCCTTGCGCACCGCCCGCTCCAGCAACTCCGGATCGGGCCGGTCCAGCAGCCGGAAGGCGTCCGGGCCGGAGGCGAGCAGGAACGCGCTGCCTTCCGCTTCCGCCAGCGCCTCCAGCGCCTCCGGAAGCGCCCCGGGCACCTCGCGCACGCGGAACGATCCGTTCAGCTCCGCGACCGCCCGCTCCAGGGGCAGGTGCGGCAGCACCCGGTGAATCGCCCGTACCCGCAAGGGATAGCGGGCGGTGTCGACCAGCAGCACCAGGCCGCTGGACCACGGCGAGCCGGGTACGCTGCCGTGCTCCTCGGCGAGTCGCTGGTAGGTGGCCCAGCGGTGATGCCCGTCGGCGATCAGCGCCTGCCGGGCCGACAGGTCCGTGTGCACCGCAGCCAGCTCGGCCGGGTCGGTCACCGCCCACAGCCGGTGCGCGAAGCCGTCCTCGGTCGTGGTGGCCAGCAGCGGCGGCCGCTGCGTGGCACGCTCGATCACCGCGGTGGCACCGCTCGCCGTGCCCTCGCCGCGGTACGACAGCAAAAGCGGCTCGAAGTTTGCGGCCGCCGCACGCATCAGCGCGGCCCGGTCCTCGACGACCTCGGGGATCACACCCTCGTGCGGCAGCACCGGGCCGTCCAGCGCCAGCGCCCCGATGATGCCCCGCTGGAGCACGTCCTCCTTGCGCTGCTCGTACACGTACAGCGCCGGCCGCGGGTCGGGCGTCAGGACCCCCTCCGCACGCCAGCGGGCGAGCGTGTCGGCGGCCTTGCGGTGCCGGGTCGCCGGGTCGATGGCGTGCGGCAGGATCAACCGGACGATGTTGTACGGATCGGCGGTCTCCAGATGCCGGACCCCGTCGGGCCGGACCACCACGTCGTACGGGGGCGAGGTGACCGCGGTGAGACTGCTCACCCGGTGGGGTGCGTAGCGCAGTCCGCGAAAGGTGTGCAGGCTCAGGCCGTCGGTGCTGGTCATTGCCAAATGCTATGCCGGTCGGGGCGGTGCGGGATGATCGGGGGAGAAGCGCAATGCGGCGGGAAAATGCCTTTTGCGCGCGGTATGGATCGTGAAGGAGCTGGACGGCATGGACGAGCGGGTTCGCACCCGGCCCGAGGGCAGCGCACAGGCGCTGAACGAGGCGTACGACACGGCGCTGCTGGACCTGGACGGCGTCGTGTACGCGGGCGGGTCGGCCATCCCGCACGCCGTGGAGTCGCTGACCACCGTGCGGGACGGCGGGATGCACCTGGCGTATGTGACCAACAACGCCGCGCGCACCCCCGACACGGTCGCGGCGCAGCTGTCCGGGTACGGCCTGCCGACGGATGCCGGCGATGTCGTCACCTCCGCGCAGGCGGTCGCCCGGCTGATCGCCGGACAGGTGCCGGCGGGCGCGAAGGTGCTGGCGATCGGCGGTGAGGGGCTGAAGGTCGCGCTGCGCGAACGGGGCCTGGAACCCGTGGAGTCGGCCGACGACGAGCCCGCCGCCGTGGTGCAGGGGTACGACCCGAAGCAGAACTGGGAGCAGCTGGCGGAGGCGGCGTACGCGGTCGGCCGCGGCGTGCCGTGGTTCGCGTCCAACACCGATCTGACGATCCCGAAGGAGCGCGGCATCGCCCCCGGCAACGGCGCGCTGGTGGAGGTCGTCCGGATCGCCACGGGCGGCACCCCGCAGGTCGCGGGCAAGCCGCAGCCCCCGATGCACCGCGAGACGGTGCTGCGCACGGGGGCGAAGCGGCCGCTGGTGGTCGGCGACCGGCTGGACACCGACATCGAGGGCGCGTTCAACGGCGAGGTGGACTCGCTGCTGGTGCTCACCGGCGTGACCACCGCCGCCGAGCTGCTCGCCGCGCCGCCGCAGCACCGTCCCACGTACGTGGACGCCGATCTGCGCGGCATCCTCGGTCCGCAGCCGGCGGTGACGCCGGCGGACGGCGGCTTCCGGTGCGGTGACTGGGTCGCCTCGGTGACCGAGGACGTTCTCGTACTCGATGGCGAAGGCTCCCCTCTGGACGGGCTGCGGGCGCTGTGCGCGGCCGCCTGGACGGCGGCCGGGGACGGCCGGTGCACCGCCGACGCCGGAAAGGCGCTGGCCCGCGCCGGCCTGTAGCGGACATGCGAAAAAGCCCGCCTGCCGGGAAGCAGGCGGGCTCTCGGCCGTCAGTCCTTCGCGGCGGCAGCGGCGGCGGCGTTGAACTCGGCGAGCAGCTGCTCCTCGCTGGCTCCGCGCCGCCAGTAACCGGTGAACTTCACGGCCCTGCGGTCAAAGCCGCGCTCCTTGACCAGGTGCCGGCGGAGCGCCTTGACCGTGCCGGACTCGCCCGCGATCCAGGCGTACGGCGTGCCCTCGGGCAGCTCGGCCTCGCGGATCGCGTCGACCAGGCGGTCCGTACGGTCGGTGGCGGAGTCCTCGCGCACCAGCCAGGTGATGTCGGCGTCGGCGAACGAGGGCAGCTCCTGGCGGTCCGCCGCGTGCGCCACCTCGATCCAGACCTTGGCCTTGGTGCCCGGCGTCAGCCAGTCCAGGATGTTCGCGATGGCGGGCAGCGCCGTCTCGTCGCCGCTGAGCAGGATCCAGTCGGTGCCCTGCGGCGGGCGGAAGTCGACGCCGCCGTTGTCCTCGACCACCGGGCCCAGGACGCTGACCCGGTCGCCGGGACGGGCCGCCGCTGCCCACCGGCCGGCCGGTCCTGAGGTGCCCTGCTCCGCGCCGTGCAGCGCGAAGTCGACGTCCAGCTCCGGGTCGGGCAGCCGGCGCTGCGCCCGGATCGTGTAGGTGCGCATGATGCTGCGCTCGGCCGGGTCCTGCACGCGCCAGGCGGCGTACCAGCCGTCGCCCTGGTCGTCGAAGACCGGGACGCTCTGGTGGGGCTGGGGGAAGAAGAGTTTCACCCGCTGGTCGCGGCCGCCGGTCAGCAGTTCCGTGAGGCGCGCGCCGCCGAAGGTGATCCGGACCATCGAGGGACCGAGCCGGCGGGTGCGCACGACAGTGAGGTCGAAGAAGCGGAACGGAGCGGTGGTGGGGGCTGCGGTCGTCGTCATGCGGGGGAAACCTCCTCTGAGTGGAGTTGCGCGGGCCCGGCGGAGCGGCGCCGGGCCCGGTGCGTCAGCTGACCTTCTTGGCGTCCTCGACGGCCTTGGCGAGGCTCTCGACGAGGGGGGCCGCGCCCGCGTACGAGAAGCGGGGCTCGCTGGACCAGGGGGTGATCTGGTCCGCCTTGACGGCCGGCAGCTTCGCCCAGGCCGGCTTGGCGGCCAGGTCCTTGGGCTGGAGGGTGGCGGTGCGGTTGTCCAGGAGGAGCACGTCCGCCTTGTACTTGTCGGCGTTCTCCCAGCTCAGCGACTCGAAGTAGCCGCCCTTGTCGAGCTTGTCGGGCACGATCAGGTCCACGCCGAGGGACTTGAAGTACATGAGGTCGGCGTTGATGCCCGGGTTGGACGCGTAGAAGAGGTCGGGGCTGCCGGAGCAGGCCAGCACCTTGACCGGCTTGGACTTGGCGGCGGCGCGCAGCCGTGCCGAGGCCTTCTCGAAGCGGGTCTTGGCGTCGGTGACCTTCTTGGCCTTCAGGTCGGCACCGAGGGACTCCGCCAGCTCGGCGTACCGCTCGATGATTTTGTCGAGCGGGGTGCGGGAGGCGGTGATCGCGACGCTCTTGGCGAGCTTGAGGACCTTGTCCTTGCTCTCCTCCGGCACGAACCACAGGGCGCCCGGCTCGTACATGTTCGTCACGAGCAGGTCCGGGCCGAGCCCGGCGTACTTCTCGACGTTGAACTGGCCGTAGGCGTTGCCGATGATGGTGACCTTGGAGATGTCCAGGTCGCCGGCCTGCGGGTCGGCCTTGCCGTTCTTCAGCTTGGTCGGGCCGAAGACGCCGACGATCTGGTCATCGATACCGAAATCGACCAGTGCCGCGGCGGTACCCGTGAAAGCGACGATGCGCTGTGGCACAGTCTTCAGCGAGACCTTCTTCTTCCGGTCGTCGGTGAAGCTCCAGGGCCCGCCCTCGCTTCCGCCACCGGCCGGTCCCGAGGCCTTCTCGTTGCCACACGCGGCGAGCAGCGCGCCGACGCCGACGGCCCCGCCGGCGGCCAGCAGGCCGCGTCGGGACAGGGAAGGTCTGGGGGTGATGCTCATAGGGACGCACTTCTCTCTGGGGACGCCTGATGAGGGGGCAGCGAGGTTAGGCTAACCTAAACCGCGTGTTGGTCGACAGCCCCCCTGAAGCAACCGCCGCCCCCGTGGTGCCCCGACGACGGCAGGCCACCCGCTCCGCGGGACTCCTCGTCGCGCTCTGCGTCCTCGGAGCCATCGCCGTCCTCGGCATCGCCGTGGGGTCCAAACAGATACCCCTGGCGGACGTCTGGCACGGCCTCACGCAGTATTCCGGCACCGACACCGACGTGATCATTCGCGACGTGCGGCTGCCGCGTACCGTGCTCGGGCTGCTCGCCGGCGCCGCGCTCGGCCTGGCCGGCGCGGTCATGCAGGCCCTCACCCGCAACCCGCTCGCCGACCCCGGCGTCCTCGGCATCAACGCCGGCGCCTCCGCCGCCGTCGTCTCCGGCATCACCTTCTTCGGCGTCACCTCCCTCACGGCCTATGTGTGGTTCGCCTTCGTGGGCGCCGCCGTCGTCTCCGCCGCGGTCTACATCCTCGGCGGCACCCGCAGCGCCACGCCCGTACGGCTCGCGCTCGCCGGTACCGCGCTCACCGCCGTCCTCACCGGCTACCTCAACGCGGTCAACCTCATGAACACCGCGTCGCTGGACAAGATGCGCTTCTGGACGGTCGGCTCGCTGGCCGCCGCCACCATGCCCACCGTCGAGAAGATCGCCCCCTTCATCGCGGCCGGCGTGGTGCTCGCCCTCCTCGTCGCCCGGCCGCTGAACGCCGTCGCGCTCGGCGACGACCAGGCCCGCGCCCTCGGTGCCAAGCTCACCCGCACCCGCGTCGCCGCCATGGCCGCCGTGACCCTGCTGTGCGGCGCGGCCACCGCGGCCTGCGGCCCGATCGTCTACGTCGGCCTGATGGTCCCGCACGCCGTACGCGCCATCACCGGCCCCGACATGCGCTGGATCCTGCCGTACTCCGCGGTCCTCTCGCCGGTGCTGCTGCTCGGCGCCGACATCCTCGGCCGGATCGCGGCCCGCCCCGGCGAGATCCAGGTCGGCATCGTCACGGCCGTCATCGGCGGCCCGGTCTTCATCCATCTCGTACGGCGACGGAAGATGGCACAGCTGTGAGCACTCCCACCACCAAGACCTCCGTGCGCCCGGCCGTGAAGGCGCTGCGCACCGCCGGCGGGCTGTCGGTGCGGCTGCACCTCAGGGCGGTACTCACCGGCGTGCTGCTGCTCGTCGTGGCGCTCGCCGCCGGCGTGCTCCTCATCGGCACCGGCGACTTCCCGATGTCCTTCGGCGACGTCCTCACCACCCTCGGGGGCGGCGGCAACCCGGGGCAGGAGCTGATCGTCAACGACCTGCGGCTGCCCAGGGTCCTGGTCGCGCTGCTGGTCGGCGCGAGCTTCGGACTCTCCGGCGCGGTCTTCCAGACCGTCACCCGCAACCCGCTCGGCAGCCCCGACGTGCTCGGCTTCGCGCAGGGCTCCTCCGTCGGCGCGCTGCTCGTCATCGTGTACATCCAGGGCTCCACCGTCGCCATCGCGATGGGCGCGGTGGCCGGCGGCGTCGTCACCGGCCTCGCGATCTTCCTGCTCGCCTGGAAGCGCGGCGTGCACGGCTACCGCTTCGTCCTCGTCGGCATCGGCGCCGCCGCCATGCTCTACGCCGTCGTCCTGTACCTGATGACCAAGGCGAACATCGTCGAGGCGACCCGCGCCACCACCTGGATGACCGGCTCCCTCAGCGGCCGCGACTGGGACCAGGTCTGGCCGCTGGCCGCGGTCTGCGTGATCCTGATCCCGGTGATCCTGCTCTGCGCCCGGCCGCTGGCCATGCTGGAGATGGGCGACGACTCGGCCGCCGCGCTCGGCGTCAGCACCGGCCGGGTCCGCATCCTCGCGCTGCTGGCCGCCGTCGTCCTGACCGCGTCCGCCACCGCCGCCGCCGGACCCATCGCCTTCGTCGCGCTCACCGCGCCCCAGCTCGCCCGCCGGCTCACCCGCACCACGGGGCCCAACCTGCTGCCCGCCGCGCTCATGGGCTCCCTGCTGCTGGTCCTCGCCGACCTGGCCTCGCAGCGGGTCTTCGGCGCCGACCAGGTCCCGGTCGGCGTCGTCACCGGCGTACTCGGCGGCGGCTACCTGCTGTGGCTGCTGGCCAACGAGCGCAAGGCGGGCCGCGTATGACCCGCCCGACCACCACCCCGCATCCGAACGGCCGTACCACCCCCAGGAGAGCCGAAGTGAGCCGTCTCGCGGCGCAGAACGTCACCCTCGCCTACGACCAGCGGGTCATCGCCGAGAACCTCTCGGTCGACATCCCGGACAATTCCTTCACGGTCATCGTCGGCCCCAACGCCTGCGGCAAGTCCACCCTGCTGCGCGCCCTCTCCCGGATGCTCAAGCCGCAGGCCGGATCGGTCCTGCTGGACGGCTCGGCGATCTCCTCGCAGCCCGCCAAGAAGGTCGCCCGCACCCTCGGCCTGCTGCCGCAGTCCTCGATGGCCCCCGACGGCATCACCGTCGCCGACCTGGTCTCCCGCGGCCGCTACCCGCACCAGGGACTGCTGCGCCAGTGGTCCGAGGAGGACGAGCGGATCGTCCAGGAGTCCATGGACGCCACCGGCGTCGGCGAGCTGGGGGAGCGGTACGTCGACGAGCTCTCCGGCGGCCAGCGCCAGCGCGTCTGGATCGCCATGGCACTCGCCCAGCAGACCCCGCTGCTGCTCCTGGACGAGCCCACCACCTACCTCGACATCCAGCACCAGATCGAGGTGCTGGACCTCTGCGCCCAGCTGCACGAGGAGCAGGGCCGTACGCTCGTCGCCGTCCTGCACGACCTCAACCACGCGGCGCGCTACGCCAGCCACATCATCGCCATGCGCGACGGCGAGGTGGTCGCGGAAGGTGCGCCGGCCGAGGTGGTCACCGCCGACCTGATCGAGCGGGTCTTCCGGCTCAAGTGCCAGATCATCGACGACCCGGAGACCGGCACCCCGCTGATCGTCCCGGCGGCGCGTACGCCCCGCAAGGCGGCCGTACGCTGAGGCTGCGGCGCGCCGGTGCGCGCCCGGACCGCTAGAGCAGCGTCCGGAGGCGCAGCAGGTCGCGGACGCCGGCCTCCAGCTTCACCCGGCCGCTGCCCCAGGCCCGCGCGAAGTGCAGCTCGCCGTCGACCAGGGCGACCAGGTCGTCGCCGGTCATGGTGAGTCTGATCTGCGCCTTCTCACGCGGCGGGCCCGGTACGGCGGTGACGTCCCGGAGTGTGCCGTCCGCGAGCCGGCCCACGAAGGTGACGTCGAGGTCGGTGATGCGGCAGCTCAGCGAGCGGTCCAGCGCGGCGGCATTGCGCACCGAGCCGTCCGCCGTCGTCGACATGTTGTGTGCCAGCCGGTCCAGGGCGGCGCGGCACTGTTCGAGGGAAGCCATCGACAGGGACGATACGCCGCTTCGGGCGGGCTCGTCCGCCGGTGGCCGGCCGGTTCGCGGTAGCGTCGGGGGCATGCACGAGCCGACTTCCGGCGCCGACCGGCCGGAACCGCACCCCGAAGCCGCGCCGGTTCCCGACGGGCCGGATCCTGACGAGCCGGCCGGCCCCGGCCTCTCCGCAGACCCGGATCTTTCCGCAGACCCGGACCTTTCCGCCGGGCCGGACCTCTCCGCCGGGCCGGATCCCTCCGGTGAGTCCGGTCACGCCGAGGAGCACGGCCACTCCGACGAGCCCGGCCACTCCGACGAGCCCGGCGCGGCCGATCCGCCGCCGGAGGAGGCCGCGGGGCCGCAGCCGCTGGGTGTACCGGTCACGCCGACCGGGCACGACGAGGTGGACGACCGGCTGACCCGGCTGGGAGACGTCGACCACCTCGCCGTCGGCGGCCACCTCCCGGTGTACGAGGATGTTCACCGGGGGCTCCGCGACACGCTGGCCTCCTTGGACCAGCAGCCGGGGCCCCGCCCCGCGGCACGGAACGACCTCAGGAGCTGAACCCCAGGTGGCAGGTGTGGCACGACGCCGACTCGACGCGGAGCTGGTGCGCCGCAAGATGGCCCGCTCCCGCGAGCACGCGAGCCAGCTGATCGCCGCGGGCCGGGTGACGGTCGGCGGGCAGCCGGCGAGCAAGGCCGCCACCCAGGTGGAGACCAGCGCCGCGCTGGTCGTCCGCGCGGACGAGAGCGACCCGGACTACGTCTCGCGCGGCGGCCACAAACTCGCCGGCGCGCTGGCCGCCTTCACGCCCCGAGGGCTGAAGGTCGAGGGCCGCCGGGCGCTGGACGCGGGCGCCTCCACCGGCGGCTTCACCGACGTCCTGCTGCGCGCGGGCGCGGGCCACGTCGTCGCCGTGGACGTCGGGTACGGGCAGCTCGCCTGGTCGCTGCAGAGCGACGAGCGGGTCACCGTCAAGGACCGCACCAATGTCCGTGAACTGACCCTGGAGCAGCTCGACGACGTCCCCGCCGACATCATCGTGGGCGACCTTTCCTTCATCCCGTTGGGCCTCGTCCTGCCGGCGCTCGTCCGCTGCGCGGCGCCGGACGCCGACCTCGTCCTGATGGTCAAGCCGCAGTTCGAGGTCGGCAAGGAGCGGCTGGGCAGCGGCGGCGTGGTGCGCAGCGCGGCGCTGCGGGCCGAGGCGGTACGCGCGGTGGGGGAGCGCGCGGCGGAGCTCGGACTCGGTGTGCTCGGCGTCACCGCGAGCCCCCTGCCTGGACCTTCCGGCAATGTCGAGTACTTTCTGTGGCTGCGCGCCGGTGCGCCTGCCCTGGACCCGGCGGATGTCGACCGTGCAGTGGCGGAGGGGCCGAGTTGACCACATCTGGAACATCCGAAGCACCGCAGGACCCGCGGACCGGAACGGTCTCCGTGCCCGCTCCCGTACCGCTCGCCGGCGGGACCCGTACCGTTTTCCTGCTCGCCCACACCGGCCGGGCCGCGGCCGTACGCAGCGCCGAACTGGTCGTCCAGGGGCTGCTGCGCTGCGGCATCGGCGTGCGGGTGCTGGCGGCCGAGGCCGCCGACCTGCCGCTGCCGGACTCCGTCGAGCAGGTGGCCACCGAGCAGTGCGCGGCCGAGGGCTGCGAACTGCTGGTGGTGCTGGGCGGGGACGGGACGCTGCTGCGCGGCGCCGACTTCGCCCGGACGTCCGGCGTCCCGATGCTCGGCGTCAACCTCGGCCGGGTCGGCTTCCTCGCCGAGGCGGAGCGGGACGACCTGGACAAGGTCGTGGACCGGGTGGTGACCCGCTCCTACGAGGTCGAGGAGCGGATGACCCTCGATGTGCTGGTCCGCAACAACGGCACCGTGGTGCACACCGACTGGGCGCTGAACGAGGCGTCGGTGGAGAAGGCCGCGCGCGAGCGGATGCTGGAGGTCGTCACCGAGGTCGACGGGCGCCCGGTGTCCCGCTTCGGCTGCGACGGCGTGGTCTGCGCGACGCCGACCGGCTCGACCGCGTACGCGTTCTCGGCGGGCGGCCCGGTGGTCTGGCCGGAGGTCGAGGCCCTGCTGATGGTCCCGATCAGCGCGCACGCGCTCTTCGCCAAGCCGCTGGTCACCTCCCCGGAGTCGGTCCTCGCGGTGGAGGTCCAGCCCAAGACCCCGCACGGCGTCCTGTGGTGCGACGGCAGCCGCTCGGTCGAACTCCCCGCGGGCGCCCGCGTCGAGGTCCGCCGCGGCGCGGTCCCGGTCCGCCTGGCCCGCCTCCACCACGCCTCCTTCACCGACCGGCTGGTCGCGAAGTTCGCCCTCCCGGTGGCGGGCTGGCGCGGCGCGCCGCACTGACCACTTTCCGGCCGCTCCGCCCTCCCCGGCCCCTGCCGAGGCGGCGGAGCGACCGGTTCCGGTTCAGGGTGCCGTTCTCCTCGGCCGCCCGCCGGTCCGCGGGCGACACGCCGTCCCCGACAGTCGCCATGGTTCTCCCCGTCCCGTCCCGAATTCCGCTCCGTACGGTCGCTTCCCCGTAGGCGTGCACCCGGTGCACGCCTACGGGGAAGCGACCGTACTCATGTGCCCCGTATGCCTGCTCCCGTCAGCCCGGCGTTGCCGTCCGGCCCGGGCCACGGCGTGCGCGCCCGTGTCCGGGGTGGGGTTTTCCCGACCGTTCTGCGCCGGTTCCGGCCCTGTGCGCAGCGATGACGCGGGGGAGGCCGTCGCGGGGCGGCCCCCGGACCTCGTATGGTCGTACCCGTGTTGGAGGAGATGCGGATCCGGTCCCTGGGCGTCATCGACGATGCCGTCATCGAGCTGTCCCCGGGCTTCACGGCGGTGACGGGCGAGACGGGCGCGGGCAAGACCATGGTCGTGACCAGTCTCGGCCTGCTGTTCGGCGGGCGCGCCGACCCCGCCCTGGTACGTGTCGGCGCCAAATCGGCCGTCGTGGAGGGCCGGATCACGGTCGCTCCGGACGCGCCGGCGGCGGTCCGTGCCGAGGAGGCCGGCGCGGAGCTGGACGACGGAGCGCTGCTCATCAGCCGTACCGTCTCCGCCGAGGGCCGGTCACGGGCTCACGTCGGGGGGCGCTCCGTACCGGTCGGGCTGCTCGGTGAGCTGGCGGACGACCTCGTCGCCGTGCACGGCCAGACCGACCAGCAGGGCCTGCTGCGGCCGGCCCGGCAGCGCCAGGCGCTGGACCGTTACGCCGGGGATGCCGTCTCCGTCCCCCTGGAGAAGTACACCGCCGCCTACCGCAGGCTCCGCGACGTGGCCGCCGAGCTGGACGGGCTGACCACCCAGGCCCGCGAGCGGGCCCAGGAGGCGGACCTGCTCCGCTTCGGCCTGGAGGAGATCGCCGCCGTCGAACCGCAGGCGGGCGAGGACACCGAACTGGCCGCCGAGGCCGAGCGGCTCGGCCACGCCGAGGCCCTGGCCGCCGCCGCGAGCGCGGCGCACGGGGCGCTCGCGGGCGATCCGGCGGACCCCGAGGGCGTCGACGCCACCACCCTGGTCGCCGGGGCGCACCGCGCGCTGGAGGCGGTCCGCAGCCACGACCAGGCGCTGGCCGGGCTCACCGACCGGCTCGGCGAGATCGGCATCCTGCTGTCCGACGTGGCGGGCGAGCTGGCCAGCTACGCCGACGGGCTGGACGCCGACCCGCTGCGGCTGGCCGCCGTCGAGGAGCGCCGGGCCGCGCTGACCGGCCTCACCCGCAAGTACGGCGAGGACATCGCGGCCGTGCTCGCCTGGTCCGAGGAGAGCGCCGCGCGCCTCGCCGAGCTGGAGGGCGACGACGACCGGATCGGCGAGCTGACCGCCGAGCGCGACGCGCTCCGCGCCGAACTGGGTGAGCTGGCGCAGGCGCTGACCGACGCGCGCACCGCGTCGGCCGAGCGGTTCGCGGCGGCCGTCACCACCGAGCTGGCCGAACTGGCCATGCCGCACGCCCGGGTGAGCGTGGAGATCCGGCAGACCGAGGTCGCCGAGGACGCGGACGGCGTGGAGGTCGGCGGCCGGAACGTCGCCTACGGGCCGGCCGGCGTCGACGAGGTGGAGCTCTTCCTCGCCCCGCACCCCGGCGCCCAGCCCCGTCCCATCGTCAAGGGCGCCTCCGGCGGTGAGCTCTCCCGGGTGATGCTCGGCATCGAGGTGGTCTTCGCCGGCTCCGACCCCGTACCGACCTACCTCTTCGACGAGGTGGACGCGGGCGTCGGCGGCAAGGCGGCGGTCGAGGTCGGCCGCCGGCTGGCCAGGCTCGCCCGGTCCGCGCAGGTCGTGGTCGTCACCCACCTCCCGCAGGTCGCCGCGTTCGCCGACCGCCAGCTGCTGGTGGAGAAGACCAACGACGGCTCGGTCACCCGAAGCGGCGTCACCGTCCTGGAGGGCGAGGACCGCATCCGCGAACTCTCCCGCATGCTGGCCGGCCAGGAGGACTCCGAGACGGCCCGCGCGCACGCCGAGGAACTGCTGGAGACGGCGAGGTCCGGCCGGTGAGCCGGGGCGGCGCGGTGGCCCGCGTCGCGGGACTGCTGGCGGCGACCGGGGCGGCCCGCGCCGCGTACGAAGGGTTGCGGCGACGGCCGCCGGGCGGCAGCACGCGGTGGCAGCGCACGAATCACGCGGGCCGCGCCGTCGACCTGTTCGGCGGCCCCGCTGCCGCCCTGGGCGCGGCGGCCGCCTTCGCTGCCGCACCAGGACTGTCCGGCCGGACCCGTACGGCGGGCACGCTGGCCGTGCTGGCGGCCGGCGGCTGCGGCGCGTACGACGACGTGGCCGGCGCGGGCGACCCCCGGCGCGGCTTCCGTGCGCACCTGTCCGCACTGCGGCGGGGCGAGGTCACCAGCGGCGCGGTCAAGCTGTTCGGCATCGGCGCCGCCGGCCTCGCGGCGGGCGCGCTCCTCAAGGACCGCCCGGGCGACCGGTTCCTCGCCGGTGCGGTGATCGCGGGCTCTGCCCATCTGGTCAACCTGGTGGACGTGCGTCCCGGCCGGGCCGCCGGTGTGGTCCTCGCGCTCGGCGCCCCCGGCCTGCTGCGCCACGGGACCGGCGGCGTGCTCGCCACCGCCCCGGTGGGCGCGGCGGCGGCGCTGCTCTCCGCCGATCTCGGCGAGCGCACCATGCTCGGTGACACGGGGGCGCACGCCCTGGGCGCCGCGCTCGGCCTCGCGATCGTGGCGTCCAACGGCCGGACGGGCCTCCTCGTCCACGCCGCCGCGCTGACCGCCGCCGCGGCCTCGGGCGACGCCGTCAGCCGCGTCGCAGCGGCGGGCGTCCTCGTCGGATAGCCGGGCGGTCCCGCCGGCCCGGCCACCGCACCACCCCGTCCGGAACGACCGCACGCAGTGGGGTTTGTCCCCCATGTGGGTGGTCCCGGCGGACCGCGTACGCGCCGTCGCACCACAACGGCTTGTCATCAGTGCCGCACGGACGGCACGGACTGGCATTCTGGGCGCGGCGCTCCCGCCCGCCCCACCACCGCACGCCGACCCAGGAGCCCCCGCCCCCGTGAGCAGCACATCCGCCCCGCCGCCCGCGCCCTCCCTGCGCACCGTCCAGGTGCTGGGCCGCGGCAGCGCCGGCAGCGCCGCCCATGTGCACGCGCTGTCGGCGGGGCTCGTCGCGCGCGGGGTGCGGGTGACGGTCTGCGCCGCGCCCGACGCCGAGGACACGTACGACTTCTCCGGCGTGGGGGCCCGCTTCGAAAGGATCCCGCCACGCACGGATCCCGGGAGCATCGCCGCGCTCCGTGCCGCCTGCGCGGACGCCGACGTGGTGCACGCGCACGGGCTGCACGCCGGGCTGCGGGCCTCCCTCGCGCTGCGCGGCCGGCGCGCCCCTCTCGTGGTCACCTGGCACACCAAGGTGCACAGCGAGGGTGCCCGGGCCCGGGTGACGCGCCTGCTGGAACGCCGGGTGGCGCGGGCCTCGGCGGTGGTGCTGGGCTCCTGCGCCGAACTGGTCGGCCGGGCCCGCGAGCGGGGCGCCCGGGACGCGCGGCTGGCACCGCCGGCCGGCCCCCGCCCGCGCACCGACGAGGAGTACGCGCGGGAGCTGGCCAGGCGCGAGAAGCGGCGCGCGGAACTGGGCGCGCTGGGGCGGCCCCTGCTGGTCACCGTCGGCCGGCTGGACGCGCACCAGGGCCACGAGATGCTGCTGGACGCCGCGCACGGCTGGTGCGGGCCGGACCCGCAGCCGCTGGTCGTCGTCGCCGGCGAGGGGCCGCTCCGGCCCGCGCTCCAGCAGCGGATCGACGCGGAGGGACTGCCGGTACTGCTGCTCGGGCGCCGCGACGACGTGCCGGGGCTGCTGGCCGCCGCCGACCTGGTGCTGGCCACGGCGCGCTGGGAGGCCCGGTCGGTACTGGCCCAGGAGGCGCTGCGCGCCGGCGTCCCGCTGGTCGCCACGGACGCCGGCGGCACCCGTGAACTGGTCGGCCGGGCCGCCGAACTGGTCCCGTACGGCGACGCCGCGGCGCTCTCCCGCACGGTCGTGGAACTGCTCGACGACCCGGCCCGGCGAGCGGCCCTCGCCGCCGCCGGCCGCTCCCAGGCCGCCGACTGGCCGACCGAGGACGACACGGTCGCCCAGGTCCTGAGCGTCTACGACGAACTGCAGCAGGCCCGGGACTGAGCGGGGCGGCTACGCAACCTGCACCAGGCCCGGGGCCGAGGGGCGCCGGCGACCGGCCGCGGGCCGGCCCCCGGAAACCAACCGGGAAACCGGCCGCCGGTCAGCCGCCCGTGTCGCGGCATTCCTCGTTGCCGTCGCCGCTGCGGCAGCCGACGGGACCCCGGTACTCGGACGTGGGGACGGTTTCCCGGTGTGCGTCGCGGTACTCAAGTGCGGCAACGGCCAGCGCGCCGAGTGTGAGGAGGGCGGCCGCCAGGGCCTGGGCGACCGCGGCGATCGGTGCCCGGGTGCGGAAGAGGCCGTAGGAGGCGAGGGCCGTGAGCACCGCGAGGACGATGACGGCGATCAGGCCGCCTGCCGTGGCCCGCGCCGTGGCTTCCGTGGCCGCGGCGAAGTCGTCCCCCGTGCCGCCGTGCCCCCAGGCGTACATCCCCGCCGCGAACCAGATGGCCAGCACCAGCCCCGCGTCCACCGCGAGCAGGAGCAGCGCGAGGAGGACGTCGGCGAACGGGTGGAGGCGCCGGGAGCGGGGCGCTGCGGGGGCGGAGGCGGCGGCCATGGCAGCAGTGTCGCGCGAGGGGCCTGCGCCCGCCTGAGTACGGATACTCAAGCCCGCACGCGTCTCCCCGGCCCCGGCCGACGCCCGCGTACCGCTAGCCGCGTTCCGTGTGGCGCCGGGCGTGCAGCGCCAGCCGCAGCCCCAGCACCGTCTGCGGGTCGTCCAGGTCGGTGCCGAGCAGCTGGGAGATCCGGGCGAGCCGGTCGTAGAGGGTCTGGCGGTTGACGTTCAGGTCGCGGGAGGTCTCGGCCTTGCGGCCCGCGCTGGCGAGGTACGCCTCCAGGGTGGGCAGCAGCGGCTGGCGCGCGGTGCGGTCGTGGGCCAGCAGCGGGCCGATCGCCCGCTCCACGAAGTCGCTGAGCATGCCCTCCTCGCCGTGCTCGCGCATCCGCCACAGCAGCAGTTCGATGTCCAGGCGGCGGGCGTCGTACCAGGTCCGCGGCGGCAGCCCCTGGGCCGCGGCGGCTGCCTCGGCCGCGTGTCGCAGACCGGGCCCGGTCGCGGCCCAGTCGCCGGGTACGCCGACCACGACGACGGGGCGCTGTGCCGCGGGCCGGTCCAGGCCGGCCCGTACGACGCCGGCCCGCAGGGCGTCCGCGATCCGGTCGGCCACGCCGTCCCGGTCCTGCCCCTCGCGCACCCCGGCCACCAGCGGCACCCGCCCCTCCACGGGCCGCACGCCGAGCAGCACGGGCGCGCCGAGCGCGGCCAGTTCCTCGCGCAGCGCCTGGGCGAGCAGCGCCCAGCCGGCCGCCGTGGGCAGCCCGGCCGGCAGCCGCATCACCACCGGCAGCAGCGCCGCCTCACCGGACCGGAAGCCCAGCAGCCGGGCCTGGCCGGGCGCTTCGGCCGCGGAGATCCGGCCCTCGGCGAGGTCGGCGAGGAAGTCGCCGCGGCCCCGCGCCGCCAGCCCCTCCTCCTGGCGGGACTGGAGCATGACGACGGCGAGCAGGTCGGCGGCGCGTTCGGCGGCGATGCGGTGGACGGGGGCGAGGGCCGCGTTGACGGGGAGCAGGACGAGCCGGGCCCGTACGGCGTCGGGGCCGTGGCCGCCGCCGGGCACGTCCACCCGCAGGCCCTTCTCGCGCAGCCCCTCCCACGCCTGGAGCGGGTCGGCGTCGGCAGCGCCGCCGTCGTCGGGGCCCGCGGCGTACAGCGGGCTGCCGTCCGGGGCCTCCAGGCAGAGCGGGTTGCCGGTGAAGGCGGCCAGCAGACGCAGCACCTCGGAGGCGCCGCCGCCGCGCAGCAGGACGTCCGTACAGCGGCGCAGCACTTCGTCGGCGCGGCGCATCAGCGTGTAGTGGCTGTTGACGATCTCGGTGTGGATCTCCTCGGTGACCGAGACGTACGGCACCTCGCGGTGCAGCTGGATCAGCGGCAGGCCGCAGGCGCGGGCGCTCTCGACCAGCGCGGTGGGCAGCGACTCGAAACGGGCGCCCAGCTCCACCACGAGCGCGGCGATCCCGCGGTCCGCGAGCTTGCGCACGAAGGCCCGCTGCTCGGAGGGGCGGGCGCCCAGGCCGAGGCCGGTGGTCAGCAGCAGCTCGCCGCCCTTGAGCAACGAGGCGATGTTGGGGACCTCGCCGGCGTGCACCCAGCGGACCGCGCGGTCCAGCCCGTCCTCACCCGTGATCACCTCGGGCAGCCCGCGCCGCAGCGTGGGCAGCTCCAGCGCCCTGCGCACCGTGATCTCGGCTTCGCTCATCACTTCCGGCCCCATGGCGTCGAACGCTACCCGGAGCGGCGGGCGCCCGCCGCCACGGGAGCCCTGGTCGCAGCGGTGCGCCCGGGCCGGTCAGCCCGATTCGCGGACGACCAGCTCGGCCGGGGTGACGACGGGGGAGAGGTCCTCGCCGCCGGAGGCCAGCCGGTGCAGCAGGAGGCCGGCCATCAGGCGGCCCATCTCCTGGACGTCCTGCCGGACCGTGGTCAGCGGCGGGTCCGCCCAGGCCGCCGGGGCGAGGTCGTCGTAGCCGACCACCGCGACGTCCTCCGGGACCCGCCGGCCGCGGCTGCGCAGTGTACGCAGGGCCCCGGTGGCCATCAGGTCCGAGCAGGCGAAAACGGCGTCGAGGTCCGGCTCGGTGTCCAGCAGCGCGGCCATGGCGCGCTCGCCGCCCTCCGCGGTGAAGCCGCCGTCGGCGATCAGCCGCTCGTCCACGCCCGGCGCGCCCGGCCCGCCGAGCGCCTCGCGGTAGCCGTCCAGCCGGTCCTGGGCCGAGGTCTGGTCCAGCGGGCCGGTGATGACGGCGATGCGGCGCCGGCCCCGGGAGAGGAGGTGGCGAACGGCCTGCCGCCCGCCGTCACGGTTGTCGGTGTCGACGTACAGCGGCCGGGCACCGGCGGGTCCGGCGGCCGTCCAGTCAGGGCGGCCGCCGAAGACCGTGGGCAGCCCCGAGGCCTCGGCCATCGCGGGCAGCGGGTCGGCGCTGTGCAGCGAGAACATCAGCGCGCCGTCGACGTGCCCGCCCGAGAGATAGCGGCCGATGCGTTCGTGGTCCCGGTCGCTCTCCACCATCAGCAGCAGCAACTGGGTGTCGGCGGCGGCCAGTTCACGGCCGATGCCGCGCAGCTGCTGGGCGAAGAAAGGGTCGGAGAAGACCCGGGTCTCGGGCTCGGCGATGACCACGGCGACGGCTCCGGTACGCCGGGTGACGAGCGAGCGCGCCGCGCTGTTGGGGACATATCCCAGCTCGGCGACGGCCTGCCGGACCTTCTCGCGGATCTCGGTGCGGACGCCGGGGCCGCCGTTGACGACGCGGGAGACGGTGGCGCGGGAGACGCCGGCCAGCGCGGCCACCGCCTCCAGGGTCGGCCGTGGGCCGCCGGACACGGACATCTCGAACTCCTCTCGTCTCGCGGTGGGTTGACGGTACCGCCAGAAGTGGGCAGGGTGACCCTACTTCATGTGAGAGCGCTCTCACCCCTCCCCCCACAAGGAGCCGTCTCATGATTTCTCGTCGCGCCCTGCTCGGCGGTCTCGCCGCGAGCGCCGCCGCCGGCACCGGTCTCACCCTGGCCGGCCGGGCCATCGGAGCGCCCGCACCGGTCCGCACCAAGGCCGCAGGGCTCCCCCTGGAGATCGTCAACAACTCCGGTGAGTTCGGCAACTCATCGGTGTACGTCTACATCGTCGGCAACGACGGCAGCCAGCAGGTCCGCGTCACGCCCGAGGGCGAACTGAAGCCGGTCGCGGTCTCCGACAACGGCTCGGACGGGTTCACCGACTACGCGATACCGCTCGCCGGGAGCGGCACCACCGCCCTCACGCTGCCGAAGATGTCAGGCCGGATCTACACCTCGCTGGGCGGCAAGCTGAAGTTCAAGGCCGTCGAGGACGGCAACGGCAAGGCCGCGCTCGCCTATCCGGCGGGCTGGGTGGACTCCGACCCCAACTTCGGGGTGCTGCACGACTGCGCGGAGTTCACCTACAACGACGGCGGAATGTACTGCAACACCACGATGGTGGACATGTTCAGCGTGCCGCTGGCGATCAAGCTGACCGGTGCCAAGGACCAGACGGCGGGGCTGCTGAAGGACGGCGCCCGGGACAAGATCTTCTCCGACCTGGCGGGCGTCGAGGGCTTCGGCAAGCTCGTGATCGACGACAAGCGGGTCATCGCCCCCGGACACGGCCTGGGTGCCGGGAGGTTCGACGAGAACTACCTGGCCGCCGCCATCGACGAGGCATGGGCCGCCTACGAGTCCAAGGACCTGAAGATCACCACCAACGCCGGGACGTTCACCGGCCGCACCTCCGGCGGGAAGCTGTCCTTCACCGGCCCGGCGTCCGTCTCCTTCGACAAGCCGAGCACCAAGGACGTGCTCTTCTGCGACGGCAAGCTCGCCGCGCCCAACGACGGTACGACGGGCCCGGTCGCCGCGATCCTCGGCGCCGCGCTCAACCGGGCCACCCTCACCTCGCACGCCGAGCAGCCCACCACCGACCCCGCCGCCTTCTACCAGCAGAAGCTCGCCAACCACTACGCACGGGTGATGCACGACGCCACGCAGGACGGCAAGGCGTACGGCTTCGCCTTCGACGACGTCGCCGGCTTCGCCTCGTACATCGAGGACGGCGCGCCCAGCAAGTTCACGCTCACGCTGACGCCGTTCTGACCGGCGCGGCCCCATGAGCCAGGGCTCCGGCCGTGCCGCAGCGGCACACGGCCGGAGCCCTGTTCGTCGTGCGCGGGCCGCTCAGCCCCCGTACGCCCCGCTGGCCGTCAGGCGCAGGGCCGTGTCGATCAGCGGGACGTGGCTGAACGCCTGCGGGAAGTTGCCCACCTGGCGGCCGGACTCGGAGTCCCACTCCTCGGCCAGCAGCCCCAGATCGTTGCGGAGCGAGAGCAGCTTCTCGAAGAGCTTGCGAGCCTCCTCGACCCGGCCGATCATCGCCAGGTCGTCGGCGAGCCAGAACGAGCAGGCCAGGAACGCGCCCTCGTCGCCCTCCAGGCCGTCCACGTTCTCCTCGCCGGCGTCGGCGGAGGTCGGATAGCGCATGATGAAGCCGTCGGGCGTGGCCAGCTCCCGCTGGATCGCCTCGATCGTGCCGATGACGCGCTTGTCGTCCGGCGGGAGGAAGCCCATCTGCGGGATGAGCAGCAGCGAGGCGTCCAGCTCCTTGGAGCCGTAGGACTGGGTGAAGGTGTTGCGCTCCGGGTCGTAGCCCTTCTCGCACACGTCCCGGTGGATCGTGTCGCGCAGCTCCTTCCAGCGCTCCAGCGGGCCCTCGACGTCCCCGGACTCCATCAGCTTGATGGTGCGGTCCACCGCGACCCAGGTCATGACCTTGGAGTGCACGAAGTGCCGGCGCGGCCCGCGCACCTCCCAGATGCCCTCGTCCGGCTCGTCCCAGTGCTGCTCCACCCAGCGGATCAGCTTCAGCTGGAGCAGTGAGGCGTAGTCGTTGCGGGCCAGGCCCGTCATGTGCGCGAGGTGCAGCGCCTCGATGACCTCGCCGTACACGTCCAGCTGGAGCTGGCCGGCGGCGCCGTTGCCGACCCGGACCGGCCGCGAGTTCTCGTACCCCGGCAGCCAGGTCAGCTCGTTCTCGCCCAGCTCCCGCTCGCCGGCGATGCCGTACATGATCTGCAGGTTCTCCGGGTCGCCCGCCACCGCGCGCAGCAGCCACTCGCGCCAGGCGCGTGCCTCGTCGCGGTAGCCGGTGCGCAGCAGTGAGGAGAGCGTGATCGCGGCGTCCCGGAGCCAGGTGAAGCGGTAGTCCCAGTTGCGGGAGCCGCCGATGTCCTCGGGGAGGGAGGTGGTGGGGGCCGCGACGATGCCGCCGGTGGGCGCGTAGGTCAGCGCCTTCAGCGTGATCAGCGAGCGGATCACCGCGTCCCGGTAGGGGCCGTGGTACGTGCACTGCGCGACCCACTCGCGCCAGAAGTCCTCGGTGGCGGCGAGCGCGTTCTCCGGTTCGGGCAGCGGCGGCTGCTCGTGGTGCGAGGGCTGCCAGCTCATGGTGAACGTGATCCGCTGCCCGGCCTCGACCGCGAAGTCGGAGTATGTGGTCAGGTCCTCGCCGTGGGTCTCGGCCGTGGTGTCGAACCACACCGAGTCCGGGCCCGCGACGGCGGCCGTGCGGCCGTCGACCTGGTGCACCCACGGCACCACCCAGCCGTAGGAGAAGCGCATCCGCAGCGAGGAGCGCATCGGCACCCGGCCGCTGACGCCTTCCACGATGCGGATGAGCTGCGGGGCGCCCTCGCGCGGCGGCATGAAGTCGATCACGCGCACCGTGCCGTCGGGGGTTTCCCACTCCGACTCCAGGATCAGCGAGTCGCCGCGGTACCGGCGGCGGTCGGAGGGCGCCGGAGCGCCTTCCGCTTCCGCGGCCGGCCCCAGCCGCCAGAAGCCGTGCTCCTCGGTGCCGAGGAGGCCCGCGAACACCGCGGGCGAGTCGAACCGGGGGAGGCACAGCCAGTCGACCGTGCCGTCCCGGCAGACGAGTGCGGCGGTCTGCATGTCGCCGATGAGTGCGTAGTCCTCGATGCGCCCGGCCACGTACAACTCCCGTTCGAACTGGGGTGACGCCCCCCGTGGGACGTGTCGGTCTTCCGTCCTGCTCAGTTGAGAACCCCGCCGAGCTGCTGGTCCGGTGTGCGGGTCGGGACGGTGCCGTTCCGGACGGCTCTGCGCGAGTGCCCGAGCAGGATACGACGCGTACGGAAGATCCGCGCGGCCCTCCGCTTTCCGGAGCTGGGCCGAACGGGTGGCCTCCGTCACGTCGGGCCCCGGATACGGGGAGCGATCCATTCCGCCCCGCGCGGGCGGGAGCGACCACGCTCCGTCGCTGATAGCCTGGTACCCCGTGGACCGGTGGGCCGGAAGAAAGACCCGGAACCCCCCGACCGCAGCGACGGCACCCCGTGGAATCCGGGATCGCGCCGCTCCGCTTTTCACTTCGCGACCACGGGAGCTTCCTCTTGGCCATGCCGCCCAAATCATCGACGACCAAGCACATCTTCGTCACCGGGGGCGTCGCGTCCTCGCTCGGCAAGGGGCTCACCGCCTCCAGCCTGGGTGCGCTGCTCAAGGCGCGGGGCCTGCGGGTCACGATGCAGAAGCTGGACCCGTACCTCAACGTCGACCCCGGCACGATGAACCCCTTCCAGCACGGCGAGGTGTTCGTCACCAACGACGGAGCCGAGACCGACCTGGACATCGGCCACTACGAGCGCTTCCTGGACGTCGACCTCGACGGCTCCGCGAACGTCACCACCGGCCAGGTCTACTCCACCGTGATCGCCAAGGAGCGGCGCGGCGAGTACCTGGGCGACACCGTGCAGGTCATCCCGCACATCACCAACGAGATCAAGCACCGCATCCGGCGGATGGCGACCGACGACGTCGACGTCGTCATCACCGAGGTCGGCGGCACGGTCGGCGACATCGAGTCGCTGCCGTTCCTGGAGACCGTGCGCCAGGTCCGCCACGAGGTCGGCCGGGACAACGTCTTCGTCGTGCACATCTCGCTGCTCCCGTACATCGGCCCGTCCGGCGAGCTGAAGACCAAGCCGACCCAGCACTCCGTCGCCGCGCTGCGCAACATCGGCATCCAGCCCGACGCGATCGTGCTGCGCGCCGACCGCGAGGTGCCCGTCTCCATCAAGCGCAAGATCTCGCTGATGTGCGACGTGGACGAGGCCGCCGTCGTGGCCTGCAAGGACGCGCCGTCGATCTACGACATTCCCAAGGTGCTGCACACCGAGGGCCTGGACGCCTACGTCGTCCGCAAGCTGGACCTGCCGTTCCGTGACGTGGCCTGGGCCCAGTGGGAGGACCTGCTGGACCGCGTCCACAACCCGGACCACGAGGTCAAGGTCGCGCTGGTCGGCAAGTACATCGACCTGCCCGACGCCTACCTCTCGGTCTCCGAGGCGATGCGGGCCGGCGGCTTCGCCAACCGCGCCCGCGTGAAGATCAAGTGGGTCACCTCGGACGACTGCCGCACCCCGGCCGGCGCCCAGGCGCAGCTCGGCGACTGCGACGCCATCCTGATCCCCGGCGGGTTCGGCGAGCGCGGCGTGGAGGGCAAGCTGGAGGCCATCACCTACGCCCGCGAGAACAAGGTCCCGCTGCTGGGCATCTGCCTGGGCCTGCAGTGCGTCGTCATCGAGGCGGCGCGCAGCCTGGCGGGTGTCAAGGGCGCGAACTCCACCGAGTTCGACCCGGCCGCGGCCGACCCGGTCATCTCGACCATGGCCGAGCAGCTGGACATCGTCGCCGGCGAGGGCGACATGGGCGGCACGATGCGGCTCGGCATGTACCCGGCCAAGCTCGCCGAGGGCTCCATCGTCCGCGAGGTCTACGGCGACGAGCAGTACGTCGAGGAGCGCCACCGCCACCGCTACGAGGTCAACAACTCCTACCGCGGTGAGCTGGAGAAGAAGGCGGGCCTGCTGTTCTCCGGCGTCTCCCCGGACAACAAGCTGGTGGAGTACGTCGAGTACCCGCGCGAGGTGCACCCCTACCTGGTCGCCACGCAGGCGCACCCGGAGCTGCGCTCCCGCCCGACCCGCCCGCACCCGCTCTTCGCGGGCCTGGTGAAGGCGGCCGTGCAGCGGCAGGAAGAGGCGCGGAAGACCGGCAAGGCCGCCGGTAAGTAGAGAACCGGCCGACCGATACGGTTACCGGGGTGCGGGCTTTGCGGCCCGTACCCCGGTTTCTGCTTGTTTGGGAGGATCGCATGGCCATCAAGGACACCCCCGAGGAGTGGCGGATCACCGCGACGGCGACCCCGTTCACCGGCAACAAGACCAGCGTCCGCACGGACGAGGTCGTCATGCCGGACGGGTCCACCGTGAAGCGGGACTACCAGGTCCACCCCGGATCGGTGGCCGTTCTGGCCCTGGACGGCGAGGGCAGGGTCCTGGTGCTGCGCCAGTACCGGCACCCGGTACGGCACAAGCTCTGGGAGATCCCGGCCGGCCTGCTGGACATCCCGGGCGAGAACCCGCTGCACGCCGCCCAGCGCGAGCTGTACGAGGAGGCGCACGTCAAGGCCGAGGACTGGCGGGTGCTGACCGACGTCTACACCACGCCCGGCGGCTGCGACGAGGCCGTACGGATCTTCCTGGCCCGCAACCTGTCCGAGGCGGAGGGGGAGCGCTTCGAGGTCGAGGAGGAAGAGGCCGACATGGAGCTGGCGCGGGTGCCGGTCGCCGACCTCGCGCGTGGCGTGCTGGCGGGTGAGCTGCACAACAACTGCCTGGTCGTCGGCGTGCTGTCGCTGCTGGCCGCGCAGTCGGGTGACGGCCTGGACGCGCTGCGCCCGGCCGAGGCGCCCTGGCCGGCCCGCCCGTTCCAGCCGTGACGACGGGTCCGTTCCCGGGCCCGTTCCCCGAGTGACGGAAGGTTCCCGGGAGCACCGCGGGACCTTACCGGAATCTTGTCTCCCATTTTTGTCAGATTTACACGGTATGTCCGCCGTGATCCACGCCTCCCGTGAACTACGCTCGACAAATCCCGGCCGTACAGGCGGCCGGCTCGTACGCGCGCAAGTGAACGGGAGCGTGGCCCGTGGCGGAGCAGGCGGTGGACACCGGACGGTCGGTGACGGCGTCGGGGGCCGGACGAAGAGGAGCGGGCCGGACCGGCGCCCCGGCGGCCGCCCCGCCTGCGCCCTTCTTCGCCGGCCGCAGCCGCGAACTGGCGGCCCTGCGCAGCGACATCGAACGCGCCGGACTGGACACCCTCTCCGGCCGCAAGGGCGCCCGCAGCCGGGTGCTGCTGATCGCCGGCCGGCCCGGCTCGGGCCGCAGCGCCCTGGCCGCCGAACTCGCCCGGCAGCTGGCCGGCGACTACCCGGACGGCGTGCTGCGCTGCCGGCTGAGCACCATCGACGGCCGGCCCGTGCCCACCGCGTCCGTCGCCCGCGACCTGCTCACCCAGCTCGGCGAGCGGGTGCCGGCGGGCGCGGAGGAGGACGAGCTGGCCGAGGCGCTGCGCGGCGCGCTGGCCGACCGGCGCGCGCTGCTCCTGCTGGACGACGCGGCCGGCGCCGAGCAGGTCTACCCGCTGCTGCCGGACGCCCCGGGCTGCCTGGTCCTCGGCGTCTCCGAAGGGCCGCTGACCGGCATCACCGACGTCCGGCCCTGCACCCTCGGCGGCCTGGACACCGCGGCCGGGGTGGAGATCCTCACCCGGTACGCGGGCAGCGTCCGGATCACCGTCGACCCGCGCACCGCCGAGCAGGTCGTCCAGGACTGCGGCGGCCAGCCCGCCGCCCTGGTGCTGGCCGGCGGCTGGCTCGCGACCCACCCCAAGTCCTCCCTCTCCGACCTGCGGCGGACGCTGTTCCTGCTGCCGCCCGGCGAGGAGGACGCGGTACCGGTGCCCCGGTCGCTGTCCCGCGCCTTCCGGATGGCGTACGAAGGGCTGCCGGCGCCCGCCGCCCGCATACTGCGGCTGCTCTCCCTCGCCCCGGCCGGCCTCGTCGACGCGCACACGGCGTCCGCGCTGGCCGGCTGCTCGGTGGAGGCCGCCGAATCCACCCTGCGGGACTTCGCGGCCATGGGAGCGCTCCGACCGGTGGCGCCCGAGGGTGCCGCCGGGGACGAGGACACCTCGGCCGACGGGCCCGACCCGATGGCCGCGCTCCCGCCGCAGTACCGGGTGCCCGGCTGCCTCGCACCGCTGCTGCGCGCCCGGCTCCAGGCCCATGAGCGCCCCGCCGAGATCCAGCTCTCCCGCGCCCGGATGCTGGAGCGCACCGTACGGCAGCTGGTGTCCTGCCGGGCGATGGGGGAGCCCGCCGGGTCCCCGGCCCGCGAACGGACCTCCGGGCTGCCGCGGTCGCTGCGCTTCGGGTCCGTCCCCGAGGCCGCGGCCTGGCTGCGCACCCGCCGCCCGGCCCTGCTGGACTCGGCCCGGATCGCCGTCGCGGACGGTGAGCTGGACACGCTGGACCGGCGGCTGATGGCCGCGCTGGTACGGGCGCTGCTCGCCCACGAGAACGCCGAGTCGGCGGCCCCCGACCTGTACGGGCTGCACCTCCTGGTCCTGGAGGTCGCCGAGCGGCGCGCCCTGGCCCGCGAGAAGGCCGCGGCGCTGCTGAACCTCGGCGACCTGGACGCCCAGTCCGGCCGGTCGGAGAAAGCGCTGAGCCGGTACCGGGGCGCGCTGGAGTCGGCCCGCGCGGTGAAGGACGCGGTGGCGACCGGCCGCGCACTGGAGTCGCTGGGCGCCACGTACGCCGAGCTGGCGGACTGGCACCGGGCCGCCGACTGGTACGGGCGGGCGCTGGAGCTGCGGCTCTCCCGCGGCCACACGGCCGAGGCGGCCCGGCTGCACGGCCGGCTGGGCGCGGTGCACACGCAGGCGGGCCGCTGGGCCGAGGCGCTCCGCGAGTGGCGGGCCGCACACGGGGCGTACCGCAGGGCCGGTGACGCCGTGGGGCTGGCGCGCGCGATGGGGGAGACGGCGCGGGTGCAGGAGTACGCCGGGCGGCCCGAGCAGGCGCTGCGGACCTGCTTCGAGGCGCTGGAGCTGGCCAGGAAGGCGTCGGACGGGCGGTTGGAGGCGGCGCTCCAGCTGCGGATTGCGGACACCTTCGAACGGCTCGGCGATCCGGCGGCGGCAAGGCTGCACAGGGGCCTGGGAGAGGGACTCCTCGCAGACCACCCGGCCTGACCTACGAAATCGATGGCGGTTCACGGAAAACTAATTGCTTTGCAAGGCTAGACAACAAGAGCTCCTTCAATAGACTGGCAGAGCCGCGGCTCTCGCGGTCACATCCGTCATGCGTCTGTATGAGCGGATATTTCTCTGCAAGCTCTCATTCAAGGACCGTGATCGACGTGAAGGTCGGCATCCCCCGCGAGGTCAAGAACAACGAGTTCCGGGTGGCTATCACGCCTGCCGGTGTCCACGAGCTCGTCCGCAACGGCCACCAGGTCTTCGTCGAGAAGGACGCCGGGCTCGGCTCCTCCATCACCAACGAGGAGTACGTCGGCGCCGGCGCGAACATCCTCGGGACCGCCGACGAGGTGTGGGCCACCGCCGACCTGCTGCTGAAGGTCAAGGAGCCCATCGCCGAGGAGTACCACCGGCTCCGCAAGGACCAGACGCTCTTCACCTACCTGCACCTGGCGGCCTCCCGCGAGTGCACGGACGCCCTGCTGGAGTCCGGCACCACCGCGATCGCCTACGAGACCGTCGAGACCGCCAACCGCGCGCTGCCGCTGCTGGCCCCGATGTCCGAGGTCGCGGGCCGCATCGCCCCGCAGGTCGGCGCTTACCACCTGATGCGCCAGGCCGGCGGCCGCGGCGTGCTGCCCGGCGGCGTCCCCGGCGTCCACGCGGGCAAGGCCGTCGTCATCGGCGGTGGTGTCTCCGGCTGGAACGCCGTGCAGATCGCCGTGGGTCTCGGCTTTCACGTCACGCTGCTCGACAAGGACATCAACAAGCTCCGCGAGGCCGACAAGATCTTCGGCACCAAGGTGCAGACGATCGTCTCCAACGCCTTCGAGCTGGAGAAGGCCGTCGTCGAGGCCGACCTCGTCGTCGGTGCCGTCCTCATCCCGGGCGCCAAGGCCCCGAAGCTGGTCACCAACGAGCTCGTCGCCAAGATGAAGCCCGGAAGTGTCCTTGTCGACATCGCGATCGACCAGGGCGGCTGCTTCGAGGACTCGCGTCCGACCACGCACGCCGAGCCGACCTTCCAGGTCCACAACTCGGTCTTCTACTGCGTCGCCAACATGCCGGGCGCGGTGCCGAACACCTCCACCCACGCGCTCACCAACGCGACGCTGCCCTACATCGTCGAGCTGGCCAACCGCGGCTGGGTCGAGGCGCTCCGCCGGGACGCCGCGCTGGCCAAGGGTCTCAACACCCACGACGGCAAGGTCGTCTACGCCGAGGTCGCCGAGGCGCACGGCCTGGAGTCCGTCGAGCTGAGCACGCTGCTGGGCTGATTCGTCAACACGGCGCGTCAACACCACGCGCACGGCCGGGCCTTGAGACTTTCGGGCCCGGCCGGTCGCGTTTGCGACAGATTTCCGAACCCGTCCGTGACGGGCCTCCGCCGAGCCCTCCGCAACTCGTAACGAACGTCTCTCTTCGACCCTTTCGCACACCCCCGAAACCTCACGGATGTGTGCCGCGCGCCCTTGACATCGGGGTGTTCCATTGCCGACACATCGTGCCGGGTCCGGTGGATTGTGTTGCTGCGGACGCCCGACACGCCATAGAGTCGCCAACCGTCGGCATGGTGTCACGCTGACCTATCGATAAGTTTCCTGGTCACATCCAAGGAGGTAAGACGACTTGTGAATGAGTCGACATTTACTCCCGGAGGTGGTCGACCAGGAGCGGTTGCACGGGGCCAGGGTCCCTCGGGGCACGAGGCTGTCGGCTCCGTCGCTGTCCACACCTTCGCAGCCCAGAAGAGCATGACGACGACAGCCCACCAGAGCATGGACGGCCATCAAGTGAACGCCATGGCCGGCGACCAGGGCGGCACAGACCCGGCCCGCTTCGCCGACTACGACGACCTGCCCGAGGGGCACTTCTACGATCCGGACGCGGAGTACGAGCCGGACCCCGAGTACGCGGCGACGCTCGCGCCGGACGCCGCGCGCCAGCGCCGCGAGCGCATCGGCCCGACCGGCCGGCCCCTTCCCTACTTCCCGATCCCCGGGCCGCTTTCCGAGCACGGCCCGGCGAAGATCATCGCGATGTGCAACCAGAAGGGCGGGGTCGGCAAGACGACCTCGACCATCAACCTGGGTGCCGCGCTCGCCGAGTACGGCCGCCGGGTGCTGCTGGTCGACTTCGACCCGCAGGGCGCCCTCTCGGTCGGCCTCGGCGTCAACCCCATGGAGCTGGACCTGACGGTCTACAACCTGCTCATGGAGCGGGGCATGTCGGCCGACGAGGTACTGCTGAAGACCGCGGTCCCCAACATGGACCTGCTCCCCAGCAATATCGATTTGTCAGCCGCTGAGGTGCAGCTCGTCAGCGAGGTGGCCCGTGAGTCGACCCTCCAGCGCGCCCTGAAGCCGCTGCTGGCCGACTACGACTACATCGTCATCGACTGCCAGCCCTCGCTCGGTCTGCTGACCGTCAACGCGCTGACGGCGGCTCACAAGGTCATCGTCCCGCTGGAGTGCGAGTTCTTCGCGCTGCGCGGTGTCGCGCTGCTGACCGAGACGATCGAGAAGGTCCAGGAGCGGCTCAACCCCGACCTGGAGCTGGACGGCATCCTCGCCACGATGTACGACTCGCGCACCGTGCACAGCCGCGAGGTCCTGGCGCGTGTGGTGGAGGCCTTCGACGATCACGTGTACCACACCGTGATCGGCCGGACGGTCCGCTTCCCCGAGACCACGGTCGCGGGCGAGCCGATCACCACGTACGCCTCCAACTCCGTGGGTGCCGCCGCTTACCGCCAGCTCGCCAGGGAGGTGCTCGCCCGGTGTCACGCCGAGTGAGTCTGCCCGGCGCCGATGAGCTGTTCCGCACCACCGGGGGGACGGCGCTGCAGTCCTCCTCGCCCCGCCGGCCGGCGAACGGCACCCCCGCGAACGGTGAGGTGCCCCGGGTGCCCGCGCCGGGCGGCGAGGCCGACCCGGCCGCGCCGCAGCAGGGCAGCGCCGCGCAGCGCCGTCCGGAGGGCGAACCCGCTGCCGCGGCTTCCGGGGCCGCGGCGCCCGCGGAGCAGCACAGCGGTCGCGACACGGCCGACGAGGCCGCCAAGGAGCGCCGCCGGCAGGAGGCCGCTGCCGCGGGGGCGCCGGCTTCGGGAAGCCCCGCCCGGCGACGCGGCAGGGGCGCGAACCGCCGGCCCAGCGGCCGGGAACGGCACGACGAGAAGATCACCGTGTACGTCTCCGCCGAGGAGCTGATGGACCTGGAGCACGCGCGCCTGGTCCTGCGCGGCGAACACGGGCTCGCGGTGGACCGCGGCCGGATCGTCCGGGAGGCCGTCGCGGTCGTCCTGGCGGACCTGGAGTCCCGTGGGGACGCCAGCATCCTCGTGCGGCGTCTGAGGGGCCGCTGAGCGGCTCCTGAGGGCCATGCTGCGGAACTCCGGCCGCCGGGGCGGCCGGGTCCGCGCCCGCCGGGCCCCGGCGGGTTAGCCTTCCGGCACCGGCGGGTGCCGCCCGCCGGTGACCAGCCCGGCGCCGTGCGCGGCACGGGACCGCAGCGTATGGACCACGATGCCGACGAGCCACGACGACCCCTCAGCGCCCGCCCCGCGCACCCCGCGCCGCTCCCTGGGCCACGGCCCGGGCACGGCCCCGATCCCGGAGCCGGCCCCGCCCGAGTCTTCGGAGCCCGAGCCCGAGCCGGAGCCGGAGGCTGTCACGGCCGAGGCCCCTGAGGCCGCGCCCGAGGACGAGCCCGGAACGGACGGGCCCGCCGCGCCCGAGGAGGGCGGGTCCGCCGCTTCCGAAGGGGATGAGCCCGCCGAGCCCGAGGGGGACGGGTCCGCCGCTTCCGAAGGGGACGGGCCCGCCGCGCCCTCGGATGCCACCGTGGCCGGGGACGGGAAGTTCACCCTTCACCTGGAGAACTTCGAGGGGCCCTTCGACCTCCTGCTCCAGCTGATCTCCAAGCACAAGCTGGACGTCACCGAGATCGCCCTCTCGCAGGTCACCGACGAGTTCATGGCACACATCCGGGCCATGGGGCCGGACTGGGACCTGGACCAGACGACGGAGTTCCTGGTCGTCGCGGCGACCCTGCTGGACCTGAAGGCCGCCCGGCTGCTGCCCGCCGCCGAGGTCGAGGACGAGGCGGACCTCGCCCTCCTGGAGGCGCGCGACCTGCTCTTCGCCCGGCTGCTCCAGTACCGCGCGTACAAGGAGGTCGCCGACGTCTTCAGCCGCCGGCTGGCGGACGAGGCGCGCCGCTACCCCCGTACCGTCGGCCTCGAACCGCACCACGCCGAGCTGCTGCCCGAGGTCGTCATCAGCATCGGGGCCGAGGGGTTCGCCAAGCTGGCCGTGAAGGCGATGCAGCCCAAGGCCAAGCCCCAGGTGTACGTCGACCACATCCACGCCCCGCTGGTCAGCGTGCGCGAACAGGCCGAGGTGGTGGTGGCGCGGCTTCGCGCGGCGGGCGAGGCGTCCTTCCAGGAGCTGACCGAGGACGCGCCGGACACGCTCACCGTGGTCGCCCGCTTCCTGGCGCTGCTGGAGCTGTACCGGGAGCGCGCTGTGGTCCTGGACCAGCCCGAGGCGCTGGGCGAGCTGATGGTCCGCTGGGCCGGCACGGAGGACGGCGCCGAGCCCGTCGTCACGGATGAGTTCGACCGTCCGGCGGAGCAGCCGGCCGACGAGAAGAACCGGAAGGAGACGGAGACGGCATGAGCGGCCCCGGTACCACCGAAGAGACGTACGCCCTCCCCGAGGGACAGGCCCCCGAGGCCCCCGAAGACACGTACGACCTCCCCGAGGGACAGGCCCCCGGGACCCCCGAAGCGCCGCCCGGCGCCCTCGGGGTCGCGGCGCTGGACCTGAAGCCCGCGCTGGAGGCCGTCCTGATGGTCGTCGACGAGCCCGCCACCGAGGAGCACCTCGCCAAGGTGCTGCAGCGCCGCCGCCGGGACGTGACGCTCGCGCTGCGTGAGCTGTCGGACGACTACGCCCGGCAGGGCCGCGGTTTCGACCTGCGGCTGGTCGCGGGCGGCTGGCGCTTCTACACCCGTCCGGAGTACGCCGACGCCGTGGAGGCCTTCGTCCTGGACGGCCAGCAGGCCCGGCTGACGCAGGCCGCATTGGAGACTCTGGCCGTGGTCGCGTACCGTCAACCGGTCAGCCGGTCCCGGGTCTCGGCCGTGCGTGGTGTCAACTGCGACGGCGTGATGCGCACCCTTCTCCAGCGCGGTCTGGTCGAGGAGGCGGGCACGGAAGGCGAAACAGGTGCGATCCTGTACAGGACGACGAACTACTTTCTGGAGCGGATGGGCCTGCGGGGCCTGGACGAGCTCCCCGAGCTCGCCCCGTTCCTCCCCGAGGCGGACGCGGTCGAGGGCGACTCCCGGGAAGGTGTGCCGTCGTTCGACGTAGACGACAGCGGCGACTCTCAGACGGATCATTGATGCGAAGCAGCGGCAGGAACAGCAGCGGTAGGGGCAACTACCGGGGCGCGGGCAACAAGCGCGACGACAAGCAGCAGCGCTCGGGCCGCCCCCGTCCCGAGGAGCGCCGCTACGACGTCGGCGGATCCGGCTCGGACGGCCCCGGCGACGGGCCCCGCAAGGGGCGCGGCGCGGCGGCCCGCGGTGGCGCCAAGGGCGGTCCGAAGACCGGCGCGAAGAACAGCCCCCGCAGCCAGGAGGGCAAGGGCGCCAAGGGCTCCCGCGGCCGCGGTTCCGGGCCGGCCCGCCCCCGCGAGTACGACGCGAAGATCGAGGAGCGCAACCGCGCCCGGTACGACAAGCCGGAGATCAAGACCCCCAAGACCTTCGGCGACCAGGAGGGCGAGCGGCTCCAGAAGGTGCTGGCCCGCGCGGGCATGGGCTCGCGGCGCGCCTGCGAGGAGCTGATCGACGAGGCCCGGGTCGAGGTGAACGGGCAGATCGTCATGGAGCAGGGCGTCCGTGTCGATCCGCAGAAGGACGAGATCAAGGTGGACGGCCTGACCGTCGCCACCCAGTCCTACCTCTTCTTCGCGCTGAACAAGCCGGCCGGCGTCGTCTCCACCATGGAGGACCCCGACGGCCGCCAGTGCCTGGGCGACTACGTCACCAACCGCGAGACCCGGCTCTTCCACGTCGGCCGGCTTGACACCGAGACCGAGGGCATCATCCTGCTCACCAACCACGGTGAGCTGGCGCACCGCCTGACCCACCCGCGGTACGGCGTGCAGAAGACCTACCTCGCCGCCATCCAGGGCCCGCTGCCGCGCGAGATCGGCAAGATGCTCAAGGACGGCATCCTGCTGGAGGACGGGTACGCCCGCGCCGACCATTTCCGGGTCGTGCAGCAGACCGGCAAGAACTACCTCGTCGAGGTGACGCTGCACGAGGGCCGCAAGCACATCGTGCGCCGGATGCTCTCCGAGGCCGGCTTCCCGGTGGACAAGCTCGTACGGACCTCCTTCGGGCCCATCGCGCTGGGCGACCAGAAGTCCGGCTGGCTGCGCCGCCTGACCAACACCGAGGTCGGCATGCTGATGCGCGAGGTCGACCTGTAGGCCCTCGGCCTCTACGGCCGCCGCCGGCAGTTGCGGCAGCCACTGACCACCCCTTATCGTCACGATGACGACTAAGGGGTGGTTTTTTCATGTCCGCGAAGGATCCCGCGACCGGTTCGATGCTCGGGCTCGCCCTCGGCGACGCGCTCGGATACCCGACCGAGTTCAAGAGCGTCCGCTCGATCGAGGCCGCGTACGGCCCCTGGCGGCAGCTGGAACTGCCCCGGCCGGCCCTCGTCACCGACGACACCCAGATGACGCTCGCCCTCGGGCGCGGCCTGCGCACGGCGATGGAGCGCGGCCCGCTGACCGCCGCCACGCTGGAGCCCCCGGTCCGCCAGGAGTACATCGACTGGTGGCGCTCCCCGGACAACAACCGCGCCCCCGGCAACACCTGCCTCACCGCCTGCCGGGCGCTCAGCGAGCCCGGCCGCCCCTGGGTGGCGGCCAGCCGGACCGACTCCAAGGGCTGCGGCGCCAACATGCGCGTCGCCCCCGTCGGCCTGGCCCCCGGCCTGACCGATCAGCAGCGGGCCGGCGCCGCCCAGCTCCAGTCGGCCCTCACCCACGGCCACCCCACCGCCCTCGCGGCCAGCGACCTCACGACGCGGGCCGTACGCCTCCTCGCCACGGGCGCCGACCCCGCCGAGCTGCCCCGGCTGCTCCGGACGTACGTACACGCCGAACGCACCACCTACCACGGCGACTGGCTCGGCGACCTGTGGCAGCACGCCGGTGCCGCGTCGCCCGAGGCGTTCATGGCGCACGGCTGGGACGAGTGCCGCGGCGTCCTGGACCGGCTGGACGCCGCCCTGCGCGACCCCGACCCGGAGACCGACCCCTGCCTCCTCGTCGGCGAGGGCTGGATCGCGGAGGAGGCCCTGGCCGCCGGACTGCTCTGCTTCCTGCTCTTCCCCGAGGACCCGGTGGCGGCGCTGCGCCGCGGCGCCTGCTCCGGCGGCGACTCCGACTCCCTCGCCTGCCTGGCGGGCGCCTTCGCCGGCGCCCACCTCGGCGCGGACGCCTGGCCGGCGGCCTGGACCGAGCGCATCGAGTACCGCGAGGAGCTGCTGGCGCTCGGCGCGCTCTGGGACGGGCGGGGCTGACCGCCGTCCGGCCGCCGGAACTCCCGTCTCGCAGGACGGGCGCGCTCGGCGGCCGGGCCCGGGGGTCGATACGCTGATCAGGCAGGCAGATACGTACGCCCGGGAGCGGCGCGTACGCGAGGACACGAGGAGCAGGACGTGGCGGTACGTGCGGTCCGAGGGGCCGTCCAGCTGGAGCGGGACGAAGCGGAGCACATGCATGAGCAGGTCGCCGAGCTGCTGACCGCCATCCTGGAGCGGAACAGCCTCGTGCCGGACGACCTGATCAGCGTCTGGTTCACGGCCACGCCCGACCTGCACAGCGACTTCCCCGCCGTCGCCGCGCGCAAGCTCGGCATCACCGACGTGCCGCTGATCTGTGCGCAGGAGCTGGACATCGCCGGGGCCATGCCGCGCGTGGTGCGCATCCTGGCGCACGTCGAGAGCCATCTGGCCAAGACGGAGATGGCGCACGTCTACCTCGGCGCGGCGGGCGCGCTGCGGAAGGACATCGCCCAGTGAGGACCGCGATCGTCATCGGCACGGGCCTGATCGGCACGTCCGCCGCGCTGGCGCTGAGCGCCCGCGGCGTCCGGGTGCACCTCGCCGACCACGACGAGGCGCAGGCCCGTACGGCCGCTGCGCTCGGCGCGGGCACGGTGGAGGAACCCGAGGGCCCCGTCGACCTGGCGATCGTCGCCGTGCCGCCGGCGCACGTCGCGGCGGCGCTGGCGGACGCGATGCGGCGCGGCACGGCCCGCGCCTACCTGGACGTGGCGAGCGTCAAGGGCGGCCCGCGGCGCGAGCTGGCGGAGCGGGGGCTGGACCTCACGCCGTACATCGGTACGCATCCGATGGCCGGCAAGGAGCGGTCCGGGCCGCTCGCCGCGACCGCCGACCTCTTCGAGGGCCGGCCGTGGGTGCTCACCCCGCCCCGGGACGGCGACACCGAGGTGCTGAACCTCGCGCTGGAGCTCGTGGCGCTGTGCCGGGCGGTCCCGGTCGTCATGGACGCCGACGCGCACGACCGGGCCGTGGCCCTGGTCAGCCACACCCCCCAGCTGGTCTCCAGCCTGGTCGCCGCGCGCCTCCGGGGCGCCGACGAGACCGCCGTACGGCTGTGCGGCCAGGGCATCCGGGACGTGACCCGGATCGCCGCCTCCGACCCCGCCATGTGGATCGACATCCTCTCCGCCAACCCGGGGCCGGTCGCGGACGTCCTGTCGGAGATCGCGGCCGACCTGGACGAGACGGTGCAGGCGCTGCGCGCCCTGCAGTCGGCCGACGAGGCCAAGCGCGGCGCGGGCGCCGACGGCATCGAGGACGTGCTGCGGCGCGGCAACGCGGGCCGCGAGCGGGTGCCGGGCAAGCACGGCGCGGCGCCGGCCGCTTACGAGATCGTCGCCGTGCACATCGGCGACCAGCCGGGCGAGCTGGCGCGGATCTTCGCGGACGCCGGGCAGGCGGGCGTCAACATCGAGGACGTCCGTATCGAGCACGCCACCGGCCAGCAGGCGGGCTTCATCCAGCTCACGGTCGAGCCCTCGGCCGTACCGGTGCTGACCGCGGCGCTCCGCGAGCGCGGCTGGTCCATCCGTCAGTAGGCGCCCGGGAAGGCGTCCCGGAAGCGTCACAAATCCCCCACGCCCGTGCGGGGAAAACACGCCTGCGTGTACCCGGTAACCTTGACGGAGGCCCATCGGGCCCCAGCATCCCCGCCCCGTGCACAAGGAAAGGTGTTCGTCACCGTGGAAACCGCCGCCCCGGCAGCAGTGATCGTCGCCATCGACGGCCCCTCCGGCACGGGCAAGTCCAGCACGTCCAAGGCGGTCGCCGCCAAGCTGGCGCTCAGCTACCTGGACACCGGTGCCCAGTACCGCGCGATCACCTGGTGGATGCTGTCCAACGGTGTCGACATCCAGGACCCGACCGCGATCGCCACGGCCGCCGCCAAGCCCGCGATCGTCTCCGGCACCGACCCGGCCGCGCCGACCATCACGGTCGACGGCCAGGACGCCGCCGGCCCGATCCGTACGAAGGAGGTCACCTCCGCGGTCAGCGCCGTCAGCGCCGTCCCCGAGGTGCGCACCCTGATCACGGACCTCCAGCGGACCATCGCCGGCTCCGCCGAGCGCGGCATCGTCGTCGAGGGCCGGGACATCGGTACGACCGTCCTGCCCGACGCCGACCTGAAGATCTTCCTCACCGCTTCGCCCGAGGCGCGTGCCGCCCGGCGCAGCGGCGAGCTGAAGGGCAAGGAGGCCGGGGACCTGGCCGCCACCCGTGAGGCGCTGATCAAGCGGGACGCCGCCGACTCCTCCCGCAAGACCTCGCCGCTGGCCAAGGCCGACGACGCGGTGGAGGTGGACACCACCGAGCTGACGCTGGAGCAGGTCATCGAGTGCGTGGTCACCCTCATCGAGGCGAAGATCGCGGAGAAGGTCGGTCCGGCCGCGGAGGCGGGGCAGGTCGCCCCGTGACCGAGGACGGCGGCCTGCCGAGCGCCGGCGGCGCCGCGGTCGGGCGGCGGATCGGGATCGGCCTGATGTACGGCCTGTGGAAGCCGCGGGTGCTGGGCGCCTGGCGGGTTCCGGCGGCCGGCCCGGTGATCTTCGCGGTGAACCACTCGCACAACGTCGACGGGCCCATGCTCATGGGCACCGCGCCGCGGCCGGTGCACTTCCTGATCAAGAAGGAGGCCTTCGCCGGGCCGCTGGACCCCTTCCTGCGCGGCATCGGCCAGGTGAAGGTCGACCGGACGAGCACCGACCGGACGGCCGTCACGCACGCGCTGGGCATCCTGAAGCGCGGCGGGGTTCTCGGGATCTTCCCGGAGGGCACCCGCGGCGAGGGCGACTTCGCGTCGCTGCGCGCCGGTCTCGCGTACTTCGCCGTACGCTCGGGGGCACCGATCGTGCCGGTCGCGGTCCTGGGCAGCGCGGAGCGCAGCAGCCGGGTGATACCGGGACTGCCGCCGCTGCGGGGCCGCGTCGATGTCGTCTTCGGTGATGCCTTTCAGGCGCAACAAGAAGGGGCGCGAAGCTCCGCCTGGGGCGGTGGCGGGCGACGGGCGGGCGGCTCGGGGCGGCGGACGCGCAAGGCGCTGGACGAGGCGACGGTACGCATCCAGGAGCACCTGACCGCCCATCTGACCGGGGCGCGACGGCTCACCGGCCGCTGACCGGCCGGCGGCGCGTTTCGCCGGGGGAATCCTTGGATCCCCCCTGACACTTGAGCAGTGGGCGCCGGGACGGCGGCCCACCGACCACGCAGAACGAGGAACGGACTTCATGAACGACCAGACCCCCACCGGCGACGAGCACGTCGAGCACGGCGCGCTGGGCGACGCCGAGTACACGGAGTTCATGGAGCTCGCCGCGCAGGAGGGCTTCGACCTGGACGAGGTCGAGGGCGACATCGCGGCGGCCGGTCACGGCCCGCTGCCCCGCCTCGCCGTCGTCGGCCGCCCCAATGTCGGCAAGTCGACCCTCGTCAACCGCTTCATCGGCCGCCGTGAGGCCGTCGTCGAGGACAAGCCGGGCGTCACCCGCGACCGCGTCACCTACGAGGCGGAGTGGAACGGCCGCCGCTTCAAGGTCGTCGACACCGGCGGCTGGGAGCAGGACGTGCTCGGCATCGACGCGTCCGTGGCCGCCCAGGCGGAGTTCGCGATCGAGGCCGCCGACGCCGTGGTCTTCGTCGTGGACGCCAAGGTCGGCGCCACCGACACCGACGAGGCCGTCGTCAAGCTGCTGCGCCGGGCCGGCAAGCCGGTCGTGCTGTGCGCCAACAAGGTCGACGGGCCGTCCGGCGAGGCGGACGCCGCCATGCTGTGGTCGCTCGGCCTCGGCGAGCCGCACCCGGTCTCGGCCCTGCACGGCCGCGGCACGGGCGACCTGCTGGACGCCGCGCTGGAGGCGCTGCCCGAGGCGCCGCAGCAGACCTTCGGGGCGACCGTCGGCGGCCCGCGCCGCATCGCCCTCATCGGCCGTCCCAACGTCGGCAAGTCCTCCCTGCTGAACAAGGTCGCCGGCGAGGAGCGGGTGGTCGTCAACGAGCTGGCCGGCACCACTCGCGACCCGGTCGACGAGCTGATCCAGCTGGGCGGCAAGACCTGGAAGTTCGTGGACACCGCGGGCATCCGCAAGCGCGTCCACCTCCAGGAGGGCGCCGACTACTACGCCTCGCTGCGCACGGCGGCCGCCGTGGAGAAGGCCGAGGTCGCGGTCGTCCTGATCGACGCGAGCGAGTCGATCAGCGTGCAGGACCAGCGGATCATCACCATGGCCGTCGAGGCGGGCCGCGCGCTGGTCATCGCGTACAACAAGTGGGACAACCTCGACGAGGAGCGCCGCTTCTACCTGGAGCGGGAGATCGAGCGCGACCTCGTGCAGATCCCGTGGGCGATGCGGGTCAACGTCTCGGCGCGTACGGGCCGGCACATGGAGAAGCTCGTACCGGCCATCGAGACGGCGCTCGCCGGCTGGGAGACCCGGGTGCCCACCGGGCGGCTGAACGCCTTCCTCGGCGAGATCGTGGCCTCCCACCCGCACCCGGTGCGCGGCGGCAAGCAGCCCCGCATCCTCTTCGGCACCCAGGCGGGCACCAAGCCGCCGCGCTTCGTGCTCTTCGCCTCCGGCTTCCTGGAGGCCGGCTACCGCCGCTTCATCGAGCGCCGGCTGCGCGAGGAGTTCGGCTTCGAGGGCACCCCGATCCACATCTCGGTGCGGGTCCGCGAGAAGCGCAGCAAGAAGAAGTAACCACAGGCGCCACCGCTTCCGGAGCCCCGCCCAGGACCCCCGCCGGGGTCCGGGGCGGGGCTCCTTCGCGCGGCGCCGCGAGGCGGTCCCGGCGGGCGGTGCGGCAGCGGCTCAGTGGTGGTACGGCCGGTGGTCGCGGGGCGCGGGGGGCAGCGCCGCCGGGGTGTGGCTGCGGGAGTGCTGCGGCGGCAGCGGCACCTCGCGGCGGCCGGTCGCCGAGGGGGTGGTGCGCCGCCAGATCCGCCGCAGCACCTCCGGGCTCAGCTCGTCCTCGCCCGTACGGTCCCCGGGGAGAGCCCGGAAGGAGCGGCGGTACTCGGCGTAGAGCGCGTCGTAGATCGGCGTCGCCGACCCACGGTCCAGGTGGTGCGCGGCGGGCTCGTACGACGGGCGCATGCCGGGGATGGAGTGGAACGGGGCGCGGGGGGACGGGTCGTATGGGTGCACGTCTGTGCCAACGACCCGAGGGCCCGCGGGATGCGGCTTTGCGGGCGAATTGGCTGATCGTGGGGCATACGCGGAAGTGCGGAGGGCACGGGGGTGCCGTTGGCGCACCGTTTCCGCCACCTGCGCGTGACGCCCTGGACATCCGTACGTGGCCGGACGGGCGGCCGCCCCGCTCGGGAGGCGGCCGCCCGAAGGCCGGGCCGTCCGCTCAGGTGCCGGCCAGCGGCATCGCCATGGCGACCAGCCGGCCGTGCGCCGCCGCCTTCTCCAGCGCCTCGCGCATCAGATCCTCGCGCGGCTGCTGGCCGATCGAGCCGTGCGGCGCGGCATACACCAGCACCGTCTGCGACTTGTTGACCGCGGCGCGCCAGCCGTCGGAGACCGGGAGCGGCTGGTGCGCCTTCCACCAGGCGTTCTGGCTGCCGGCCTCGCCGCTGTCCTGGAGCACCGCGTGCAGCTGGCCCATGGCGACCAGGACGGACCAGCCGGCGCCGCCGGCGGGCAGCGCCGCCATGTCGGTGACCGGGTGGAAGCCCTGCTCCATCAGCAGCGGCAGGAAGTCGTCGTCCAGGCCGGCCGAACCGGGCCGGGCGATCGGGCTGTTGGGCTCCACCACCAGGGCGGGGCGCAGGTCGTCCTCGACGAGGACCAGGCCGCAGGTCACGCCCAGGGTCGCCTGCCGGGCGGCGGGGGCGGCCGGGGCGGCGGGGGACGCCGGCGCCGGCACGGTGGCCTGCGCCTCGGCCCCGGGCTCGCCGGTGATGGAGCGCACGGCGCCCTTGAGCTGCTCCTCGGCCACCGAGACCACCTGGGAGGGGATGCAGGTGGCGTGGGCGAACGCCAGCACGGCGGTCTCCTCGCCGATGAACAGGACGGTGCTGGTGCGCTCCTGTTCGCTGTCGCCCGGGGTGCGGCAGGAGGTGCAGTCGTAAGCGCCGGGGGCGTTGTCGCCGGCCAGCAGGCGGTCGGCCTCCTCGTCGCCGATCTCGGCGCGAACGTCGTCACTGACGTCGAGCATGCGGGGCACGGCTGACTCCTCGATCTGTGTGCGGCTGCCGGGGGGATCCCGGCGTGTAAAAAGACAACGGGCGATCTGTGGCAGGAGTCACGCGCGGGCGTGAACGGAATCGAACCGATCGGCGCACAGCGTGAACAGGGCCCCGGAAGTCGTCACTCACCGCCATCACGTGTGCGGGCCATGCAGCCGAACGGGGTGAGGTGGCTCACAGGTCCGGAGATCGTCGGGCCGACAAATCCTGAAATCAGGGAATCTAGGGGGTGGCCGGAACTCGTCGGTACCTTTAGTAACGCACGACTGGCCTGCCCCGACAGCACTTTGGTTGTGGCCGTGCCCGGCGGCTCCCTACATTCTCCGGCCGTGTGCACCGAGCACCGCCCGGGGACGCCCGCCGTCCGCAAGCCGGCAGCCCGGCACCACGACATACGAACCAGCGCAGCGCCGCGCCCCACGAGACGCGCGGAGCGGCGCAGCGCAGGACCCTCGGCGGGCGGGGCGGAGCGGCGGACGGGCGTCCTGAGCGCCCGGCGGCGCACCGCCCGGGGGAGGCCCGGGCTCTCCGAAAGGACATCCATGCCTTTTCGAATGGGCTCCATGCGTCGCGAAACCGTCGCCCTCGCCGGGGCGGCACTGGTGGCACCGCTCGCCCTGCTGGCCGCCGCCCCTGGGGCGAGCGCCGCGGACGGCGGCGTCTGGGATCGCATCGCGGCCTGCGAAAGCGGCGGGAACTGGCAGATCAACACCGGCAACGGCTTCTACGGCGGGCTGCAGTTCACCGCCTCCACCTGGCGCGCCTTCGGCGGCCACAAGTACGCCCCCAGCGCCCATCAGGCGGGCCGCGCCGAGCAGATCGCGGTCGCGTCCAAGGTGCAGGCGGTCCAGGGGTGGGGTGCCTGGCCGGTGTGCTCGGCCCGGGCGAACGCCGCCGGCAGCGCGCCATCGGCCGGCGGCGAGGTCTCGGCCTCCCGGAAGAGCGAGCAGCGGGCGGTGCGCGACAGCCGCGCCGACCGGGGCAGCTCCCGGGGCGGCAAGAGCGGCTCGTACACGGTCCGGCAGGGCGACACGCTCGCCTCGATCGCCGCGGCCCGCGGCGTGAGCTGGCGGTCGCTGTACACGGCCAACAGGTCCGCCATCGGCGGCGATCCGCACACGATCATGCCCGGCCAGCACCTCTCGGTCTGATCCGGCCCCGCCGCCACCGTCCGTGCGTCCCCCCGCTTCCCGCGGCGCGGCGGTGGCGGCGTGCCCCGCCCGGTCACCCGACCGGGTGGGGCACGCGGCGTCCGGGCGCGCGCCGCGCGGCCGCTCCGCCGGACCGCCGCTAGCCTGCGGCGGTGCTCGAACCGACGGAGTTCTTCCCGATTGTTCGTACGACGGCCCGCTCGTGGCCGGCCCGTACGGCGCGCCGCGCGCGCACCGCTGTCCGTGCCGTCCGCCGGCCCGCGTTCACCCTGGCGGTGCTCGCGGCCCTGCTCTCCGGCGGCGCCGGGGTCGCCGCCGCCGAGGACCCGGCGGGCGCCGGGGCCGGCCCGCCGGCGGCCGCCCCGCGCACCGTGCCGCAGGGGGTGCCGGGTGCCGCCGAATGCTCCCGCGAGGACTGGCCCTGGGGGTGCCTGGCCGAGTGCGAGAGCGGCGGCGACTGGAACGCCCGTACCGGCAACGGCCTGTACGGCGGGCTCCAGTTCACGCAGCAGACGTGGGAGGCGGCCGGCGGCCTGGCCTTCGCCTCGCGGCCGGACCTGGCCACCCGCGAGGAGCAGATCCAGGTCGCCGAGCGGGTGCAGGAGCAGCAGGGCTGGGGCGCCTGGCCGGCCTGCGCGCGGCGTTACGGGCTGCGGGCGGGGGCACTCGCCACCCTGGATGCGAACCAACGCTCCGGGGTTCCCGTCCGTAGCTACCGATTTGCTCACGTTTCCGGAACAAAATAGCGATAGGAGTCAACCCGAAACCTCCAGCCTCGGTCTAACCGTTTGGTAGGCGGACGCTTGGCTACGTTCGCGCGAAAACCATGGGGTACGGGGACGGATGCATATTTCATTCCTGATTCACAACGCATACGGCATCGGCGGCACGATCCGGACGACGTACAACCTCGCCCGCACGCTGTCGGAGCAGCACGACGTCGAGGTCGTGTCCGTCTTCCGGCACCGTGATGTGCCGGTATTCGAGCCCGGTGCGCGGGTCAGGCTGCGGCATCTCGTCGACCTCCGCAAGGACAGCCCCGGGTACGACGGGGAGGACCCGGCGTTCCTGCGCGAGGCCCGGGTCTTCCCGTCGTCCGAGGGCCGCTTCCGGCAGTACAGCGAGCTCACCGACCGGCGCATCGCCGCCCATCTGCGGTCCCTGGAGGCCGACGTCGTGGTGGGGACGCGGCCCGGACTGAACGTCCACATCGCCCGGCAGGCCAAGCGGGGCGTGGCACGCGTCGGACAGGAGCACCTCACCCTCGACACGCACGGCCGGGCGCTCACCCGCCAGTTGCGCGCGGTCTATCCGCGGCTGGACGCGGTGACCACGGTGACCGAGGCGGACGCCCGGTCCTACCGCAAGCGGCTGCGGCTGCCCGGCGTGCGCATCGAGGCCGTGCCCAACAGCGTCCCCGCGCCCGGCATCCAGCCCGCCGACGGCACCGGCAAATGGGTCGTCGCGGCCGGTCGGCTGGCCAGGGTCAAGCGATACGACCTGCTGATCCGGGCCTTCGCCACGGTGGTCGAGCGGCGCCCGGACTGGCGGCTGCGGATCTACGGCGGCGGCGCCGAGAAGGCCGCGCTGCGCGCCCTGATCGACGAACTGGGCCTGTACAACCACGTCTACCTGATGGGCCCGGCCAACCCGCTGGACCCGGAATGGGCCAAGGGGTCCATCGCGGCCGTCACTTCCAGCCTGGAGTCCTTCGGGATGACGATTGTGGAGGCGATGCGGTGCGGGCTGCCGGTGGTCTCCACCGACTGTCCGCACGGTCCCGGCGAGATCATCGAGGACGGCGTGGACGGCCGGCTGGTACCGGTCGGGAGGAAGAGCGCCGTCGCGGGCGCGCTGCTGGAGCTGATCAACGACGACGAGCGCCGGCAGCGCATGGGCCGGGCCGCGCTGGAGCGATCCGCCCGCTTCGATCCCGCACGGATCGCGGGCCGGTACGAATCGCTCTTCGGCGACCTGACCACCGGCGGCGGCCGGGGCGCGCTGCGCGCCACGGTCCACCGCACCAGAGGAGCTCTGTTGAGCGGCGCCTACGCCACCAAGGACGCGGCGCACGCCGCACTGAGAGGAGTGCGGACGGCATGAGCGCGTCGATGCAACTGCCCGCCACCGGCACCGGGTCAGGCACCCGGCAGCCGCGGCGGACCGCCCTGCGCGCCGACTGCATCGCGGATTCCGCGGGCGGTCTCACCTTCGACATCGCCGTTCCCGAAGCGGCCGGCGGGGAGGCCGGCACGGTCTGGAGCGCGGCGCTGGTGCTCCGGCTGCGCGGCGGCGACAGCCCGGCCGACGAGATCCGGCTGCCGCTCGGGCCGACCGGCTCGGGCCGGCTGCGGGCCGTGCTGCCCAGCACGGTCGCCCTGCCCGAAGGCCGCTGGAACGTCTACGCCGACCTCGGGGACGCCGAGGACCCGCAGCGCCTGCTGCCCGGCCTCAACGACCTGCGGTCGCTGGTGGACCGGCGCCCGCTGGCCGCCATTGGCCGGCTCGGCGTCCGGATACCGTACGCCACCAAGTACGGCAACCTCGCCCTGCGCAGCTGGCTGCGCGGCCCGCACGCGGAGGCCGGCGAGATCCAGGTCGCCCCCGACGGCATCACCGTCGAGGGCCGGCTCTACGGCGCAGCGCTGGCCACTGGCGCTGCCGCCGAGGCCCGGGCCCGGCACGACGAGCACACGGTCACGATCCCGCTGCGGGGCGATGGGCCGGACTTCGCGTTCGTCCTGCCGCACGGCCCGCTGGCCGGTCACTGGCGGTCCGGTACCGAGCGGTGGGACCTGTGGGTGCGGACCGGCGAGGGAGCCGAGCCGGTCCGCATCTCGCGGATCCTGGACGACGTACCGGACAAGAAGCAGATCTTCACGTACCCGGCGATGCCGATCGGCGCTCCGGGCGGACAGGTCCGCGTCGGCCCGTACTTCACGGTCGACAACGATCTCTCCGTCCAGGTCGCGGGGGACCAGGTCCCCTCCTGACCACTCCCGCGGCCACTGCGCCCCCAGTGCCTCACGCGCCCCCGATTGACCCGCGATGAACGGGGCACTCGGAGGACGGAGGTGCAAAATCATGGTTCCTGTCCTGTTGGTCCTGCTGCTCGCATTGATCCTGTTCGGTGCCGGTTTCGCACTCAAGGCGCTGTGGTGGATCGCTGTTGCGGTGCTCGTCGTGTGGCTGCTCGGCTTCCTGTTCCGCTCGACGGGTACAGGAGGCGGCCGGGCGCGCTGGTACCGCTGGTAGCGGCGTGGACACCGCCTGCGGCGGAGCACGGAGACGGCGGTTGCGGACGGTAGTTGTCCGCAACCGCTGGCAGACTCGGCCGCATGTTGGAGACCTCGGCACGACTGCTCCGCCTGCTGTCCCTGTTGCAGGCCCACCGTGAGTGGTCCGGTGCGGACCTCGCCGACCGGCTGGGCGTGACGCCCCGCACGGTCCGGCGTGACATAGAACGGCTGCGGGAGCTCGGCTACCCCGTGCACTCGGCCCCCGGCACCGCCGGGGGCTACCAACTGGGTGCGGGTGCCGAGCTCCCGCCGCTGTTGCTGGACGACGAGGAGGCCGTCGCGGTCGCGGTCGGACTGCGCACCGCGGCCGCCGGCGGCGTCGCCGGCATCGAGGAGACCTCCGTCCGGGCGCTGGCCAAGCTGGAGCAGGTGCTCCCGGCCCGGCTGCGCCGCCGCATCGGCGCCCTGAACGCCTTCACCGTCCCCGTGATGCAGGGCTTCGGCCCGCGGGTGGACGCCGCCGTGCTCACCGAACTGGCCGCCGCCTGCCGGGACGGACAGCAGCTGCGCTTCGAGTACGCCGCGCACGACGGCACCGTCACCCGCCGCACCGTCGAACCGCACCGCCTCGTCAGCGCCCAGCGCCGCTGGTACCTCGTCGCCTGGGACACCGGCCGGGCGGACTGGCGGACCTTCCGCGCCGACCGGATCACCCCCACCCCGCCGCACGGCCCGCGCGTGGCGCCCCGCAAGCCGCCCGCCGAGGACCTGGCGGCCTATGTCTCCGAGGGCGTCTCCACGGGCGTGTACGCGGTCTCCGCGACCGTAGTGCTGCACGTGCCGCTCGCCGAAGCGGCGGACCGCGTCTCGCCGCTGGTCGGCACGCTGGAGGAGGTGGACGACCACAGCTGCCTGCTGCGCACCGGAGCGCAGAGCCTGGACTCGCTGGTGGTGCTGCTGTCGATGACCGGTTTCGAGTTCGAGGTCCGTGAGCCGGCCGAACTCACGGACCGGATCCGGGAGATCGGCCGGCGTCTGTCCCGGGCGGCGGGCCGGGCCGCGGGACCGCCTCCGTGAGGGCGCCGCGCACCGTCGCCGGGTGATGCAGGTCGAAGGCCGGGGACTCGGAGCGGATGCGGGGCATGGTGAGGAAGTTGTGGCGCGGCGGGGGCGAGGAGGTGGCCCACTCCAGCGAACGGCCGTACCCCCAGGGGTCGTCCAGGCCGACCTTGGGCGCGTACTTGCTGGTCTTCCAGACGTTGTAGAGGAACGGCAGCGTCGACAGGCCCAGCAGGAAGGCGCCGACCGAGGAGACGGTGTTCAGGGCGGTGAAGCCGTCGGCCGCGAGGTAGTCGGCGTACCGGCGCGGCATGCCCTCCACGCCCAGCCAGTGCTGGACGAGGAACGTGGTGTGGAAGCCGACGAACAGCGTCCAGAAGTGGATCTTCCCCAGCCGCTCGTCGAGCATCTTGCCGGTGAACTTGGGCCACCAGAAGTAGAAGCCGGCGAACGTCGCGAAGACCACCGTGCCGAAGACGACGTAGTGGAAGTGGGCCACCACGAAGTAGGTGTCGGTGACGTGGAAGTCCAGCGGCGGAGAGGCCAGGATGACGCCGGTCAGCCCGCCGAACAGGAAGCTCACCAGGAAGCCGACCGCCCACAGCATCGGCGTCTCGAAGGACAGCGAGCCCCGCCACATCGTGCCGATCCAGTTGAAGAACTTCACGCCCGTGGGCACCGCGATCAGGAACGACAGCAGCGAGAAGAACGGCAGCAGCACCGCGCCGGTGGCGAACATGTGGTGCGCCCAGACCATCAGCGACAGCGCCGTGATCGCCATGGTGGCGGCGACCAGCATCGTGTAGCCGAAGATCGGCTTCCGTGAGAAGACCGGGATGATCTCGGTGACGATGCCGAAGAACGGCAGCGCGATGATGTAGACCTCGGGGTGCCCGAAGAACCAGAAGAGGTGCTGCCACAGCAGCGCTCCGCCCCACTCCGCCTCGAACACCACCGAGCCGAACCGCCGGTCCGCCTCCAGCACCAGCAGCGACGCAGCGAGCACCGGGAAGGCGAGCAGGACGAGGATCGAGGTGAAGAGCACGTTCCAGGTGAAGACCGGCATCCGGAACATCGTCATGCCCGGCGCCCGCATCCCGATGATCGTGGTCAGGAAGTTCACCGCGCCCAGGATCGTGCCGAAGCCGGACAGCGCCAGCCCCATGATCCACATGTCGGCCCCGATACCGGGGGAGCGGACCATGGAGTTCAGCGGCGCGTAGGCGGTCCAGCCGAAGGCCGCGCCGCCGGTCGGGGTGAGCAGCGAGCCCAGCACGATCAGGCCGCCGAAGAGGAACAGCCAGTACGAGAGCATGTTCAGGCGGGGGAACGCCACGTCGGGCGAGCCGATCTGCAGCGGCATGATCTCGTTGGCGAAGCCCGCGAAGGCCGGGGTGGCGAACAGCAGCAGCATGATCGTGCCGTGCAGCGTGAAGGCCTGGTTGAAGCCCTCGTTGCCGACGATCTGGAGCCCCGGTCTGGCCAGCTCGGCCCGCATCAGCAGGGCCAGCACCCCGCCGGCCAGGAAGAAGCCGAACGAGGTGATGAGATAGAGGTGGCCGATCCTTTTGTGGTCCGTGGTCGTCAGCCAGCTGACGATCACCTTGCCCGGCCGGCGGGCCGCCACCCTCCCGGCAGTCGCCTCCGGTGCCACTGTTCCCATTCGTGCCACCTCGTTCGTCATCAGGACGTACCAGGGCTCGCCACCACGGCGGGACGTACTGGGGCTCGCCTCATCATGCGCGCCGCAACACCCTTTGCGCGAGGGGGCGTCGGGCGTTCCCGCCACCGTGCTCGTGAGTGCTGCCGCGTACCCCCGAAGGCCCGTCGTACGCCTCCCGCCGGCCGGGGTGTTGTGCGGGAAATGTGAGCGGAGTGTGAGCCGTCGGAAGATTACGGGACGCCCGATAACGCGTATCGGGTAAGGGGAATCGGGCGCCTCCCGGCGATTGATTTCCGGCCCGCGACGGCAGTTGCGCGGGTCCGTTCGAAGAATACGATCAAGAAGAAATCGGGCCGGTTTTTCGCGTGGCCGAAGTGATACCGGAGCCGCTCGTCAGGGTGCGGGAAGTGGCGTTAAACCGGCCCCGGCGGGCTGTGACAGAAGTGTGACCAATGCCGGACACCGGGAACACCCGGGTGTGTCAGTGCCGGCCTTCCGCGGGTCGCCGGATGAGGCATACGGTGGCGTCATGGCGCCTGTACCGAACCTTCCGAAAGAACCGGACGACGACGTGGAGACCTATGTCGGCCTGGACCGGCAGCGGGCCGAGGACCGGGCCCGCGAGCGCGGCTGGAGCACCGTCAGGTCGCTGCCCCCGGGCGCGATCATCACCATGGAGTACCTCGCGGGCCGGCTGAACTTCGAAGTGAAGGACGGCACCGTGCACCGCTCCTGGAAGGGCTGACGGCGGCCCCCGGCGGCCCGGCGCGCCCCCGTACGGCAACGGCCCCGGCCGGCTCCTTCACGGAGCCGCCGGGGCCGTCGAGGTGCGGGGGTGTGTGCGTACCGGCCCCGCACGTCTGTCGTGTCAGCTGCCCTGCGAGCGGCCGCGGACGGTCGTGGTGACCGGCGCGGTGCGCGGGACACGGTCGGCGTGCGGCGGTCTTCGGCTGCCCGAGGGGGTGACCGGAGTGCGCTCCGAGCGCGCCGTGTGCGGCCGCGCGGGGTGGTGCGGCCAGGCCTCCGGCGAACGGGACTGCCGGCCGCCGGCCACCGCGGCCTCGCGGACCAGGACGCCGTCCTCGCCGACGGCACGCCGCCCGGCGACACCGGAGGTGACGCCCGCCGGGCTCGCGGGCACCGGGACGGGCCGCGGCGCGCCGCCCAGCTGGGCACGGAGCCGCCAGACCACCGCCATCAGCCGGGCCTCGGCCCAGGCCATGCCCGGCTCGCACCAGGGGAGGGCGAGCAGCACCAGGAGGCCGGCGGCCCAGCCCAGCAGTACGTCGCTGACCCAGTGGGTGCCCAGGTAGACGGTGGTCATGCCGACGCCCAGCGCGCCGAGCGCGGCGATGACCGAAAGGATCCTGCGACGCAGCGGGGTGGTCGCCAGATAGGCCAGAACGCCCCAGGTGACCACGGCGTTCGCCGTGTGGCCGGACGGAAATATATCGCCGCCGAGCCACATCTCGTTGGTGCCGATGGCGGTCGCGTAGTGCGGTCCGAGCCGGCCCATGCCGATCTTCGCGGCGCCCACGGTGACGTTGAGCATCAGCAGGGCGACGCCGAGTACCAGCAGCGGGTGCAGGTTCCGCTGCCGCCAGCAGCGCCAGACCAGCCACGCGGCCACCGCGACCGCGGTGGGGCCGCGCTGGCCCAGCACCACGAAGTAGTCGAGGAAGGCATGGATGTCCGGCCACTGCTTGTACGGCCGGAAGAGCATGACCTGCCAGTCGAGGGTGACCAGCCAGGAAGTCGTGAGCACGCCCAGCACGATCGCCGCGTAGACGGCCACGGTGCCGCCGAACAGCCAGTGGCGTGTTCGTGTCATATACGGCCGGGCCAGCTCGCTCCAGCGCCCTTCCCTCTGGTCGGGCTTCTCATCGGTACGCACTCAATCGACGTTACCGCGTGTGATGTAGGTGCCTGGTCAAACCGTGGGCTTTGTAATGACGATGTGATGTGGAATGCGTCTCAAACAAGCCATTCGCCAGGGCCCTGCCAAGAGAATTCACTAAATCGCTCTTTCTCTCGCGCGGCATCCGAGTGGCCGGCCGTCCACAGATCTAATGTATTTCCCCGCGGCGGTGTTTATCGCGGATTTCCCCGGGCGTCACGGAACGTTTGCCGGTGCATCGGGGTCACGGAGGGAAGTTCCCCGGTCACCCGGCGGAAGGGCCGTGCGAGGGGTCACGGCGGACCCGAGCCGTTCAGCCAGAACGCGCCGTAGACCGCGGAGCCGGCCGCGAGCACGCCGAGGACGGCCGCCGCGTACCGGGGGCGCCACCGGGCCAGCGCGGCGGCGGGCGGCAGCAGCAGCGGGTACGCCGGCAGCATCAGCCGCGGCTTGGAGCCGAAGTACCCCTTGGCGGTCAGCGCCAGCGCCAGTACGAGGCCGCCGTAGACCAGCAGCGGCACCGGCCGGCCCTGCCGCACGCCGAGCACGTACAGCCAGACGACCGCGACGACCCCGGCCGCCAGCGCGAGCCCGGCGGGGAGGGCGGGCCCCGTCAGCAGCCGCCAGGTGAAGGCGGCGAAGGCCAGTCCGCCGTCGAAGCCGTTGTCCCAGCCCGCCTGGACGTCGAGGTAGCCGGTGAGGCTGCCCTGCCGGGCCCCCACCCACAGGAAGAAGGCGCACCAGCCGAGCGGGGCGAGCGCCACGCCGGCCAGCAGCCGCCCGTGCCGCCGCCAGGTCACGCGCCCCTCGCGGGCCCGCTCGCGCCACAGGGCGAGCGCGGCGGCGGCCCAGACGGCCGCGACGACCGCTGCACCCACCGGCCGGGTCAGCCCGGCCAGCGAGGTCAGCACGCCGGCCCACACCCACCGGCCGGACAGCACGGCGTACAGCGCCCAGGCTGCGAGCGCGGTGAACAGCGCCTCCGAGTACGCCATGGACTGCACGACGCCTATCGGGACCGCGGCCCACAGTGCCGCCAGCGTGATCCCGCCGCGCGGGCCGTGCAGCCGCTCGCCCGTGGCGTACAGGGCCCAGGCGGCGGCCAGCGAGGCGGCCCAGCTCACCAGCAGCCCGGCGCCGGCCGCGGAGAGCGGCAGCAGCGCCGACAGGCCCCGCTCCAGCCACGGCAGCAGCGGGAAGAAGGCGAGGTTGGAGTGCACCTCGCCGCCGGGCAGCTGGACGGCGTAGCCGTAGCCGTGCTCGGCGACGCGGGTGTACCAGAGGGAGTCCCAGCGGGCGGCGAGCAGGGTCTGCCAGTCCTTGCCGGCCGCTGCCGACCAGGCGGCGAGGACCACGAGGCCCAGCAGTCGGATCGCCGCGTACGCCGCCAGGGCGGGCGCGGCGCGACGCAGCGCGGCCCCGGCACCTCTGCCTGCCGCAGCCGGACCCGCGGTGGCGGAGAAAGCGAGATCGGTCATCAATCCGATTATCCAGGTGGCCCGGGGGTCGCGTGGTCACGATGGCCGGAACGGGGCGGGTGCGACGCGGGTGGCGGACCGTGCCGGGGGATGCGGGGGTCACCCGAAGGAGTCGGCGGCGAATGGTAGCGAGTGCCCTGCGCAATGGGTATGACACCCACCGGTCCTTGCGATGAGCATCTCATCGTGAGGTGAGCCATGTGTCCCGCCCGGCGACTCGCGTAGGCTTTCTTCACAACTCGCCCGTGCCGCCGGTTCCCCCGGGGTGTTCGTCGTGCCGTCGCGCGCGGCTGCGAGTGCTCGACAGGAGGTGCGTACATGTCCGGGACGACCACGTCCGGCAAAGAGCGGACGGCTGGTGTGACCCGGCATCGCGGCGGCGGCGCGAACCGCTGGACCGTGCTGATCGTGCTCTGCGTCAGCCTGCTGTTCGTCGCCCTCGACACGACGATCCTCTACGTCGCCGTGCCGGCCGTCACCGAGGACCTGCGGCCGGGGCCGGTCGAACTGCTCTGGGTCGTCGACGTCTATCCGCTCATCGCGGCGTCCCTGCTCATCCTCTTCGGGACGCTGGGCGACCGGGTCGGCAGACGCCGGATACTGCTCTTCGGCTACGGACTCTTCGCGATCGCCTCGGCCGGTGCCGCGCTGGCGCCCAATCCGCAGATCCTCATCGTGGCGCGGGCGCTGCTCGGGGTCGGCGGCGCGATGATCATGCCGGCGACGCTGTCGATCCTGCGCCAGGTCTTCCCCGACCGGCGGGAGCGGGCCGTGGCCATCGGCGTGTGGAGCGCGGTCGCCGCGGTCGGCGCGGCCGTCGGCCCGGTGCTCGGCGGCTTCCTGGTCGAGAACTTCTGGTGGGGCTCGGTCTTCCTCATCAACATTCCGATGATGGCCGTGATGCTGCTGGTCGGCCGCTGGCTGCTGCCGGAGTCCCGGGGCGAGCGCAACGGCCCGTGGGACGTGCTCGGCGCGGTCGTCGCGGCGCTCGGCGTGCTCGGCCTGGTCTTCGGCGTGAAGCAGATCGGCAGCGGGGCGCCCGTCCTGGGCTGGACGACGCTCTGCCCGATCCTCGTCGGGGCGCTGCTGCTGGCCCTCTTCGTCCGCCGCCAGCGACGCCGCGAGCACCCGCTGATCGACATGCGGCTCTTCGCCCGCCCGGCGTTCGGCACGTCCGTCGGCTGCATCGTGCTGGCCATGCTGGCGCTGGTCGGCCTTCAGCTCATAGCCGTGCAGTACCTCCAGCTCGTGCTGGGCATGAGCCCGCTGGAGACCGGCCTGCGGATGCTGCCCCTGGTCTTCGCCGCGATGGCGGCCGGCCTCACCGGCTCCCGGATGCTGACCCGGCTCGGCCCGCGGGTGATGGTCTCGGCGGGCTTCGTGCTCACCGCCGTCGCGGTGCTCTGCCTGACCACGATGGGTACGGACGACCGGCCCTGGCAGCTGTCCGCCGGCTTCGTCCTGCTCGGCTTCGGCTTCCAGGCCACGCTCTTCGGGGCGTACGAGTCGATGCTCAGCGAGGCGCCCGCCGAGGCGTCCGGGGGAGCGGCGGCCATCGGCGAGACCTCCTACCAGCTCGGCGCCGGCATCGGCGTGGCCCTGCTCGGCAGCGTGATGAACGCGGTCTACGCGCCCGGCCTGCACCACGTCGCCGGGGTGCCGCACCGTGCGAGCCGCGCCGCGGGGCACTCCCTCGGCGAGGCGTACCAGGTGGCCGGTGACCTCGGCGGACACGCGCGGCGCGCGCTGCGCGAGGCGGCCCGCGCGTCCTTCGTGCACGGCTTGCACGTCACCCTCGTGGCCAGCGCGCTGCTGCTGCTGGTGGGCGCGGCGATAGCGCTGCGGCTGCCCCGGCGCGCCGCTGAGCCCTCGGAGCGCGCCGACGGCGACGCCGCGGGTCCCGGTCACGAGTCCGAGCGTGCCACCGCCTCCTCCGGGCACTGAGCCTTCTTTCTCCCGGGCCCGGACATGGGCCCTCTTGTGGCGCGTCCGCGCGCGTCGTAACGTCTGCCGTGAGCAATAACTACCACTGCTAGTTTTTCGCGCAGCCGCAGGAGGCCCTCGCCATGTCCGCATCCACCCTGCCGCCCTTCGACCCGGCCGACCCGCTGGGCATCGACGACCTCCTCTCCGACGAGGACAAGGCCGTCCGCGACACCGTCCGGCAGTGGGCCGCCGACCGCGTGCTGCCGCACATCGCCGAGTGGTACGAGGCCGGCGAGCTGCCCGGCATCCGCGAACTCGCCCGCGAGCTGGGCTCGATCGGCGCCCTCGGCATGTCCCTCACCGGCTACGGCTGCGCCGGCGCCACCGCCGTCCAGTACGGCCTGGCCTGCCTGGAGCTGGAGGCCGCCGACTCCGGCATCCGCTCGCTGGTCTCCGTGCAGGGCTCGCTCGCCATGTACGCGATCTGGAAGTTCGGCTCCGAGGAGCAGAAGCAGCAGTGGCTGCCGAAGATGGCCGCCGGCGAGGTCATCGGCTGCTTCGGCCTCACCGAGCCGGACCACGGCTCCGACCCCGCGAACATGCGGACCCACGCCAAGCGCGACGGCTCGGACTGGATCCTCAACGGCCGCAAGATGTGGATCACCAACGGCTCGGTGGCCGGCGTCGCGGTGGTCTGGGCCCGCACCGACGACGGCATCCGCGGCTTCGTCGTGCCCACCGACACACCCGGCTTCTCCGCCCCCGAGATCAAGCACAAGTGGTCGCTGCGCGCCTCGGTCACCAGCGAGCTGGTCCTGGACGACGTCCGGCTGCCGGCCGACGCCGTACTGCCCGAGGTCACCGGCCTGCGCGGCCCCCTCAGCTGCCTCGGCCACGCCCGCTACGGCATCGTCTGGGGCGCGATGGGCGCGGCCCGCGCCAGCTTCGACGCGGCACTGGACTACGCGAAGAGCCGCGAACAGTTCGGCAAGCCGATCGGCGGCTTCCAGCTCACCCAGGCCAAGCTCGCCGACATGGCCGTGGAGCTGCACAAGGGCGTCCTGCTCGCGCACCACCTGGGAAGCCGGCTGGACGCGGGGCGGCTCCGCCCGGAGCAGGTCAGCTTCGGCAAGCTCAACAACGTGCGGGAGGCGATCGAGATCTGCCGCACCTCGCGCACCATCATGGGCGCCAACGGGATCTCGCTGGAGTACCCGGTCATGCGGCACGCGACGAACCTGGAATCGGTGCTCACCTACGAGGGCACCGTGGAAATGCACCAGCTGGTGCTGGGCAAGGCGCTCACCGGGCTCGACGCCTTCCGGTGAGCCGAACCGTGTCCCTTTGCGGACCGGCCGGAGCCGATCCGCAAAGGAACACTAGCTCTGATTGAAAAAACCGCCCTCGCGACGGCGGCCCGTGACGTCGCCGCCGCTCACCACCCGGTAGTCGGGCGGTGTGAGGAGGAAGACCCGGGTCGCCACGCGCTCGATCGAGCCGCGCAGTCCGAAGGTCAGCCCCGCCGCGAAGTCGACGACCCGCTTGGCGTCGGCGGACTCCATCGCCGTGAGGTTGACGATGACCGGCACACCGGACCGGAAGAGCTCACCGATCCCACGGGCGTCCCGGAAGCCGTCCGGGGTGACCGTGGCGATCCGGGTGCCCTGCTCCTGCGCCGACTGGTCGGCCACCCGCACCCGAGGGTCGGTCACCCAGGAGTTGCCGCCCGTCTGTTCGGGCTCGGACCCCTCGGCGTAGTCGTCGTCGTAGTAACGCTCGTCATCGTTGTCGTCGACGAGGCCAAGCCACGCACTCGCCTTGCGCACCGATCCCATGGACGCCTCCTCTCTCCCGCGGTGTGCTGTCCGCCCCTCTATGGTCGGCCATGACGCGGATGATGTGCCAAGTGGATAGCCGCCGCATGGGGGGTTCGTGACACATCTGGTGCAATGAGGATGGCACAGCGTCAGCTCCAAGGCGATGACCGCGAACTGACTGTGCGAAGGGTGTCACACGGCGTGCGCGCCCCCTCGGACCCGCCCGGCAGGACAGATCGAAAGATAACGGAAAGAATGCATCCGCACGGATGGGACCTGGGCATATGTCATGCCGGGCGGTGCCGTGCCGTCGGCGGTGGCGGTGCTTCTCAGTCCTGAGCTGGCGGGTTGATGCGGGAGGCGTCGATCGCGGAGCCCTCGGTGCCCCACTTCTTCAGGATGCGGTCGTACGTGCCGTCCTTCTTCAGCCGGTTCACCGCAGCCCGGAAGGCGGGGGTGAGATCGCTGCCCTTCTTGAAGGCGAATCCCACGTCGAGCCGCTGGTACTCGTTGAGGAACCGCAGCCCCTCCTGCTGCCGCACCGCATAGCGCAGCCCGTTGATGGTGCTCATCACCACGTCGCTGCGGCCCTGCTGGAGGGAGATCCACAGCGCGCCCTGCTCGGCGTACGTCTTGACCTCGTACGGCTTCTTCCCGGCCGCGGCGCACCGGGAGCTGTGACGCTCCAGGGTGGCCTCGAAGGTGGTACCCGCCGAGGTGGCCACCGTCTTTCCGCACAGCTGCGTCAGGTCGGTGACCTTCTTCAGCGGGCTGTCGTCGCGTACCGCGAATCCCTGGCCGTCATTGATGTAGGTGACGAAGTCGATGGTCTTCTTGCGCTCCCGGGTGACACCGAAATTGCCGGTGCCCAGGTCGTACTTGCCGCTCCCGAGGGCGGGCAGGATCGCTTCGAAGCTCGCCACCTCACGCTTGAGGCGCAGCCCGAGCACCTTGCCCACGGCGTCGGCGAAGTCGATGTCCTGCCCCGCCACGGTCTTCCCGTCCGGCAGGTAGGCCGCGCCTGGCGGGGAGCCGCCGACGCCGGCCGCGAGGGTGAGCGTGCCGCGCTTGCGCACCTCGGCCGGGAGCAGTTCCGCGGCGGCCGGGTCCTTCTTCACGGCGGTGACGACATCGGCGGTGGGGATCTTCGGTTCGGTCCCGCCCCCGGCCGCCGCCGACCGGGTGCCGCCGCCGTCGGGGGCGGCGCAGGCGGCGGTCAGGGCGAGGGCGGCAGCGGCGAGCAGGGCGGCGGCGCGGATTCTGCGAGGCGTCATGGGGTCGGGGTCTCCAGGTGGTGGCCGGCCGACAGATCCTTCTCGAACGGCAGCGGACCGATCGACAGGAGCAGCAGGAAGGCGCCGCCCGGCGGGCCGAACTCCTCCGGCGGGTACTCCCGGTCCAGGTCCACCGGCTTCTCGTAGCGGGTGCTGTACTCGTACGTCAGCTCCGCGAGCAGCGGGCGGGTCAGCGGGTCGGTCACGGTGGTGTGATGCTCCGTCAGTTCAGTGGGATTCGAGGCCGGCGCGGTCACGGGCGCTCCCAGGGGAGGGCGTCGGGCGCCTCCTTGCGCAGCACCGGCAGCACCTGTTCGGCGGCCAGCCGCAGCACCTCGGCCTTGCGCGCGTACGGCAGGCCCGCGCTCTCCACGCCGAAGAACTGCACCGCGTGGCCGTACGCCGTGTGCTGCTGGAGGATCTTGCCGGTGACCCGGTCCGGCGAGCCGACGAGGACGGGCCCGTGGTCCACGGCGTCGTCGAGGGTGCGGTACGGCGTGTTGTTGCCGGGCACGTCCCGGGCCGCCACCGCCGCTTCGTAGTACGGCGCGAACGCGTCGCGCGCGGTGCGGTCGCCGGGGGCGACGTACAGCGTGCCGCCCGCGCCGACCAGCGCGGCAGAGGGATCGTGCCCGTACTCCGCCCAGCGCTCCCGGTAGTGGCCGATCAGCCGGGCGTAGTCGGCGACCGGCTGGATGACGTTGGCGGTGAACAGCGGGTCGCCCCACAGCGCGGCGAGGTCCGCGGAGCGCTCGCTGGTGGCGCTGCCGTGCCAGACGGTGGGCGGCCGCTGGTACGGGCGGGGGAGGGTGGTCGCCCCGGTCAGCGGCGGGCGGAACCGGCCGGACCAGGTGACCTTCTCCTCGCTCCACAGCCGGCGCAGCAGTTCGTAGTTTTCCTCCTGGAGTTCGTACTGGTCGGCCGGGTCGCGGCCGAACAGGTGCCACGGCTCGGGGGCGTTGCCCTTGCCGGTCATCAGCTCCAGGCGGCCGCCGGAGAGCTGGTCGACGGTGGCGTACTCCTCGGCGACCCGGACCGGGTCGAGGGTGGACAGGACGGTGACGGTGGTGAAGAGCCGGATGCGGCGGGTGCGCACGGCGATCGCGCCCAGGACCGCGGCCGGGGAGCTGGAGAGGAACGGCGGTCCGTGCCGTTCCCCGACACCGAAGGCGTCGTACCCCAATTCCTCTGCCAGTACGGCCAGTTCGACGACCTCCTGGAGGCGCCGGTGCGGCGGGAGCAGCCGCCCGGACACCGCGTCCGGGACGTTGTCGATCAATGTCATGACGCCGAAGCGCATTGTGTTCGCGCCCTTCTTCGAGCAGGCCGAAGGAACGGGGAAGAGCGAGGGGAGGGTGCGCCGAGGGAGGCGCGGAAGTGTGTGAAGGCGCGGCGGGATCAGTAAAAGGCGATCAAAACCGCGAAACGGCCCGGCCGAAGAGGACGGCGGGCGTGGTGCAGGGGGTCAGCTCAACAGGACGACGACCACACTCGACCGAAGTCGATGTGGTCACGGGTGACCAGCCGCTGCCATGAGTACATGCCGCTAAGTGGAACAGGCATCCGTTTCCGCGTCAACTGTGACCGAGACCCAAATCTCAGGATGCGAACAGGCTTGACAGTGGGCCGTGGCGTCGCCATAGCCTCAAGGGCGGCCGTGCTGAGGGGCACGCCCGTTTCTTGAGCCTGTGTGAAGGCGCTCCACTCCCGTGTTCGATCTCTGCATCCACGGAGCCTTCGCATGCCTTCCGTCCAGCCGGTCTCCGGCACCCTCGACACGCCTGCCCCGGCACCGCCGCCCCCGGAAACCGGTGCCGGCGAGGCGCCCCGCATCGTCCCGCGCCGCCGCACCGGCCAACGGGCCGCCGCGGCCCTCGTCCTGGCCCTTCTCGCGCTCGCCGCCACCTCGGTCGTCCGCAACGACGCCTTCCAGTGGGACGTGGTCGCCGGCTACTTCTTCACCACCGCCGTCCTGCGCGGCCTGTGGCTCACCCTCTGGCTCACCGCGCTGGTCATGGTGCTCGGCTTCGCGCTGGGCACCCTGCTCGCCGCGATGCGGCTGTCCGCCAACCCCGTGCTCAGAGGCGTCGGCTGGGGCTACGTCTGGCTGTTCCGCTCGATGCCGGTCCTGGTGCAGCTGCTGTTCTGGTTCAACATCGGGGCGCTGTACCCGTACATCCTCGGCGTGAAGACGGTGAACCTCCTCGGCCCGATCACCGTCGCCCTCATCGGCCTCACCCTGCACGAGGCCGCGTACGCCGCCGAGGTCGTGCGCGGCGGCATCCTCTCCGTCGACCGCGGCCAGCTGGAGGCCGCGCAGTCCCTCGGCCTGAGCCGGTGGCGGCGCGGCCGGCGGATCGTGCTGCCGCAGGCCATGCGCGCGATCGTGCCGCCCGCCGGGAACATGCTGATCGGCACGCTCAAGGGCACCTCGATCGTCTCCGTCATCGCGGTCCAGGACCTGCTCTACTCCGTGCAGCTGGTCTACCACCGCACCTACCAGGTCATCCCGCTGCTGCTGGTCGCCACCATCTGGTACGTCGTCGTCACCTCGGTGCTGAGCGTCGGCCAGTTCTACGTCGAGCGGCACTACGCACGCGGTGCGGAGCACGCCCGATGAGGCCGTCACTGGTGATCGTGGGAGCCGGGCCGCGGGGGACCGGGCTGCTGGAACGCATCGCCGCCAACGCCGCCGAGCTGTACGGCGACCGACCGCTGGACATCCACCTCGTCGACCCGCACCCGCCCGGCGGCGGCCGGATCTGGCGGCACGACCAGTCCCCGCTGCTGTGGATGAACTCCACCGCCGAGGACGTCACCATGTTCACCGACGAGTCGGTGGAGATGGCCGGCCCGGTCCGCACGGGCCCCACCCTCGCCGCCTGGGCCCGGCAGACCGGGAACGGCACCGTGCCGCCCGGCACCGCCGAAGCGGCCGGCGCGCTCGGGCCGCGCGACTTCGCCGACCGCCGGCTCCAGGGCGACTACCTCGGCTGGGTCTACGACCGCACGGTCGCGGCCCTGCCGCCCCTGGTCACCGTGCACGAGCACCGGCACCGCGCCGTCCGCGTCACCGGACCGCGCGACGGCCGCCAGCAGGTCCGGCTCGCCGGCCGCCCCACCCCGCTCGTCGCCGACCTCGTCGTCCTCACCCTCGGCCACCTCGGCTCCGAACCCCCGCCCGAACAGCGGGCGCTGGCCTCCTTCGCCGCCACGCACGGACTGACGTACCTGCCGCCGGACTTCACCGCCGACAGTGACCTGTCCGGACTGCGGCCCGGCGAGCCGGTCCTGGTCCGGGGCATGGGCCTGGCCTTCGTCGACCTGACGATCCTGCTCACCGAGGGCCGCGGCGGCCGCTACCTGACCCGGCCCGACGGGCAGCTCGCCTACCTGCCCTCGGGGGAGGAGCCGGTGCTGCACGTCGGGTCGCGCCGCGGCGTCCCCTACCACTCCAAGATCGGTTACGGCTGGTCGGGCGAACGGCCGCCGCTGCCGCGGTTCTTCGGGCCCGCCGAGGCGGACGAGCTGCTCGCCCGCCCCGGCGGCCCCGACTTCACCCGTGACGTCTGGCCGCTCATCGCCAAGGAGCTGGGGTTCGCCCACTACCACCGGCTGTTCACCGCCCACCCCGAGCGCACGGCCGTCCACTGGACCGACTTCGAGGAGAAGTACGCCGCCGCCGACCCCGGCAGCGCCGCACTCCACGCCCTCGTCGCCGCCTCCGTGCCCGACCCCGCCGACCGCCTCGACCTCGACACGCTCGACCGGCCGCTGACCGGCGTGCGCTTCGGGAGCGAGGCGGCGCTCCAGGACGGCCTGCGCGCGTACATCCAGGCCGACCTGGACCGCCGCCACGACCCCGCGCACAGCCCCGACCAGGCCGTCTTCCTCGCGCTGCTGTCCGTCTACGGGCAGCTGGCCCGGTTCGGCGACCTCGGCCCGTGGTGGCACGGCTTCTTCAGCTACCTCGCCTCCGGCCCGCCCGGGCCCCGGCTGCGGCAGCTACTCGCCCTCTCCCGGGCCGGTGTCGTGAAGTTCCTCGGCGCCGACGTCACCGTCACCGCCGACGAGGCGGCCGGCCTCTTCCGCGCGGGCAGCGCGAGCCTGCCCGGCACCGAGGTCACCGCCCGCGCACTGGTGGAGGCCCGGCTCCCCGCACCCTCCGTCACCCACAGCCGGGACGCGCTGCTGCGCGGCCTGTACGCCGACGGCGCCGCCGCCACGCCCGGCGGGCTGCTGCGCGTCGACGCCGCTGACGGCCGGGTCCTGGACCGCGCGGGCCGGGCCCACCCGCGCCGCTTCGCGCTCGGCCCGCACACCGACGCGCGCGCCTCCGGCGCCTTCACCCGCCCCGGTACCAACGCCCCCTCCTTCCGCCAGAACGACGCGACGGCCCGCACCCTGCTCGCCTTCCTCGCCGGCCGCACGACCAAGGACTCCCATGCCGCTGACCAGTGACGCACCCGCCGCCGACGCCCCGGGGCGCGCCGCGCCGCAGAGCGCCGACCCCCCTGCCCTGAAGGTGGTACCGGTACGCCACCCGGCGCGCTGGGCGGCCATCGCCCTCACCGCCGTCCTGCTCGCCCAGTGCGTCCACGGACTGGTCACCGACCCCGGCTGGGAGTGGGGGGTGTTCGCGCAGTTCTTCACCACGGAGACGATCCTGCGCGCGGTGGGCACCACCCTTCAGCTGACCCTGTACGGCACCGCGCTGGGCTTCCTGCTCGGCCTGGTCCTGGCCTTCATGCCGCTCTCCGACAGCCCGTTCCTGAAGGCGGTGGCGGCCGGAACATCTGGGTGTTCCGCGCGGTCCCGCTCATCGTCCAGCTGCTGTTCTGGTTCAGCCTCGCCTACCTCTACAAGCGGATCGACATCGGCATCCCGTTCGGCCCCGGCTTCCTCTCCTTCGAGACGGTCAACCTGGTCGGCGCCATGAGCGCGGCGGTCCTCGGACTCGCCCTGCACCGGGCCGCCTACGCGGCGGAGATCGTGCGCGGCGGCGTCCTCGTCGTGGACAGCGGCCAGCTCGCGGCCGCCGCCGCGCTCGGCGTCCCCCCGCTGCGCCAGCTGCGGCGCATCGTGCTGCCGCAGGCCATGCGCGCGACCCTGCCGAACGCCGCCAACGAGGCCATCTCCCTCTTCAAGGGCACCTCGATCGTCTCCGTCATGGCGATCGGCGAACTCTTCTACCAGGTCCAGGTCGTCTATGGCCGCAACGGCCGGGTCGTGCCCCTGCTGATGGTCGCGACCGTCTGGTACGTCCTGCTCACCGGCGCCCTCTCCGTACTCCAGCACTACATCGCCGACGTGGCCGACGTGGCCGGGCGGCTGTGGGACAGCCGGGAGGACGACGCGGAGATCCGGGACGCCGCCACCGGCCGGTTCATCGACCGCGACAAGCTGCACTACGTCGACTTCCGCGGCACCTCCTCCACCGGCGAGCCGTTCACCGTACGCGGCCCCTCCATCGTGCCCCGGCCCCCGCAGGGCCGGCCCGTCATCGTCGTCGACGCCACCGAGGACGCCGCCCGGGAGACCGCCGCGGCCCGCGCCGACGGCACGGTCCCCGTCCTCCGCCGGCGCGGCCTGCTGCGCCGCTCGTACGCGGGCATCACCCTCCGCGACCACCTCGGACTGGAGCGCCCGGCCGGCCGCTACGCCGCCGTCCGCACCGGAGAGGCCTCCTGATGACCACTTCCGCCACCCCCGGCCGCAAACAGCTGCACCTGGCCGCGCGCTTCCCGGGTGTGAACAACACAACGGTCTGGACGGACCCGCCCGCCCGTCGCCCGACCACCACCCCGGCAGGAGGGGCTGCGCCCCGCCCCTCTCTCGGCTCGCAGATCGACTTCACTTCCTTCGAGCACCTCGCCCGCACCGCCGAGCGCGGACTCTTCGACTTCTTCTTCCTCGCCGAGGGGCTGCGGCTGCGCGAGCCACAAGGGCCGCATCCACGACCTGGACGTGGTGGGCGGGCCCGAGTCGCTGACCGTGCTGAACGCGCTCGCCGCGGTCACCGAGCGGCTGGGCCTGGCCGCCACCGTCAACGCCGCCTTCAACGAGCCCTACGAACTCGCCAGGCGGCTGGCCACCCTGGACCACCTCAGCGCGGGGCGCGCCGCCTGGAACGCGGTCACTCCTCCGGCGCGTTCACGGGTGAGAACTTCCGGCGCGGCGGCTGCCTCGACCACGCGGACCGGTACACCCGGGCCGCCGAGTTCGTCGCCACCGCGCGCGAACTGTGGGACTCCTGGTCCGACGACGGGACGCCCCGGCCGTTCGCGTACCGGGGGGCAGCACTTCGACATCCGGGGCGAGTTCACCGTCCCGCGCAGCCCGCAGGGCCACCCCGTCGTCATCCAGGCCGGGGACTCCCCGGCGGGCCGGGACTTCGCCGCCTCCAGGTCTCCCCGCAGAACGCCCTGCTCGCCCTGGAACAGATCTGGGGCACGGACCTCTCCCTCCTCGGCCCCGACGGCCCGCTCCCCGCCTTCGACCCCGACCCCGAAGCGCGGCTCACCCAGGGCCGCACCCGGCTCGGCGACGCCCAGGAGATCGCCGACCGCTGGCGGGCGCTGTCCGAGGCCAAGGGGCTGTCGATCCGCGAGACGGTCATCGAGGCGACCGGCCGGCAGTCCTTCATCGGCACCCCGCAGGCGGTCGCCGCCGAGATGGACGCGTTCGTCACCCAGGACGCCGCCGACGGCTTCATCCTCGTACCGCATCTCACCCCCGGCGGCCTGGACGACTTCGTGGACCGGGTCGTGCCGCTGCTGCAGGAACGCGGCGCGTTCCGTACCGAGTACGAGGGGAACACACTCCGTTCGCACCTGGGCCTCCCGGAGCCCGCACGCGGCCCGGTATGGAAGGGTTGACCGCCATGAGCACGGAAGCGGAGAAGGACTGGCGGACCTGGCGCGAGCTGCGCGAACGGACCGTCTCGGGGCCGTACGGGCCGCTGGCGCTGACCGGTACGCACTGGCTCGCCGACCACCCCGAGGGCCGGATCGAGGGCATCCCCGGCCACTGGGCCGAGGACGGCGGGGCGGTCCGGCTGACCGCCGGCGCCGGGGACGGGCTGACGCTGGACGGCGCCCCGTTCACCGGCGAGGTACGGCTCGGCCCGGACCCCGCGCCGGCGGAGGCCCGCGTCGCGCACGGCGACCGGCGCCTGGTCGTCCTGCGCCGCGAGGACCAGGGAGCCGTCCGGGTCTTCGATCCGGACTCCGCCGCGCTGCGCGCCTTCACCGGCATCGACGCGTTCCCGTACGACGAGCGGTGGCGGCTGACCGGCCGGTTCCGCCCGTACGCGCAGGCGCGCAGCGTCCAGGTGCCGAACGCCGACGGCCGGGACCGGGGCCTGGGCCTCGGCGGCGAACTGGCCTTCACCGTCGATGGGGAGGAACACACCCTGCAGGTCGCGGTGGAGGCCGACGGCTCGCTGTGGGCGGTGCTCGCGGACGCCACCAGCGGGACCGACAGCTACCGCTTTCGGTTCCTGCGGCCGCCGGCGCCCGCCGCCGACGGCACCGTGACCGTCGACCTGAACCGCACCCTGCTGCCGCCCTGCGCCTTCGCGGACCACTTCATCTGCCCGTTCCCGCCGCCCGGCAACACCCTCGCGTTCGCCCTGCGCGCCGGAGAACGGCAGCTCAGCGCGGGTCACTGAGCCGCAAACCGGCCCGCGGGGAACCGCCCAGGACCGCCGCGCGTCGAAGATCCGACCGAGGGGACCGGACCCACCGCCCCGGCAGCCAAAACCCCCGCTGCCGGGGCCATGTGGCATGCGCCGGACCGGAAACAGCCTCTTGCGCACCGGGCGCGGACACTCCAGACTCCCGTCCAGCGCTTGTCAGGGGCACGCGGAAAACGGAACCCGTGCTGCCTGGCTGCGCCTCACGGGCCGCCTACAGGCGACCCCCGATTCCCCTCGGAGGAAGAAGTGAGGAACGAGCGCATCACCCCCCGCAGCGGCGTCGTCAGACGCACCCGGCTGATCGCCGTGGCGTCCGGCCTGATCGTCGCGGGCGCCGTCGCCATCCCGAGTGCCAGCGCCGACGTGCGCCCGGCGAGCACGTTCAGCGCGACTCAGCTCTCCGCGGCCGATGACTCGGTCCGCGCGGCGGATGTCGCGGGTACCGCATGGCGGGTCGACAAGGCGACGAACACCGTCGTCGTCACGGTAGACAAAACGGTCTCCCAGGCCGAGATAGCGAAGATCAAGAAGGCGGCGGGCGTCAACGCCGGCGCCCTCAGCTTCGAGCGCACCACCGGGAAGTTCCAGAAGTACATATCGGGCGGCGACGCGATCTACACGTCCGGTTCGCGCTGCTCGCTGGGCTTCAACGTGCGCAACAGCAGCGGCGCCTACTACGCCCTGACCGCCGGTCACTGCACCGAGGGCGGCTCGTCATGGACCACCGGCAGCGGCGCGCTGATCGGCCCGACCGCCGGCTCCAGCTTCCCGACCAACGACTACGGCATCATCAAGTACACCGGCTCCGTGTCCCATGAGGGCACCGTCGGTAGCCAGGACATCACCAGCGCCGGCACGCCCACCGTCGGTCAGACCGTCACCCGCCGCGGCTCCACCACCGGCATCCACAGCGGACGCGTCACCGCCCTGAACGCGACCGTCAACTACGGCGGCGGCGACGTCGTCTACGGCATGATCCAGACCACGGTCTGCGCCGAGCCCGGCGACAGCGGCGGCCCGCTGTACTCCGGCACCAAGGCGCTGGGCCTGACCTCCGGCGGCAGCGGCAACTGCTCCTCCGGCGGCACCACGTTCTTCCAGCCCGTCACGGAGGCGCTGAGCGCCTACGGCGTGAGCGTGTACTGATCCTGAGCGCGTCCGGGCACTTCCGGCACTTCCCTTCGGCCGGATGCGTGTTCTCGGCCCCGGGCACGTACTGAGGAATACTGCGCCACTGGACTGCAGCCAGCAGCAGTAGGCCCCCGCTCGCCGCGGCGAGCGGGGGCCCCTTGGTTTTCCCTCGCCGTCCGGGCTGGAGCCCGTTATGCGTCCCCCGAAAAAGAGGGGGCGCAGCTCCGGGACTCGACCGGTCCGCCAACCGGGCATACGGTGTAACTACGTGCGACTCGGACGGCCGGCAGCCTGTGCGAGGGGGTCGTGATGGTCGAGGAACTGGTGGCGACCGGGGTGGCGCTGGCCTCGGCGGGTGCCGTGTACGCGGCGGCCGCGGCCCGGGTCATCAAACAGTACGAACGCGGCGTCGTCCTGCGGCTCGGACGGCTCACCGCGCCGGTCCGCGGACCCGGCTTCACCATGATCATCCCGTTCGTGGACCGGATGCGCCGGGTCAACATGCAGATCGTGACGATGCCCGTGCCGGCCCAGGAAGGCATCACCCACGACAACGTCACCGTCCGCGTGGACGCGGTGGTCTACTTCAAGGTCGTGGACGCCGCCGACGCGGTCGTCCAGGTCGAGGACTACCGCTTCGCCGTCTCCCAGGTCGCCCAGACCTCGCTGCGCTCCATCATCGGCAAGAGCGACCTGGACGACCTGCTCTCCAACCGGGAGAAGCTCAACCAGGGCCTCGAAGTCATGATCGACAGCCCCGCGCTGGGCTGGGGCGTGCAGATCGACCGGGTGGAGATCAAGGACGTCTCGCTGCCGGAGACCATGAAACGGTCGATGGCCCGGCAGGCGGAGGCGGCCCGCGACCGGCGGGCCCGGGTGATCAATGCCGACGCCGAGCTGCAGGCCTCCAAGAAACTGGCCGAGGCGGCCCAGCAGATGTCCGACCAGCCCGCCGCCCTGCAACTGCGCCTGCTGCAGACCGTCGTGGCGGTCGCCGCCGAGAAGAACTCCACCCTCGTCCTGCCCTTCCCCGTCGAACTGCTGCGCTTCCTGGAGCGCTCCGGCCTCCAGGCCCAGGCGCAGACGGAGGCGTACGAGCGGACGCGGCCCGCGAGCGGCGACGGGAACGGGGACGCGGGTGACCGCGGCGACGACGGCACCGAGGACGTGGGCCGTGCCGAGCTGCGCCGCGACGACCGGGGCGGTGCGGGGCCCGAGGACGTGCGGCGCGAGGAGGTGGCGCTCGACGCGGCGGAGGGCCTGCCGGGTGTCGAGCTGCCGGCGGTGGAGGTCCCCGGCGCCGAGACCCCGGGCCTGACGGCGCCCGAGGACGACGGGACGCCCCGGAGCGGCACCACGAAGTGACAGGGCGGGGGCCCAGGGCGCCGTGACCGGCCCGGGTGGTGGGTGAGCGGAAGCGGATCGTCTGTTTCCGGACAGGTGTAGTCCTCACCGTGGGGTGGCCACCGGCAGCTCACCGTGTTCGCCGGACACCGGAAAGAGGAGGGACATGCGCGGTTATCGGTGTGCAGGACCCGTGGACGATCGGTGAATCGTCGTACGCAAGACCGGAACTCGGTCTTGTGCGCGCCCTTGGGGGTGGGAATACTCGGCGACGCGCATTGGCATGGACGCGACTGTCGAGCCGGACGCGGCTTCTGATGGTGGGCAGCACATGCGGGCCGCGCACGCCCACGGCACCCGGCCGTACGGCAGGCGCGATGACCGTCCGCGACGGATGGCCCGTTCACGTCCGTGTCTCGATCTCCACCCCTCAGGGCCCGCTCTTCCCCCACCCGGCGGGCCCTTCCCCCCACGGGAGGTTTTGAGTTGAAGCACCGCCGCATACCCAAGCGACGCGCCGCCCTGGCCGGCGCCGGCGCCCTCGCCCTGGCCGCCAGCGCCACCTTCGCGCTCAGTGCCAATGCCAGCCCGGCCCCCACGGCCAAGCTCCTGTCGCTGACACCGGCCGCGGCCGGCAAGCTCGCCGCGCAGCTCACCGACGGCACGGCCGGCTCGTACTACGACGCCAAGGCCAAGAAGCTGGTCGTCAACGTGGTGGACGAGGCCGCCGCCGACGCCGTACGGGCCAAGGGAGCCGAGCCCAGAATCGTCCAGCACACGCTGGCCCAGCTGAACGGCGCCCGGCAGACCCTGAAGACCAAGGCCACCATCCCCGGCACGTCCTGGGGCGTCGACCCCAGGACCAACAAGGTCGTCGTCACCGCCGACCGCACCGTCAAGGGCGCGAAGCTGGCGAAGCTCACCAAGGTCGTCGACAGCCTCGGCAGCAAGGTGCAGCTCAACCGCAGCAAGGGAGAGTTCAGGCCCTTCATCGCGGGTGGCGACGCGATCTGGGGGAGCGGCTCGCGCTGCTCGCTCGGCTTCAACGTCGTCAAGGACGGCCAGCCGTACTTCATCACCGCCGGCCACTGCGGCAACGCGGTCAAGAGCTGGTCGGACTCCCAGGGCGGCGGCGAGATCGGCGCCACCGAGGAGTCCAGCTTCCCCGGCAACGACTACGCGCTGGTGAAGTACACCGCCGACACCGACCACCCCAGCGCCGTCGACCTCTACAACGGCAGCAGCCAGGAGATCAGCGGCGCGGCCGAGGCCACCGTCGGCGAGAAGGTCCAGCGCAGCGGCTCCACCACCCAGGTCCACGACGGCACCGTCAAGGCCCTGAACGCCAGCGTCAACTACCAGGAAGGCACCGTCGAGGGTCTGATCCAGACCGACGTCTGTGCCGAGCCCGGCGACAGCGGCGGCGCGCTGTTCGACGGCGACAAGGCGCTCGGCCTGACCTCGGGCGGCAGCGGCGACTGCTCCGGAGGCGGCGAAACCTTCTTCCAGCCGGTCACCGAGGCCCTGGAGGCCTACGGAGCACAGATCGGCTGACCCCCGCACCCCGGCCCACGGCCCGGCCCCCGTACGCGTGCTGCGTACGGGGGCCGGGCCGCGTCGGTGCACGGTTCCGGCCGCGCTTCCCGGGCCGGGCTCATTCCCGGGCCGGGCTCAGCGTCCGTCCAGCGGGCCGAACGCGGCCAGCGCATCCTCGGCGGAGTGGGTGTGCCGTACGTACTCGTCCGCCCACTTCGCCGCCTGCGGGAAGCCGGACTCCGCCACGATCCGGGCGCAGGCCGCCTCCCGGTCGTACGGCGTGCGGCGCAGCGCGACCGCGCCGCCGCCCGGCCCGAGCAGCGCCCAGTGCGCACCGTCCCGCCCGTACGGCATCCCGATGCTTCCGGGATTGACCACCAGCCGGCCGTGCGCGACCCGGACGAACGGCATGTGGGTGTGGCCGCACACCACCGTCCGCACCGCCTCCGGCACTCCGGCCAGCACCTCGGCGAAGCGCTCGGCGCGCGAGTCGGCGAGGACCACCTCGGCATCGTCGCGCGGGGTGGCGTGGCAGAAGAGGACGGGGCCGAGGCCGGGCACGTCCAGCGTCACGGCGGTGGGCAACGCGGCGAGTTCGTCGATGTCGGAGGGGGCGAGCTGCCCGGCGGCCCAGGGAGTGACCCCGTCGGGGGCCGGGGCGCCCGGGTCGTGGTGGCTCGCGACCAGTTCCCGTTCGCCGTTGCCGCGGAGCCATACGGCCCGGTCGCCGAGGTCGCGCAGCAGCGCGAGGGTCTCCCGGGGGAGCGGCCCGGAGAGCAGGTCGCCGGTGAGGACGACGGTCCGCGCGGCCCGGACATCGGGCTCGGCGAGCACGGCCTCCAGCGCGGGGGCGACTCCGTGGACGTCGGACAGGACGGCTACCGCGGCGGTGTCGGTCATGGCGCGAGCCTGGCAGGGCCCCGGCGGCGCGGGCGGCGATTCCGCTCTCGGCCGACGCGTCGACGATCCGACGGGCCGATGGGCTGACGAGCGGGTGCGTCGAAGAACTGGCGCGCCGAAGAGCCGAGGCGGGCCGCGTTAGCGAGACGTTAGCCGGACAATTGTGGATCATCAGCGGCGGTCGACAGTCTTGATCTCACCGGCCCGGAAGGCCGCACCGGGAACACCGGAACATCACAACAAGAGAACGAGGAAAAACGTGTCGAACCGTACCGTTCTGCGCCACGCCCGCAATGCCGCCGCCGCCATGGTGATCGCTGTCGCCGCGTTCGGGCTGACGGCCTGCGACGGCTCCGGTACCGACACGCCGTCGCCCGCCGGCAGCTCGTCCGCCGCCGCTGACCCCTCGCAGTCCGCCGGTTCCTCGGCCGGCAGCGACCAGGGCGGGAGCGGCAAGGGCGCCTCCGACCAGGGCTCCGTCGGCGGCACGTCGGCGGCCACGCCCAAGAAGTCGGACGAGCGCTGCACCGACCGGATCAACTACGCGGGTGACTCCCGGTCCAACGCCGAGATCAACTCGATCGGCGAGGAGACCGGCCACTGCCCGGCGCCGCAGAAGGGCGGCGAGCAGACGGACCCGCCGGCGGGCACCCCCAAGAAGGACGGTGTGAGCTGCACCGACCAGATCAACTACGCGGGGGACGCCCGCTCCAACGCCGTCATCAACACCATCGGCGACAAGACCGGCTACTGCCCGCCCGTCCAGAAGTGAGCCCGCGCTGAGCAGGCACCGAGTTCCCTGCTGAGCAGGCACCGAACTCCGTGCTGAACAGGCATCGAGCCCCCGCCGTCCCGGCCCGCACCAGCGGACCGGGACGGCGGTCGTTCCGGTGCGACCGGGGGCCTGTGCGACGGTCCCCTCAGAGCCGCTCGACCAGCCGCGCCGCAGCCGACCTCGCCGTGGCCAGGGCGGTGGCGCGGTCCGCGCCCGGCTGGCCCAGGACCACGCGCGTGCTGAGTCCGTCCAGCAGGGCGAGCAGTTCGGAGGCGCGGCCCGCGCAGTCCGCTGCGGCGAACCGGCCCTGCGCGACCCCCTTCGCCAGCAGTCCCGCCAGATCCTCGCGCCAGCTCCGGTCCAGCTCCTCCTGTGCCTCCCGCAGCGGTTCGTTGACGGCCGTACGGGCCCACAGCTCGATCCACAGCATCCACCGCGGGTCCCGCGGCCCGCGCGGCAGGTAGAGATCGACGAAGGCGTCCAGCATCCGTACCGCGCCGAGCCGGCGCGCGAGCAGCGCCCGCCGCTCCTCGGCGAGCTTCGCCTCGCTGAAGCGCAGCGCCTCCAGCAGCAGCATGTCCTTGCTGCCGAAGTAGTACAGGATGTGGCCGCCGCTGGTGCCGAGCCGCTTGGCCAGCGCCGACATGGTGAGCGCCGCGAGGCCGCCCTCGGCGATGGCGACCATCGCCTCTTCCAGGATCCGGTCGGCAGCGACCTGCCCGTCCCGCCGTCGTGCCACCGCCCGGCCTGCCTTTCGTCCCGTCCGTTCCGCTGGGTGTGCGGGTGAGCGCGGGGTCTCCGCGTGCCCTCGTCCCGACCTTATCCCGGCGGATCCGCCGCGAACTCTTGACGGGTGGGGAAGGGGCAGGCATTTTGAATGACGTTCAAAAATCTTGAACGTCATTCAAATTCGGGCCCGTAGTCGGGGCCTCCCGAGCCGGAGCGAGGGAAACGCATGACGTCCACCGGAGTAGCCGACGACGAGGTCTTCAGAGTCGAGACGCACGGCATCGACCCCATCCCCGACGAGGACCGGCACGGCGGGGCCAAGGACCTCTTCTGGCTCTGGTTCGGCTCCAACCTCACCTTCACCTACGTCATCAACGGCACCCTCGCCGTCGCCTTCGGCCTCTCCTTCTGGTCCGCCACCGCCGTCGTCGTCCTCGGCGGCCTCGCCTTCTTCGCCGTCAGCGCCGCCGGCCTCAGCGGCATCCGTACCGGCACCGCCACCCTCGTCATCTCCCGCGCCGCCTTCGGCCACCGCGGCAACTGGCCCGCCGGCATGCTGAACTGGATCGTCAGCATCGGCTACACCATCGTCAACACGGTCGTCGGCGCCCTCGCCCTCGAAGCCCTGCTCACCGGCGCCCACCTGCTCGACGGCACCCCGGCCCGCGCCGTCGCCCTGCTGGTCACCCTCGCCCTGACCTTCACCGTCGCGATGTGGGGGCACGCCACCGTGCAGGCCGCCGAACGCTGGATGGCGTACGTCCTCGGCGCCGGCTTCGCCGTCCTGCTCGTCCTCCTGCTGCCCGGCCCCGACCCGTACGCCCCCGCCGCACAGGGTGCCGCCGGCGGCTTCAGCGCCTGGACCCTCGCCCTCGTCGTCATGCTCTCCGGGCCGGTCTCCTACCTCCCGATGCCCGCCGACTACACCCGCTACCTCCCCAAGGACACCTCGCTGCGCGCGATCACCTGGAGCGGCGCCCTCGGCGGCTTCCTCTCCTCCGTCGGCCTCGGCGTCGCGGGCGTCGCCGCCGCCACCCGCGCCGACATGACCGACCCCGTCGCGGGAGTCGAAGGACTGCTGCCCGGCTGGTTCAAACCGCTGTTCCTGCTGCTCGTACTGGGCGGCTCGGTCACCAACTCGATCCTCACCCTGTACTCCTCCAGCCTCAACCTCCAGGTCCTCGGCATCCCCTGGACCCGCGCCCGGACCATCGTCATCAGCGCCGCCGTCACCGTCGCCGGCTCCCTCTGCGCCCTCTTCCTCGCCGACTTCACCGAGTCACTGCTCTCCTTCCTCTCCCTGATGGTCATCGTCTTCGCGCCCTGGGGCGGCGTCTTCCTCGCCGACATGCTGCTGCGCCGCTGCCGGTACGACGCCGACGCGCTCCACGCCGGCCCGGGCGGCCGCTACTGGTACCGCGCCGGCTGGCACGCCGAAGGGCTGGCCGCACTCCTCGCCGGCATGTTCTTCGCCGCGCTGACCTGCGACTCCGAACTGTGGACCGGCCCACTCGTCGCCCCGCTCGGCGGCGGCGACCTCACCCTCCTCGGCTCGGTCGTCGCCGGCCTCACGTACTGGGCGCTCGCACGACGCAAGGCCGTGACGCCACTTCCCGCGGCCCCCTGACCGAAGTCGCCGAACCGGCAAACCGCATCGCCGCCGGAGCCACACCCCGCACCACAACCACTCGCCCCACTCCAGGAGTTGGACATGTCCCCGCACCACCCCGCCGCCGATCTCGTGCTGCGCAACGCCCGTATCCACACCGTGGATCCCGCGCTGCCCGAGGCCGAGGCGCTGGCCGTACGCGACGGCCGCATCGTCTGGCTCGGCGCCGACGACGACGCCGCGGAGTGGATCTCCTCCCGTACCGAAGTCCTCGACGCCCGGGGCAAGCTGGTGCTGCCCGGCTTCATCGACGCGCACAACCACGTACGCCTCGGCTCCGACGACGCCTGCGTCCAGCTCGCCGGCGCCCGCACCCTGGACGAGGTCCACCACCGCATCCGCACCTGGCGGGACGCGCACCCCGACGCCGAGTGGATCGAGGCCGAGGCGCTGGACTACTCCGCGCTCCCCGGCGGCCGCATGCCGCGCGCCGCCGACCTCGACCCGGTCACCGGCGGCACCCCCGCCTTCGTCCTGAGCTACGACGTGCACACCGCCTGGCTCAACACCGCGGCCCTGCGCCGCCTCGGCATCACCAAGGACCGCACCGACCTGCCGTACGGGCGTGCCGAGACCGACCCGGAGACCGGCGAACCCACCGGATTCCTCATGGACTTCGCCGTCCGCGGCCTCTCCCGGGACGGCCACCGCGCGCTGCGCGACCTCGGCGTGCCGTGGGCGTCGCCCGACCGCCAGTACCGCCGCCTCGCCCGCAGCCTGGACGACGCGATCCGCTGTGGCCTCACGACGGTGGTCGAGCCGCAGAACTCCCTGGACGACCTGGCGCTCTTCGAGCGGGCCCGCGCGGAGGGCCGACTGCGCTCACGCATCGTCGCGGCCCTCTTCCACCCGCGCGGCACGACCGGCGCCGACCTCGTCGATTTCGCCGCCGCCGCCGAGAAGTTCGACGACGACCGGCTGAACGTCGGCCCCCTGAAGCTCTACATCGACGACGTCGTCGAGCCGCGCACGGCCGCGCTCCTCGAACCGTACGCGGGCTGCCGGCACCACCGCGGCGAGACGTTCTACCCGCCGGAGGAGTTCGGCGAGCTGCTGACCGAACTGGACTCCCTCGGCTTCCAGTGCTTCGTGCACGCCACGGGAGACCGCGGCATCCGTACGGTGCTGGACGCGGTGGAGCGGGCCCGGGCGGGCCCCCGGGCGCCCGCCCCCCCCCCCCCCGGCCCCCAGCGCGGCCCCCTGGCCCCCCCCGCCACCCCCCCCCGACCCCAACATGGCGTGGTCGCCCGCAGGGCGCCCCCGCACGCCCCCCCC